>NZ_VLNU01000001.1:1200000-1500000 GCF_009765165.1 Lysobacter panacisoli
GGCGCGTTGCTCGATGCGCCGCGCGATCGTGCGGGACGCGTCGCGGTATCGCCGGACCTGAGCGTGCCCGGCCATCCGGAGATCTTCGTCGCCGGCGATCTGGCCAGCGTGCAGCAGGACGGCAAGCCGGTGCCCGGTGTCGCCCCGGCGGCCAAGCAGATGGGCGCGCATGTCGCGACGGCGATCGCGGCGCGGCTCGCCGGCAATCCCGCACCTGCGTTCCGTTATCGGGACTACGGCAACCTGGCCACCATCGGGCGCATGGCCGCGGTCGTGGACGTGCACGGATTCCGCTTGTCGGGACTCATCGCGTGGTGGTTCTGGCTCGCCGCGCACGTGTTCTTCCTGATCGGCTTCCGCAACCGCATCATCGTGCTGATCAACTGGGCCTGGGCGTACTGGAGTTACCAGCGGCACGCGCGGATCATCTTCGGCCCGCTCGATCGATGAAGACGGCAGCCGCGAGCGCGGCTGCCGTCGGATGCATCAGGTCCAGATGTCGATGTACTCGGCCGTCGCGGTGACGGTCTTGGTCGCGCCGGTGGCGACGTCCTGGATCGTCACGGTAACGGTGACCGGCTGCCCGCCGCTGGTGTCTTTGCGGATGGAACGGTTGCACCACGACGCGGTCGCGCCGCAGCCCGTGACCGACCACTGGAAGGTGTAGCTGCCCGGCGCGAGGCCGATCACCTCGAAGTGCGCCGTCGTCGGATTGGGCTGGCCCGGACGCCAGCCGCTGGAACAGAAACCGGACGTCAGCTGGTCGAACGCCGACGTGTCCACGTAGCACGCGAGCGTCGCATTGCTCACGTCTCCCGCCTTCGCCGCGGGCGCATACGTCCCCAGCATCGAACCGCACAGCACCAAAGCCGCCATCAGAAGCTTCGCACTCATCCTGAGTCTCCTTGCGTTGGGTTCACCCTTCCCTGTCACCGCACCGCGCGGTGGCGGAGGGCCCGCGCACGTTCCGGGGCGCGCGATGAAGACGATGTGAACTCGACCGCGTTGTCGGGAGTCCCAAACGAAAACGGCCCGGAAATCCGGGCCGTTTCGTGAGTCGTGCGGATGCGCTGGATTACGCCGCGAACAGCGCGCGCATCTTCTTCAGTGCGTTGGCTTCGACCTGGCGAATGCGTTCGGCGCTGACGCCGTACTCATCGGCCAGTTCCTGCAGCGTGACCTTGCTGTCGGCATCGAGCCAGCGACGCTTGATGATGTCGCGCGAACGCTGGTCGAGACCGGACAGACCTTCGCGCAGCAGCGCCAGGTGGCTGTCTTCCTCGTCCTCACGCTCGTACGCCTGCGACGGATCCTCGGCATCGGCGCGCAGGTACGCGGCCGGCGACGGCGGCGCGTTGTCGTCGTCGGCATCCGGTGCATCGAAACCGATGTCTCGGCCCGACAGGCGCGATTCCATCTCAAGCACTTCGCGCTCGGAGACGTTGAGGTCGCGGGCGACGGCGCTGACTTCCTCGGCGTTCATCCAGCCCAGACGGGTCTTGGACTTGCGCAGGTTGAAGAACAGCTTGCGCTGCGCCTTGGTCGTGGCGACCTTCACGATGCGCCAGTTCTTCAGGATGAACTCGTGCATCTCCGCACGGATCCAGTGCACGGCGAAGGACACCAGGCGCACGCCCTGTTCGGGATCGAAGCGCTTGACCGCCTTCATCAGGCCGATGTTGCCTTCCTGGATCAGGTCGCCCATCTGCAGGCCGTAGCCGTTGTAGCCACGAGCCACGTGGACGACGAAGCGCAGGTGCGAATGGACCAGCTCACGCGCGGCGTCGAGGTCTTCGCCGTCGCGGAAGCGACGCGCCAGGGCCTGTTCGTCCTCGGCCGTCAGCACCGGGATGCGGTGCACGGCATTGACGTAGGCATCCAGCGAACCGAGCGCGCTCGGGACCGGAAGGTTGTTCGGAACCAGGGGGAGATTGCGGCTGTTCTGGGTCATGGGCAGCATATTAGCAGTCGAAATGGTGGTCTGCTAAAGGTCGAAAGGGCCTCAGTGTTTCATGGATGGGACAAAGGCCGGTGCCCGGGAAATACCGCCGCCTGCGACTGAATCTTTACGAATCAACCACTTGGGCAGCCCTGGGCGGGCGACCATCGCAAATGCCGCCAGGATTGTGGCGGCCCTTCATAGACCGGCTCATGGGCCGAAAGTTCAGGGGCCCCGTTCAGGCCTGCAGCGAAGCCCGGGCGGGCAGCGACCAGTCGATCGGCGGCTGCCCGTGACGAGCGAGGTACTCGTTGGTCGCAGAGAAATGCCCGCAGCCCAGAAAGCCGCGGTGCGCCGACAACGGCGAAGGATGCGGCGCCTTCAGCACCCGGTGCCGACGCGGATCGATCACCTTGCCCTTGGCCTGCGCGTAGCTGCCCCAGAGCAGAAACACCAGACCGTCGCGTTCGCGGTTGAGGGTTTCGACGACGTGATCAGTGAAGCCTTCCCAGCCCTTGCCCTGATGTGCGCCGGCGCGGCCTTCTTCGACGGTGAGCACCGCGTTGAGCAGCAAGACACCACGACGCGCCCACGGCAGCAGGCAGCCGTGATCGGGACGCGGAATGCCGAGGTCGCGCTGGATCTCCTTGAAGATGTTGTCCAGCGACGGCGGCACCGGCACGCCGGGCAGCACCGAGAAGCACAGCCCATGCGCCTGCCCGGGCCCGTGGTACGGGTCCTGGCCGAGCACCACGACCTTTACGTCATCGAACGGCGTCGCGTCGAACGCGGCAAAGATGTTCTGCCCGGGCGGATAGATGCGCGCGCCGGCAGCCTTGCGGTCGCGCAGGAACGTCGACAGCGACTGCATGTCGGGTCGTTGCAGGTAGTCGCCGACCTTTTCCTTCCAGGACGCTTCGAGGCGGATGCGCTCCGGACTGGCCGCCGCGTCGTTCATGCGTCCAGCGTCGCCGGCTCCGCCAGCCGTGCCAGCCGCAGCTGGAACAGGGTCTTGGTGACCAGCAGGCGCTCCTCGATCGGCTTGAGCACCAGATCGTTCGCGCCCGCGCGCAGCAGCGCACTCTGGTTGTCGGCATTGCCGTCGCCGGTCATCACCAGCACCGGCAGGCGACGCTTGCCGTAGTTGAAATCCTCGCGCAGGCGCGCGAGCAGGTCGTTGCCGCTGAGCGCGCCCTTCAGATAAACGTCGGTGAGCACGAGGTCGCAACCGACATCGTCCTGGCCGCGATGCGTCTCCAGGTACTCCAGCGCTTCTTCCACGCCGACGAAATGCAGCACGGTGAGGCCGTGGCGTTCGAGCATGCGCTTGGTCGCCAGCGCGACGACCTTGCTGTCCTCCACGTACAGCACGCGGGCGCCGGGGATCGGCTGCGGCTGCACGTAGCCGCGGATGAACGCGGCCAGCGCGGTGTGGCCGAGCGCCTTGTCGAAGTAGTCGGTGACGTCCTCCGTGAAGCGGCGCGATTCCAGGTGCGACTGCGCATCGCCGGAGACGACGATGATCGGCACGTAGGCCTGCCCCGCGGATTCACGCACCGCGCGCGCAAGCGCGATGCCGTCGCCGTCGGGCAGCACCAGCGAGGTGGTCACCAGGTCGACCGCGCCGCTGGCGAGCGCATTGCGCGCCTCGGCGATATCGGCGCACGGCACGACCACGGCGTCGGACAGCTCGCGCTTGAGCACGTCGCCGATCAGCTTGCGCACCAGCTTGGAGCCGTCCACGACCATGATCCGCGGCGCGTTGCTGGCGAGATGGCGGAGATCCTGGCTCATGCGGTCGGTCGATTCTGTCGCAGATGATGGCCGGTGACGAAGCCCGCGCCGAGCCAGCCGAGCAGGCCCGACGCGACCGTGATCGCCACCGCGTACGGCAGGTCGAAACCCTGCAGCGAAAACTGGCTGCCGTAGCTGCGGGCGAGATCGTGCAGCGGCGCGCGCAGCGCGTGTTCGGCAGCGGTCAACAGCGCCAATGCCAGCGCGCCTGCGACAACACCGTAGCTCGCGCCCAGGTAGAGGAACGGCCGGCGGATGAAACCGTCGGTGGCGCCAAGCTGCTGCAGCACGGTGATTTCCTCGCGTCGCGACTGGATGTCCAGGCGCACGGTGTTGCCCACCACGAGCAGCGCACCGAGGCCGAGCAGCACGCCGAGCACCCACGCCAGGCGGATGCCGAACCGCAGCCAGCTGTCCAGGCGCTGGCGCCATGCGGCGTCGTGCTGGACGACGTCGACTTCGGGCAGGTGGCTCAGCGAATCGGCCAGCAGCGTTTCATCGCCCTTCGGCGACACGATCAGCAGGCTCGGCAGCGGATTGCCGTCGACGGCGGAAATCGCATCGCCCAGCCCGCTGCTGCGACGCAGTTCTTCCATGCCCTGCTCCGGCGTGCGCAGCTCGATCGCGGCCACGTCGGAACGGCCACGCAATTCTTCGGTCAGCGCGCGGGCGCGGGCGACGGCGACATCGGTCTTCAGGAACAGGCTGATCTGGCGCGACTCCTGCACCGTTCCGGTGAAGCGCTCGACGTTGCCCAGTGCCGCCCACAATCCCAGCGGGAGCGCGATCGCCACCGCCATCACGCCGATGGTCAGCGCGGTGGCCCAAGGCTTGCGCAGCATGCGGCCGACGCTCGCCACCAGACTGTAGACGTGGTGGTCGAACCAGGTACCCAGCCGCGAGCGCGAGCGGGCTGGCGCGGTGGACGCGCCCTGCGTCTGCGCGCTCATTGGGCCAGGTCCTCCGGCGAGATGTCGTCGACGAGCCGCCCCTGGTTGAGCACCAGCACGCGCTTCTTCATGCGCCTGACCAGTGCGAGGTCATGGCTGGCGACGAGCACGCTGGTGCCGCGCTCGGGCAGCGATTCGAACAACGCCATGATCTCCGCCGACAGGGTCGGATCGAGGTTGCCGGTCGGTTCGTCCGCGACCAGCAGGCGCGGCTCGCCGACGATGGCGCGGGCGATGCCCACGCGCTGCTGTTCGCCGGCCGATAGCTGCGACGGCAGCGCATTGGCGCGCGCGCCCAGGCCGACCTTGTCGAGCACGCTGCGCACGCGCTTGCCGATGTCGCCGCGGCGCATGCCGCGCAGGATCAGCGGCAGCGCGACGTTGTCGGAGACGCTGCGGTCGGCAAGCAGGCGGTGATCCTGGAAGACGATGCCGACTTCGCGCCGGTGCAGCGCGATACGGCGTCCGCGCACCTTCAGCAGGTTCTGCGAACCGAACAGCACCGTGCCACGGCTCGGGCGTTCGGACAGGTGGATGAGTCGGAGCAGGGTGCTCTTGCCGGCGCCCGAATGCCCGGTGACGAACAGCATTTCGCCCTGCGCGACTTCGAAGCTGACTTCGCTCAGCGCGTCGTGGCCGCCGCCGTACCGCTTGCTGACATTGTCGAAGCGCAGGACGCTCATCGCTCACCGTTGCTCACACGTGCCGCCAAGTATCGGCGGCGCGGGCAAGGAAGGCTAGGGCGAAAACCGCTGTCGCGCACATTCCGCGATGCGGTCCGACCGTCGGCGCGCGCAATCCCGCGCCGACGCGGTGCGGGATCAGTGCTGGCTGCGCGGCGAACGCGAGATCAGCGACTTCAGGCCGCGGCCGATGCGATGCAGCAGGCCGAGCTTGTCGCCATCGGCCTTGGCCGGCTTCTGGGCGTGCACCTGGGTCGGGTTGCGCGGCGTGGACGCGGCGGACGCGGCCTCGGGCGCACCTTCGATGCGGCGACCGCCACGACGGCGACGGCGCTTGCGTGGCGCGCGATCGGTATCGGTCTCCAGGCCCGCGATCGGCGCAGGCGCAGGCGTCGGTGCAGTGGCGACGGCATCGGCCGCCTGCGGCTGCGGGCGCGGCTTGCGTTCGCCGCGCGGCGCGCCATCGCGACCGCCTTCGCTGCGACGACCGTCGCGACGCTCGCCACGACCTTCGCCGCGACCACCACCGGAACGACCACCACTGCTGCGACCGCGACCACCGCCGCGACGCTCCTCGTCGGCGGCGCGCTGCTCGCGCGCTTCCTTGAAGATCGCGCCGATGCTCTCCTGCTCACCCTCGGCACCTTCCGGCACTTCGCGCGGCGCGCGCGGCAGCGCGACCAGCAGATCGGCTTCGACCGTCGCCACCGGCAGCTTCTGCTCGATGTAGGACTCGATGTCCGGCAGCGACATCGCATAGCGCTCGCAGGCGAAGCTGATCGCGTCGCCCTCGGCTCCGAGGCGCGCGGTGCGGCCGATGCGGTGGACGTAATCCTCCGCGTCGAACGGCAGGTCGTAGTTGTAGACGTGGCTAACGCCGTCGATGTGCAGGCCGCGCGCGGCCACGTCGGTGGCGACGAGGATCTCGAGCTGGCCCTTCTGGAACTTGTTCAGCAGCGTCTCGCGCTTCTTCTGCGGCACGTCGCCGGAGAGCACGCCGACGCGGTAGCCGCCCTTCTCCAGCGCGCGCGCGACGCGCTCGACGAAGGCCTTGGTGTTGACGAACACCATCGTGCGCGCGCCCTCGCTGCGCGAGAGCAGGCCCAGCAGCAGCGGGATCTTCTCGTCGTCGGCCGGGAAGTAGACCTTCTGGCGGACCTTGGCGGCGGTGATGAACTCGGTCTCGACGACCACCTTTTCCGGCTCGTTCATGTGCTCATAGGCCAGCTCCAGCACGCGGTGGCTGAGCGTGGCCGAGAACAGCAGGGTCTGCCGCTCGGTGCGGATCGGCATGCGCCGAAGCAGGAAACGGATGTCCTTGATGAAGCCCAGGTCGAACATGCGGTCGGCTTCGTCGAGCACGCAGATCTCGCAGGCGTGCAGCGACACGACCTTGTGCTGCTTGACGTAGTCGATCAGGCGGCCGGGCGTGGCGATGATGACGTCCGCACCCTTCTGCAGCAGCTCGCGCTGTTTGTCGTAGTCGACGCCGCCGTAGACCAGCGCGAACTTCAGGCCCAGGTCGGAGCCGAACTTCACCGCGTCCTTGTGGATCTGGATCGCGAGTTCGCGGGTCGGCGCCAGGATCAGCGCGCGCGGGTCTTCCGGTTTGCGCTCGGCGAGCGCCGGGCGCGTGAGGAGGCGGTTCATCACCGCGACCAGGAACGCCAGCGTCTTGCCGGTGCCGGTCTGCGCCTGGCCCGCGACATCGCGGCCCTGCAATGCGATCGGCAGCGTCAGCGCCTGGATTGGCGTGCAGCGCGTGAATCCGGCGGCTTCGAGGCCCGCCAACAGGCTCGGATGCAGGTCGAAGGAAGAAAAGGAAACGTCGGTTAGGGGCTTGTCGCTCATCTGCTGGAGTCGTCCGCGCGCGCCGTACAGTTGCGGCATGCAATGTTGCGTTGGCGCGCTTGCGTGGGTGGCGTCCGCCATCGCAGACTGCCGGGGCCGGTCCGGTCGTTCGCCGGCCCGGTCAGGGTGTCGGGCGGACTTGAAGTCGCCCCGAAACGCCCCAGTTTACCGTAACGCCCGATCCGGCAACGCCGGGGCCGGGCCAGAACCCCGTCGGGCGGGGGCGGCCTCCGCCCGGCCCGCGATCCAAATCCGCAGGAGATCCCCGTGAGCGAGAAAATTTTGCACGTCGGCGATGCCGATTTCGACGCCTCCGTGCTGCAGTCGTCCGAACCCGTGCTGGTCGATTTCTGGGCCGAATGGTGTGGCCCGTGCAAGATGATCGCCCCGGCCCTGGACGAGCTCGCCAAGGAATTCGAGGGCAAGGCCAAGATCGCCAAGGTCAACGTCGACCATAACCGGGCGACGGCCATGAAGTACCACGTGCGCTCGATCCCGATGCTGCTGCTGTTCAAGGACGGCCAGGTCCAGGCCACCCAGATCGGCGCCGTCGGCAAGGCGCAGATCAGCCAGATGATCGCCAAGGCGCTCTGACGCCTCCGGATCCGGCGCCTCGCCGGTCCATCGGCCGCGCCCGCCCTGCGGGCGCCGGCCCCGCGGGGCCGCCCCGGCCACGTGAACGCCCCATGTCCGGCCGCTTGCCGGCGCGCAAAGGCAGTGCTAGTTTCATCCCACCCGGCTTCCTTGACCGTCTGCGACATGCCGTCGAAAGACCCGTCCTGGGCCGCACCCCCTCTTGAAACCCGTCCCTGACGTTCCGCTCGCCGCATGCGAGCGCTCGCCGCTTAGCGAGGATTCCCTGCTTGTCCGATAACACCCCAGACGCTGGCGACACCGCCGAGAAGCGCGTGCGCAAGCCGCGCGTCAGCAAGGCCGCCGACAACGCGCCGGCCGCCGTCGCCACCGACAACGCGCCCCGCGCCGAGGCCACTGCGCCCGCGCCCGCGCCGGCCCCGGCCGGCGAACCGGCCGCTTCCGAACCCCGCGCCGACGGCGCCTCCGCCCAGGGTGGCGAGGGTGGCGGCCAGGCGTCGCGCGAGAACCGCGACAATCCCGATGGCCGCGGCAACCGACGCGACCGTTTCCGCAACCGCCGCGACCGTCAGCGCGAGCGCTACCGCGACCAGAGCGGCGGCATGCAGGACGACGGCGGTAACGGCGAGCAGTTCATCGCCCGCCCGCACCCGCAGGTGCCGGAAGGCTTCCCGCTGTACTCGCTGGGCGACCTCAAGCGCATGCCCACGCCGAAGCTGCTCGACGTCGCCGACCAGCTGCAGATCCAGGAAGGCGTCGCCCGCGCCCGCAAGCAGGACGTCATCTTCGCGGTCCTGAAGGTGCTGACCCGCCACGGCGAAGGCGTGGCCGCCGACGGCGTGCTGGAGATCCTGCCGGACGGCTTCGGCTTCCTGCGCGCCGCCGAGGCCAGCTACCTGGCCGGCCCGGACGACGTCTACATCTCGCCCAGCCAGATCCGCCGCTTCAACCTGCGTACCGGCGACCACCTGTCCGGCCGCATCCGCTGGCCGAAGGACGGTGAGCGCTACTTCGCCCTGGCCGTGGTCGACACGATCAACGGCGAGCCGCTGGAAGCGAGCAAGAACAAGGTCCTGTTCGAGAACCTCACCCCGCTGTTCCCGCGCCGCAAGTTCCGCCTGGAACGCGGCGACGGCTCGACCGAAGACATCACGGGCCGCATCCTCGACCTGATGGCGCCGCAGGGCAAAGGCCAGCGCGCGCTGATCGTCTCGCCGCCGAAGGCCGGCAAGACGATGATGATGCAGCAGGTGGCCACGGCCATCACGTCCAACCATCCGGACGTGCACCTGATCGTGCTGCTGGTCGACGAACGACCGGAAGAAGTGACCGAAATGCAGCGCACCGTGCGCGGCGAAGTGGTCTCCTCCACCTTCGACGAGCCCGCCGGCCGCCACGTGCAGGTCGCCGAAATGGTGATCGAGCGCGCCAAGCGCCTGGTCGAGCACAAGAAGGACGTCGTCATCCTGCTCGACTCCATCACCCGCCTGGCCCGCGCGTACAACAACGTCGTGCCGTCGTCGGGCAAGGTCCTGACCGGTGGTGTCGACGCCAACGCCCTGCATCGTCCGAAGCGTTTCTTCGGTGCCGCGCGCAACGTCGAGGAAGGCGGTTCGCTGACCATCATCGCCACCGCGCTGATCGACACCGGCAGCAAGATGGACGAGGTGATCTACGAAGAGTTCAAGGGCACCGGCAACTCGGAAGTGCACCTGGACCGCCGCATCGCCGAGAAGCGCGTCTACCCGGCCATCAACATCAACCGCTCGGGTACGCGTCGCGAAGACCTGCTGATCGAGCCGGAACTGCTGCAGAAGATCTGGATCCTGCGCAAGCTGCTGCACGGCATGGACGAGATCGGCGCGATGGAGTTCCTGCTGGACAAGATGAAGACGACCAAGTCCAACGACGAGTTCTTCAGCTCGATGAAGCGCTGAGTTTCGTTCGACTGGCAGCAACGAAAAACGCCCCGCACTGCGGGGCGTTCTTTTTGGGGCATGAAGATGCCCGCTCAGCGAGGGGAACAGGTCGTCGTGTGATCGACCGGTTTCGTGGCCACACCATCAGCATCGACAAGGGTCGTCCGCCACTTGAAAGTGGCCGCTGGCGTGGTCGACTGTGCTGTGCAATAGAAGTTGGAGGTCAACGGCGAAGGCACCACCCTGGCGTAACTGGTGGACTTGTTACTGCACGTCCACCCACTAGGACAACTTACATTGGTCGTCTTAAGCGTTACGGGGAATCTTGGGTAGCCCGTGAAGTAGTACTTCACCGGGAAGTCCTGGTAATACTTTCCGGGAGAGGAAGGAATACTGCTGATTGCAAATGGCGTACAGCCCGTCCTCCCTTCGGAGTTGAGTCGATAGCCTTTTTCAACCCCGCGCATCGCGGCAGACCGGAAAGTAGCGTTCTGAAGTGCGGCCGCATCGGTCGGATTGGTGTGGAATCCGACCTCGACTATTACGGACGGCATTGTGGCAAGCCGATTTTCGCCGTAGTTGTCGTACTGCGGCGCCGTTTGCACTGGGAATGCTGTGTACGCTGGAAGCGATTGAATCTGCTCTCTCATGTAACAAAGAATGCTCGCACCGAGCTGGGCATCCGCAATGCGCCCTTCTTGAATGAAAACTCGCGTCCCGCGCGCCAAAGGATCGCCAGCATTCGTATGGACGTGAATAAGGGTGCTAGCGCCGACATGATTCGCGAAGAGCGGCCTGCTGCGTATATCCTCATCCCGTTCTCGCAACCCGTCTGTCGATCCAGGCAACGAATGCCATATCTCTGGATTACCTGGATATTGCCCCTGCAAGCTATAGCGAGCGAGCGCCCATCTTCCACCACGACTGCCCGCTCGGCGAATGAAGGACCCCGCTGGTCGACCTTGGGTTCGCCACAACGACACCGCTCCTCGACGCGAGGAATGCCCCAAGCTCCGTGACGAATGTCGGCGTAATGAAGTCCTCCGTGACCCCATTACTGGGATCACGCTGTGGACGCCAATCGTTGAACCCATGATGGAAGTACACGCCATGACCGGCCGAGACAGCCACCTTCCTAGGTTGCACCGACAGTACGCGGGCGCGATGACTCGCGGGCGGCAATACATCTGGGATGTAGTACTCGATCGGCCGTCCATCGAACCGATACCTGACGCCGTCGATGGAAATGATGTCCCTCAGGAGCTCCAAAGCAGCCGTACTCAGTTCGTGCTGAAGATCCTCGAAGGCCGCTCCGTTGAACTTTGGAACGTAGCTCTTGCTCAGATTGATGATCAACGCTCGACTATTTGTGTCCAGCGTGACGTTGACCGACGCGTACTTCGCTTGCCCTTCGATGCGCTCTTGGCGATCCACGATTTTCTGAAGCTCGACGCTGAGCATCCTCTCGATCGCCACCCTGTTCTTAGCCGACAACGCCCTCGCCGGAACTTCGCTGGCCTTCACTTGGGGCAGAGCCGACATGCTGGCGGCGGCCAGCGCTACAGCAAGCACGATTGATCTGGCCAATATGCCCTTGAATGCTTCCATTCTTGCCTTCCCGTGCAGTAGGTGAGTGGTCTTTGCATACGGCCGTGGCGTGCAACTAATGAAGTCCGTGCACGGCAATGCCGCCTGCCGGACAACGCTGCCTTGGACCCCATCAAGGAGCCATAAGACAATTCCCCAATCGGCGCGCATAATTTCTACACGGAGGTTTGAATGCACGGCGGCGGTCTCGAACTGGCACTCGTTTTCCTGCTGGCCGCGGTGATCGCGGTGCCGGTGTTCAAGCGCTTTGGTCTCGGCGCGGTGTTGGGCTATCTCGTCGCGGGCGTGATCCTCGGACCGTACGGCCTGCGTTTCGTCACCAATGCCGACAAGGTGCTCGCCGCGGCCGAGATCGGCGTGGTGATGCTGCTGTTCGTCATCGGCCTGGAACTGTCGCCGGCGCGACTGCGCGTGATGCGCAAGCCGATTTTCGGCGCGGGCGGTGCGCAGGTGGTGTTGAGCACGCTCGTGCTGGGCGGCGCGGCGATGCTCGCGGGCATGACCTGGGAAGCGGCGCTGGCGGTCGGCATGGGTCTGGCGTTCTCGTCGACCGCGGTGTGCCTGCAGCTGTTGTCCGAGCGCAAGGCGATGACCAGCGACCACGGCCGCCTCGGCTTCGCGATCCTGCTGTTCCAGGACCTCGCGGCGATCCCGTTGCTCGCCGCCATTCCCCTGCTCGGTCGCGGCGCAGCGGTCGATACGGAACTTAGCTGGCAGGAAGTCGTCAAGGCGCTCGGCGCGATCGCGATCGTGGTCGTCGGCGGACGCGTCGTGCTGCGCCACATGTTCCGCGTGGTCGCGCGCGCGCAGATGCCGGAAGTGTTCACCGGCGCAGCGCTGCTGGTGGTGCTGGGCACCGCGTGGATCATGCAGGGCGCGGGGCTCTCGGCGGGCCTGGGCGCGTTCCTTGCCGGCGTACTGCTGGCCGATTCCGAATACCGGCACGAACTCGAATCGCAGATCGATCCATTCAAGGGCCTGCTGCTCGGCCTGTTCTTCATGGCCGTTGGCATGAGCATCGACCTGCAGCGCGTGCTCTCGGAGCCGTTGCTGATCGTCGGCCTCGTGCTCGCACTGGTGGTGGTGAAGTTCATCATCCTTTATGGCGTCGGCCGCGGTCCCGGCGGACTCGGCTCGCGCGAATCCCTGCGGCTCGGCGCGGTGCTCGCGCTCGGCGGCGAGTTCGCCTTCGTGATCTTCCACGAAGCGGTGAAGTCGGGGCTGATCGACGACCCCACGCGCGACCGCCTCGTCGCCGCGGTCGGCATGTCGATGGCGATCACGCCGTTGCTGGTGATCGCCGTCGCACGCATGCTGGCGAAGACGCGCGAAGAGGAAACGCGTCCGTTCGACACCATTCCCGATCATCAGCCCAAGGTGCTGATCGCCGGCTTCGGCCGCTTCGGCCAGATCGTCGCGCGACTGCTGGTCGCGCAGAAGACGCCCTTCATCGGCATCGAGCACAGCGCCGACCAGGTGGATTTCGTGCGCCGTTTCGGCAACCCCGTGTACTACGGCGATCCCGCGCGGCCCGACCTGCTGCGCTCGGCCGGCGCGGCCGGCGTGCGCGTGTTCGTGGTCGCGATCGACGGCGTCGAGGAAAGCCTGCACACCGTGCGCACCATCCGCCGCCTGTATCCGGACGCGACGGTGTTCGCGCGCGCACGCGATCGCCGGCATGCATGGGAGCTGATGGACCTCGGTGCGCGCGCGGTGCGCGAGACCTTCTACAGCAGCCTGAGGATGGGCGAGAAGGTGCTGGTGGAGCTGGGCATTCCGGAAGACGTCGCGCGCAACCACGCCGAAACGTTCCGCGACCACGACCAGCGCCTGCTGCGCGCGCAGTACCTGATCCGCGACGACGAGGATGCGCTGCTGCAATCCACACAGGATGCGCGGCGCGAACTGGAAGAACTGTTCAACGCCGACTTCGGCACGGGCGTTCTCGGCGAGATCGCCGATGCGGCGCGCAAGGAAGCGGTCGACGAAGAGGAATGACGCAGCGCCGGCCATCTGCCGGCACGCGATGCGTATTCACGGGTTGCGAAGGCACCGCGCCTGTCCGGCGCGGTGCGGTGCTCAGCGCGGATCGCGCAGGAAGCGCGCCATCGACACGTTCTGCCCCGGCGCCGGCGGCGCGAATTCCGCGGCGATGTCGATGAAACCACGCATGACCGCGATCTCGCGCGGCGTGCGGTTGAGCGAATCGCGCAGGTCCGGATCGGCGCCCGCGCGCAGCAGGAACTGCACCACGCGCAGCAGGCCGTGCAGCGCCGCCAGGTGCAGCGGGCCGAAGCCGCGCGGGTCCTTGGCGTCGAGCGAGGCTTCGTGGTCGATCAGCAACTGCAGGCCGGCGATCAGCACGTCCTCGTCGGCCGCGCTGCCGGGTTCGGCGCGCGCGCCGAGCAGCAGCAACAGCGGCGTCGCGCCGGCCGCGGGCTGGTCGGCATCGACGCCGGCCAGCAGCAGCGTGTCGAACAAAGCAACCAGACGCGAACGTTCGCGCGCGTTGAAGCCGTACATCGCCGCGCAATGCAGCGCCTGGCGTCCCTGCGAGTCGCAGGCCTGCACATCGGCACCTGCGGCGAGCAGGCGCGCGGCGAGGTCGGTGAGACCGAGCGCGCAAGCCACCATCAACACCGTGAGATCGCCCGGCAGTCGCTGTTCCAGCGGCGCGCCCGCGGCGATCAGGCGATCGACGATTTCGGCGTGGCGCATGCTCACCGCCGCCGACAGCGCGGTCGCACCGGAATGCGCGGCAAGTTCGGGATCGGCGCCGCGCGCGAGCAGCAGGTCGACCACGGCGCGATGACCGCCACCGGCCGCGCGCAGCAGCGCCGTGCAGCCCTGTGCGTCGACGGCATCGACCGGAAGGCCGAGGTCAAGCAGACGGCGCACCGCGTCCGCATCACCGACGATGGCAGCGGCCGGTACGTCCTGCGCGTGCAACGGACGCCGCGGCAGCGGCCAGCCGCGCCAGTCGAGCCAGTCGGCGAGATCGCGGCGACCCGATGCCAGCGCCACGCCGAGCGGGGTCTGGCCGTCCGCGGCGAGCAGGTCGGGCGCGGCGCCTTCCGCGACAAGACGCTTGAGCATGCCGTCGCGACCGAGCGCGGCGGCGAGATGGAGCGCGCTCATGCCGTGGCTGTCGCGTGCGTTGAGGTCGGAGCCGATCGCAAGCAGACGATCCATCACGCGCGTCCACGCCAGTCGCACCGACAGCGCCAGCGGCGGATCGCCCGCGGGCGAGCGTCCGAACGGATCGGCGCCGCGTTCGAGCAGCTCCACCGCGAGCGATTCGAGGTTCTCCACGTCGCGACCGCTGGCGTGACACGCGGCGAGGAAGCGCGCCAGACCGCCGGCACCGGCCGGCGAGACGCCGTGGCGCAGCAGCGCGCGCACCGACGGCTCGGCTTCGGGACCGCGCGCGAGCAGCGCCTGCATCGGCGTATCGCCTTCGCTGTCGCGCACTTCCGGGTCGGCGCCCTGCGCGAGCAGCCATTGCACGCGCTCGGCGGAGGCAACGGCGTCCTCGTCGTGCAGAAGCGCCCCGCGTTCGCGCGCGCTCAGCAGCTGGGCGAGTCCGCCGAGTTGTTCGGCGCGTCCGTCGCGCAGACCATCGCGCAGCAGCACGGTGGGTGCACGGTCGGGCAGCGGCGCGTCGTCCTCGACGTCCCCGCTCAGCGCGGCCGGCAGCGGATATGCGCGATCGAGCGCGGCGACCAGCGACCAGCGACCGGCCTCGGCGGCGCGATCGATGGCGCGCTTGCCTTCGACGTCGCGCTGCTCGGCATCGACGCCCAGGTCGATCAGGCGCTGCACCAGTTCCGGCGACGGCGCTTCGGACATGCACGCCAGCACCAGCGCATTGCGACTGCGCGCATCGGCGCTCGTCGCTGCTTCCGCGCCGCGGCGCGGGAGGTGCTCGAGTAGACGCTCGATCACCTCGAGGCGACCACCGCGCGCGGCTTCGAGGAACGGCGTGCGTCCGTCTTCGTCGCGGATGCCCGCGTCGGCACCGGCCGACAGCAGCGTCGTCACGACTTCGAGATGTCCGGCGAACGCAGCCTCATGCAGCGCGGTGCGACCGCGGCGATCGCGCGCATCGACCTTGGCCTTCTGCTTGAGCAGCAGGCCGACGCCGGCTGCATCGTCTTCCTCACCACCGGCGGCGGCGAGCAGCGCCGGCTGGCCGCCCGCGGGCTCGGGGCGCGCGCCGCGTTCCAGCAGGAATTTCGCCAGCCGCCAGTTGCCGACCGCGCAGGCCACGCCGAGCGGCGACTGGCCGTCGCGATTGAGCGGATCGAGGTCGGCCGCGGCATCGCGCAGCAGCGCGGCCACGCCGGGGTCGGAACTGCGCGCGGCGTGGTGCAGCGGCGTGTTGCCTTCCGCGTCGGTCAGGCGCGGGTCGGCGCCGTTGGCGAGCAGGGTCATCACCGCGTCCGGCCGGCCGTGCCAGCTGTCGCGGGTGGCGGCCAGCAGCGGCGTCACGCCGGCGTGGCTGGCATTGAGGTCGATGCCGTGCGCGATCAGCGCACGCAGCAGGCGCAGGTCGGGCAACACCGCGGCAAGTACGGCGAGATTGCGCTGGTCGCGGTCGTCCGCCGGCGGCGGTGCAGTCACGTCGGCGCCGAGTTCGATCAGCTCCATCGCGCGTTCGACGCGGCCGGCACGCGCGGCGGCATAGAGCGCCGGGGCCATCGGCTCGCCTTCGGCGACGGCGATCGCGGGCTCTTCGTCCTCGTCGTCGTCCTCGTCGTCATAGGCGAATCCGGGCAGCGGTTCGGCCGGTTCGGTCTGTTGCAGCAGCGCGTGCAGCGCGGGCGCGGCGAGCGCGAACAGCGCGGCGAGCGTCCAGCGCGCGCCGGTACCGAGCAGGCCCGGCCACGCCAGCAGCAGGACGACCAGCGCCGCGGCCAGCACGATCGCCGCCACGCCGAGTCCGCGCCACGCGCCGAGTTCGAGTTCACCGAGCGCGTGCCAGTGCTCGCGCAGCGGGCCGCCTTCGCGTTCCAGGCCCAGCCACAGCGGCCACACGCGCCACAGGCCGAGCAGGACCACGCCGACCACCGCGCTCAGGCCCAGGGCCGCGGCGAGCGAGCCGGTCCCAAGCAGCGACGACAGCGGCCATGCGACCACCGCGGCGAGCACGGCCGTGGCCGCGACCCAGGCCAGCAGCAGCGAACCGCCGTCGCGAAGGAGATCGCGGCGTGCGGGCAGGCCGCCGTCGCGCCAGGCGCGTACGCCGAGCGCGTTCAACGGTTGGGCTAGGACGGCAGCGACGGCCGCGACCGCACCGCCGAGACCGGCGAGCAGTCCGAGCACGACGCCGCCCGCAAGCAGCGCACCGGCGCGCATCGGCAAGGAAGCCGGCGCGCCCGGCCGGCGGGAGGACGTCGTCGGCTCAGGCATCGGTGCCCCAGTCCTCCTTCATCGGATCTTCCACGGTCGGCGGGAACTGCAGGTGGAACCCGCGTTCGACGAGGTTACCGCGGACCACGGTGGCGTCCTCGCGGGCGAGTCTGCGCTCCGGCGTGAGGGCGACCTCGAGCACGAACTGCAGCGTGCCCAGCTGCGTGCGCAGCGGTTCGGGCAGGCGAGCGAAGTCGTCGCGCGTGGCGAGATAGACGTAGGTGTCGGCCTTGCGGAGGCTCTTGTATACGTAGGCTTGCATCGGTCGGGGCAGCGGCGCGCTGGGGGAAGGCGCGGCGAAATGTTCGCCACAGCATACCCGCGCAACGAGCAGATTCGGCAACCGCGATTCGGCCTGCGTAAAGGCCGTGTCCGAGCACCCCGTCGCGGCCGCGCAGGGCGCGGCCGGATCGCGGGCGGGTTCAGTGATAACCGGCGTCGGGCGCGACCTTGCCCTTGAACACGCTGTACGACCAGTACGTGTAGCCCAGGATCGCCGGCAGCAGCACGATCAGGCCGACCAGCACGAAGCCCTGCGAGGACGGGTGCGAGGCCGCATCCCAGATGGTCAGGCCCGGCGGCACGATGTTCGGCCAGATGCCCAGCACCAGGCCGGCGAAGCCCAGCGCGAAGAAGCACAGCGTCAGCACGAACGGCGCCGCATCGCGGCCCTGGCGCATCGCCGCGCGCCACAGCGCGAACGCGTTGAACAACGCCAGCAGCGGCACCGGCGCCAGCCACCAGAAATTCGCGCCCTCGAACCAGCGCGCCATGATCCGCGAGTCGAGGAACGGCAGCCACGCGCTGACCAGCCCCATGAACGCGACCACCACCAGCACCAGCGGCCGCGTCAGTCCGCGCGCGATCTGCTGCATGCGCCCTTCGGTCTTCAGGATCAGCCAGGTCGAGCCGAGCAGCGCGTAGCCGAACACCACCGCCACGCCGGTCAGCATCGAGAACGGACTGAACCAGCCGAACGCGCCGGCCATGTACTTGCCGTCCTGCAGCGGCATGCCTTCCACCAGCGCGCCCAGGATCACGCCCTGCGCGAACGCGGCGAACATCGAACCCAGCGCGAACGCCGCGCCCCACGCCGGCTTGGCGCGCTGCGCCTTGAAGCGGAACTCGAACGCGACGCCGCGGAACACCAGCGCGATCAACATCAGCAGCACCGGCAGGTACAGCGCCGAGAGAACAACCGCGTACGCCTTGGGGAAGGCCGCGAGCAGGCCCGCGCCACCGAGCACCAGCCAGGTTTCGTTGCCGTCCCAGATCGGCGCGGCCGTGTTCATCATGTGGTCGAGCTGGTGCTCGTCCTCGGCGAACGGCGCGAGGATGCCCAGGCCGAGCACGAAGCCGTCGAGCACGACGTACATCAGCACGCCGAAGCCGATCACGCCGAACCAGATCACCGGCAGTACGGTCGCCATGTCCATCAGACGCCCTCCTCGAGGTTCTCGCCCGCGGCCGAGAGCGGACGCGCGGGTGTCTTCTCGCCGCCCGCGGTGTGCTGCGGCGGCTCGTGCGGCAGCGGGCCCTTCTTCACCAGACGCGTGAGGTACCAGATGCCGGCGCCGAACACGATCGCGTACACCACCGCGTACACGATCAGCGAGGTCAGCACGCTCGATGCGGCGAGGATCGGGCTGACCGCATCGGCGGTGCGCAGCAGTCCGTAGATCACGTACGGCTGGCGGCCGATCTCGGCGACGTACCAGCCCGAGAGGATCGCGACGAATCCACCCAGCGTCAGCAGGCGCCAGCCGTGCAACGCCACGCGCGATTGGTACAGCCGGCGTCGCCAGAACAGATACAGCGACCACAGCACGAGCACCAGCATCAGCGTGCCGACGCCGACCATCACGCGGAACGCGTAGAACACCGGCTTCACCGGCGGTCGCTCGCTCGCGGGCACGGACTTGAGCGGTGGGATCTCGCCGTCGAGCGTGTGCGTGAGGATCAGGCTGCCGACCTGCGGGATGGCGATTTCCAGATCGTTGCGCTCGGCCTTCTCGTTGGGCACGGCGAACAGGATCAGCGGAATACCCTCGCCCTTGGGCTGGTGTTCCCAGTGCCCTTCCATCGCCGCGACCTTGATCGGCTGGTACTCCAGCGCCTTCAGACCGTGCTGGTCGCCGACGAAGACCTGCGCCGGCACCGTGATCGCGGCGAAGATCACCGCCGCCTTGAGCATGCGTTTGCCCGCATCCACGTGCACGCCACGCAGCAGGTACGACGCACCGACGCCGCCGATCACGAAGCACGTGGTGATGAACGCCGCCAGCACCATGTGCGCCAGGCGCAGCGGGAACGACGGATTGAACACGATGTCCCACCAGCTGTCGGGCTGGAGCACGCCATCGACGATCGTGTAGCCCTGCGGCGTCTGCATCCAGCTGTTGGCGGAGATGATCCAGAACGTCGAGATCAGCGTGCCCAGTGCGACCATCAGTGTCGAGACGAAATGCATCTTCTCGCTCACGCGGCCCCAGCCGAACAGCATCACGCCGAGGAAGGTCGCTTCGAGGAAGAACGCGGTCAGCACTTCGTAGCTGAGCAGCGGACCGAGGATGTTGCCGGCCTGCTCGCTGAGCGTCGCCCAGTTCGTGCCGAACTGGAAACTCATGACGATGCCCGACACCACGCCCATGCCAAAGGACACGGCGAAGATCTTGATCCAGAAGAAGTAGAGGTCCCGCCAGAGGGTGTCGCGGGTGCGCAGCCAGCGCCATTCGGCGAAGGCCAGCCAGCTCGCCAGGCCGATGGTGAAGGCGGGGAACAGGATGTGGAACGAGATCACGAAACCGAACTGGATCCGCGACAACAGCAGGGCATCCACGGCGTTACTCCGGTGCTAACCACGCTGAGGCGGCATTGTGCGCCGCGTCATGTGAAGAGGAAAGGCCGACCATGACGCATGACCCGATCCGGCAAAGCTCGGGACTGATACGCTGCGCCGGTTTTGTCCAATCGTGCCGGTACGAACTCATGCCATCGCGTCCCATCCGTTTCGCTCCCGCCGCATCCGCCTTCGCGGTGTCCGCCCTCTTCCTGGCCTGCGCCGCGCATGCGCAGACGCCGGTCACCCTGACCGAAACGATGGCCGATCCGGACTGGATCGGTCCGCCGGTCGAACAGGCCTGGTGGGCTTGGGACGGTCAGCGCGTGCAGTACCAGCTCAAGCGCGAAGGCGCGGCGATCCGCGACACGTGGCAGCAGGGCATCGCCGGCGGCTCCGCGGCGAAGCTCGATGGTGCCGCACGCGCGGACCTCGACGCGCCGCGCGCGCAGATCGACGCCGCACGCACGCGCATGGCGTTCGTGCGCAACGGTGACGTGTTCGTACGCGACCTGCGCAACGGCGCGCTGACCCAGGTCACGCGCAGCAACGAGGACGAGGCGCAGCCGCTGTGGAGCAGCGACGGCAACCTCATCTTCCGCCGCGGCAACGACTGGTTCCAGTGGCGTGCCGGACAAGGCACGAGCGAAGCGGCGATCGTGAAGGCTTCGATGGATCCCAACACCGCGCCGAAGGCCGACGATCTGCGCGATCGCCAGCTGGCGATGGTGACCACGCTGAAGACCGACCGCGACCAGCGCGAGGCCGCGAAGAAGCAGCAGGAAGCATGGCGTCGCGCCGATCCCTCGCGTGCTCCGTCGCCGGTGTACCTCGGCGACGACGTGGCGATCGACGACAGCGCGCTTTCGCCCGACGGCAAGTGGCTGCTCGTGGTGACGACGACCAAGGGCGCCGACGCCGGCAAGGGCGGCAAGATGCCCAAGTACGTGACCGAGTCGGGTTACGAGGAATTCGAGGACGTGCGCACGCGCGTCGGCCGCAACGCGCCGCTGCCGCACAAGTTGTGGCTGGTCGATGTCGCCAACGCGAAGGCCAGCGAGGTCAAGTTCGATTCGCTGCCGGGCATCAAGGACGATCCGCTCGCGGCGATGCGCAAGGCGGCGAAGCAGGACCCGATCAAGGGCGACCGCGCGGTGCGCATCGAAAGCGACGGCGACGGTTCCGGCCCGGCGATCCACTGGAGCGCCGATTCCAGCCAGGTCGCGCTGCTGGTGCGCGCGATCGACAACAAGGACCGCTGGATCGCCGGCGTCGATCTCGCCAACGCGAAGCTGGTCACGCGAGATCGCCTCACCGACAACGCGTGGATCAACTGGGGTTTCAACGAGTTCGGATTCACCGGCGACAATGCGCTGTGGTTCCTGTCCGAACGCAGCGGCTACTCGCACCTGTACGTCAACGAAGGCGGCAAGTCGCGCGCGCTGACGTCGGGCAAGTGGGAAGTGTCGTCGCCGACGCTGTCGGCGGACGGCCGCACGTTCTACTTCACCTGCAACCGCAAGTGGCCGGGCGACTACGAAGTGTGCGCGGTCGACCGCAGTGGCGGCGACGTGCGTGAAGTCACCTCGCTCGACGGCGTGGAGGACTTCTCGCTCTCGCCGGACGGTTCGAAGGTGCTCGTGCGCCATTCGTCCAGCTACATGCCGCCGCAGCTGTCGGTGGTGAATGCCGCCGGTGGTGCCGCCACGCAGCTGACCGACACGCGCAAGCCCGAGTTCAAGGGCCGCGAATGGATCCAGCCCGAATACGTACAGGTGCCGAGCAAGCATGGCGCCGGCGTGGTGTGGGGCAAGTTCTACGGTCCGAAGAATTACGAGCCGGGGAAGAAGTATCCGATCGTGATGTTCGTGCACGGCGCGGGTTACCTGCAGAACGTGTCGGAGCGTTACCCGAACTACTTCCGCGAGCAGATGTTCCACAACCTGCTGGTGCAGCAGGGCTACGTCGTGCTCGACCTCGACTACCGTGCGTCCGAAGGTTACGGCCGCGACTGGCGCACGGCGATCTATCGCCAGATGGGTCATCCGGAACTCGAGGATTACCTGGACGGCCTGGACTGGCTGGTCGCCAACAAGCAGGGCGACAAGGATCACGCCGGCATCTACGGCGGTTCCTACGGCGGCTTCATGACCTTCATGGCGCTGTTCCGTTCGCCGGGCACGTTCAAGGCCGGCGCCGCGCTGCGCCCGGTGGCGGACTGGTCGCAGTACAACCACGAGTACACCAGCAACATCCTCAACACGCCTGAACTCGATCCGCAGGCCTACAAGGCGTCGTCGCCGATCGAGTACGCCGACAAGCTGCAGGACAACCTGCTGATCGCGCACGGCATGATCGACGACAACGTGTTCTTCAAGGATTCGGTCGTGCTGACCCAGCGCCTGATCGAACTGCGCAAGGACAAGTGGGAGATCGCGCCGTACCCGCTGGAACGCCACAGCTTCACGCGTTCGGACAGCTGGTACGACGAGTACCGTCGCATCCATGAGCTGTTCGAGCGGACGCTGAAGTAAGCGCTTGCTTCTCCCTCCAACGTTGCGCCGTCCCTCTCCCCTTGCGGGAGAGGGACAGACCGCCGAAGGCGGTCAGGGAGAGGGCTGCCGCACCGCCCTCCCCTCTCCCTCGGCCGCTTCGCGGCCTTTCCCTCTCCCGCAAGGGAAGAGGGATGTCAGTCAGGGCGTCGCCGCCGCTGTCGCCGTCGCCGGCGTCGCATCATCCTTCGCTTCAGTCCAGCTGCTGTCCGGATCGAACGACTTCATCGCCTTCGCCTGCGCTTCGCCGTTCGGACCGAGATCCTTCTCGAACACCTGTCCGTCGGTGCCGATCATGAAGCTCATCACGCCGGTGTCGTTGTACTTCGCCGGCCATGCGACGAGCGCGAATCCGCGCGTCATGCGGTTGCCGATGCGATAGTCGTGCGCGCCGCCGGGCGCGGACGCCCCCTGTGCGGTGAGGATGCGGTAGCGGTAGCCGAGGTAATCGCCCTTGGGCAGTTCGTCGCCGAACAGTGGCCCGAGCGGACTCACGTCGCTGCTGTCGTCGTCGGGCCAGTAGAGGCCATCGTGCTCGCCGTCGCTGCTGAGGATGCGCTGCGCGTATTCGAGGACGCCATCGCCATTGTGGTCGGTCTCGGCGTAGTCGAGCTGCGCATCGCGATAGGCCTGTACCGCCTGCAGCACAGCGAGCTCATTGCGACCAATGCGGCGCACGCGCATTTCCTCGCCGCCGGCCTTCGTGTCGAAGCGCCATCCCGCCTTGTCCTGCTTTAGCGGGATCGGCAGTGTCCATCCCTCGTTGCCGACCGCGACCTGCGCCTTCGCGCCGTCGGCGACGACCCGGTGCGACGCCTTCCACTGCGCGAGGAACGCATCGACGTCCTCGCGGTCGATGCCTTCGGTCGGGATGTAGTCGCGCCACGTGGCGCCCAGCACCTTCTTCATCGCCGCCTCGTCACGACTCTGCACCGCGGCGGTGAACGCGTCGGCGGCGGCTTCGGCGGTCGGAAACGCGTCCTGCGCGAAGGCGGACGCGACCGGCAGCAAGGCGAACAGGGCCAGCGTGATCTGGATCGGACGCTTCATCGACATTCCTCCTGATCTTCCGTCAACCGCGACGATGTCCGCCGCCGCCACGCGACTGCCGCTGCACCTGATGCCCGCCCGATCGCGAGGCCTGCGGACGCTGTGCAGACTGTCGACTGGCCTGCCCGCGGTTCGCCTGGGCGCGCGCTTGCTGCGGATGGCTCGCTCCAGCGAAGGCGTTGTTGCGCGAGACATCGTGAGCCCGTGGTTGCGCACGCTGTTGCTGCGGTCGCGGCGTGTGCGTCTGCGAACGCGGTTGCGCACGCGCCTGCTCTGCATGACGCGAGCGAGCCTGCTCGCGCGCCTGCGTGTTGGCGTGTGAGGTTCGTTGACCGCTGCCGGCCCGCGCGCCGTCGTGGCGCTGGCCCTGCGTGCGCGCGGCCGCCGTCTCGCGTGCGCGATCGCGCTGTCCCGCCTGCCCCTGCGTGCGGTTCTGAGCGACGTCGCGCGCGCGATCGCGCTGCGCCTGCGTGCCTGCACCGCCCTGTCCGGGACGCGAGTCGAGCCCGCCCGGACGTTCGCGTGCTTCGCGACCGGCTTCGCGCGCACGGTCCTGCGCCTGGCGGTTGCTCGCCGCCGGCGCCTCGAAGCCGCGCCGCTGCATTTCCTGGCGTGCACGTTCGCGATTGGCCTCGTGCGCGGCATCGTTGCCTCGGAACGCCTGTCGATTCTCGGCGCCGGGCATGCGCTGTTGCCCGAACTGCTCGCGACTGCGCGAATCGCGATATGGCGTGCCGCCACGGAAGTTGGAATCGTGCCGCCAGACGTTGCGGTCGGAACTGATCTGGCGATTGGTATTGATGTTGTTGTAGCGGTTCACGTCGATATCGACGTCGCCGCCGTGCCAGTCCCAGTCTCCCCACAGCGCGTCGGCGACCGCGACACCGGTACCGAAGGCCAGGCCGGCGACGATCGCGCTGCCCGGATACCACGCCGGCGACGGCGGGTAATACGGCGGCGGGTACGACGGATACGGCCAACTGCCGTAGACCGTGGTCGGGTTGTAGCTCGGCACGTAGACCACTTCGGGATTGGTCGGCGCGATCTCGATGATCGTGTCGCCGCCCGCGGGCGGCGGTGGCGGCGCGGCGCTTCCCTCGACTGGTGCAGGCGCGGGCGCGGCCTGCGCCGGTGCGACTGTCACCGTCTGCTGCGGCGTCGATTGCAGGTTGCCCGCAGCCTGTGCCGCGCGACGAAGGCGCTGCACGGCGTCCATCACGTCGCCCGGCTGTGCAAGGAATGCATCGCCCAGACGCTGCACCCAGCCCGGATCCTGGCCGAGCGTGTCGAGTACCTGCGGGAACGCCACGAGCGACTGCACGCTCGGATCCCAGGGCTGATCGGCGACGAGTTTCACCGCCGCGTCGCCCTTCGAGTCGGGATGCGCCTTCGCCCACGTCACCGCATCGGCGACATTGCCCGGATAGG
Source organism: Lysobacter panacisoli (assembly GCF_009765165.1). Lineage (NCBI taxonomy): Bacteria > Pseudomonadati > Pseudomonadota > Gammaproteobacteria > Lysobacterales > Lysobacteraceae > Lysobacter > Lysobacter panacisoli. The sequence goes on from NZ_VLNU01000001.1 coordinate 1,224,620, forward strand.
TCGCCGCCATCAGCACCTGCGTCAGCAGCGGATCGGGATACAACGCGATCGGCGCGACCATCTGGTCGAGCTCTTCCTGCCCGAACACCTTCTGCGCCGCCGCCTGTGCTGCGGGCGCGGGGGCCGTCGCGGGCACCGTGGCCGGCGGTTTTGCCGGCGTGGCGGGCTCCGGCGTATCGCGCGAGCACGCGGACGCCAGCAGGATCGACACGGCACAGCACAGGCGAAGCATGCGCATGGGGCCTCTCCATTTGCCCGCGACGGCCGAAGCGACGGCCCCGAATGGGCGGCGGCTATGATGCGCGCCATCCCCGCTACGTTCCTGTGAACATGACCGAGCCTGTCCCCGGCTTCGATGCCGTCCGCGATTACCTCACCGGCCTGCAGGACCGCATCTGTGCGGCCATCGAAACGGCCGACGGCACTGCGCGCTTCCGCGAAGATCTCTGGGAGCGCGCCGAAGGCGGCGGCGGGCGCACCCGCGTGCTGCGCGATGGCGCGGTGTTCGAGCAGGCCGGCATCGGCTTCTCCGACGTTTCAGGCACGAAACTGCCGCCGTCGGCGACCGCGGCACGGCCGGAACTCGCCGGCGCTTCATGGCGCGCGGTCGGTGTCTCGCTGGTATTCCATCCGCGCAACCCCTACCTGCCGACGACGCACGCGAACGTGCGCCACTTCCGCGCGATCCGCGACGGCGAGACGGTGGCGTGGTGGTTCGGCGGTGGCTTCGACCTGACTCCGTTCTATCCCTTCGACGAGGACGTGCTGCACTGGCATCGCGTCGCGCGCGAACTGTGCGAACCGTTCGGCGGGCAGTCGCGCTACGACAAGCACAAGCAATGGTGCGACGAGTACTTCTTCCTCAAGCATCGCAACGAGACGCGCGGCGTCGGCGGACTGTTCTTCGACGACCTGCACGAGGACGCGACGCGGGACTTCGATTACCTGCGCGCAGTCGGCGACGGATTCCTCGACGCCTACCTGCCGATCGTCGAACGCCGCAAGCACACGCCTCACGGCGAGCGCGAGCGCGATTTCCAGCTCTACCGTCGTGGCCGCTATGTCGAGTTCAACCTGGTGTTCGACCGCGGCACGCTGTTCGGCCTGCAGTCGGGCGGACGCACCGAGTCGATCCTGATGAGCCTGCCGCCGCTGGTGCGCTGGGAGTACGGCTTCGCGCCGGAACCCGGCAGTGCCGAGTCGCGCCTGGCCGATTACCTGCGCCCGCGCGACTGGCTGGTCGAACTGCGCTGACCCGCGCGACTCACACGCGCTCGTCGTCCTTCGCCTCGTCGCGCACGACGATGGTGATGTGGCCGTTGGTTTCCAGCAGCGCGAGGTGGATGCGATCGACCTCGCTGCAACCGGCCTCGCGCATCGACTTGGCGAAATCGTCGCGGCTGACCAGCTCGCGCCGCAGCACTTCCTGGTAGACGTGGCCGTTGCGCGCGAGTACCACGGGCACGCCTTCGAGCAGTCGCTCGGCGCGCTTGTTGCGCGCGGTGACGAATCCGACGATCCAGTTCAGCACGATCAGTGTCGCGGCCAACAGCAGGCCGCCCGACATCGATGTGTCCTTGCCCAGCAGCGCGTTCTGCACCGCGTTGCCGAGCAGCACGATCAGCAGCATGTCGAACGCGGTGAACTGCCCCATCGTGCGCTTGCCCGACAACCGGATCATCGCCAGCAGCACCACGTACACGACCACCGCACGCAGCACGAACTCCCACCACGGCATCGACATCTCGAACATCGCACGCCTCGCCAGCTACGGTTTGGCAGACGCTAGCCGCTGGCGGGCGCATTGGTAAGCCCCGACGGCGATCGCGGTCGAAGATCGCGGGGGGAGAGGCGAAGCGCGCGCACCGAACCCGTCCGGAGCACCAGCCCCCTTGGTAAGGGGGCGCGGCGGCAGCCGCGGGGATCGGAAGCGCATAGTGGGGCCCGAAGTTTTGCGCAGCGAAACTTTGGGTTTTTATTGCCCTGCGTAAAACGCAGGCAATAAAAAGCCCCGCAGGCAGGGGGGGCCGGCGGGGCTGGGGAGCGGGACCTGGGGAGGGGTCTTCGCTCCGGGATCACTCCAGGGGAGGGAGAGATCAGCGACAGGCGTTGCACCTGTCGCGACCTATATGACCATTCCGCACATGGATGGTTCGTGAAGATAACCGTTAACAAAATGTTGGATTCAGGAAGGATTCATGCGTTTGGAAACGTTTTTTCCCGGGATTCCCGTTCAGACAGGAATGGCCCCGGTGATGGCATGAAACCTGTCGGACCTGAATCCGACGAACGGTAGGCGCAGGCGTCAGTGCGCCTCGTCCCAGTTGGCGCCCACGCCGCTGTCCACGACCAGCGGAACCCGCAGGCCGGCCGCGCTGGACATGCGCTCGCGCGCTTCGGCGACCAGTGTATCGACGAATCCGGCCTCGACCTCGAACACCAGTTCGTCGTGGACCTGCAGCACCATCAGCGCGCGATCAGCGTGGTCGGCCAGCCAGCCGTCGATTGAGATCATCGCACGCTTGATGATGTCGGCGGCCGTGCCCTGCATCGGCGCGTTGATCGCGGCGCGCTCGGCGCCCGCACGCAGGCCCGCGTTGCGCGCATGGATGTTGTCCAGGTACAGGCGGCGGCCGAACACGGTCTCGACGTAGCCCTGGTCGCGCGCCTGCTGGCGGGTGCGTTCCATGAAATCGCGCACGCCCGGATAACGGCTGAAGTACAGCGCGATGTAATCCTGCGCCTCGCCGCGCGCGATGCCGAGCTGGCGGGCCAGTCCGAACGCGCCCATGCCGTACATCAGCCCGAAGTTGATCGCCTTCGCGGCCCGACGTTCGTTGCTGCTCACGTCATCCATCGCCTTGCCGAACACTTCCGCCGCGGTCGCGCGGTGGATGTCCGCGCCCGACTCGAACGCGCGCAGCAGGCTCGGGTCCTCCGACAGGTGCGCCATGATGCGCAGCTCGATCTGCGAGTAGTCGCAGGCGACGATGCGGCGGCCTTGCGGCGCGACGAACGCCTGGCGGATGCGGCGACCGTCCTCGGTGCGGATCGGGATGTTCTGCAGGTTCGGATCGCTGGACGCCAGCCGTCCGGTCGCCGCGCCCGCCTGGTGGTAGCTGGTATGCACGCGACCGGTATCGCGATTGACCATCTCCGGCAACTTGTCGGTGTACGTACTGCGCAACTTCGACAGACCGCGGTACTCGAGGATCACGCGCGGCAGTTCGTGGTGCTCGGCGATCGCCTCCAGCGCTTCCTCGTTCGTCGACGGCGCACCGGACGGCGTCTTCACCAGTGCCGGCAGCTTCAGTTCATCGAACAGCAACTGGCCCAGCTGCTTGGGCGAATCCAGGTTGAAGGTGCGTCCGGCGAGTTCCGTCGCCTTCTGCTGTGCGGCGAGCATGCGCTTGCCGAGATCCGCCGACTGCCGGCGCAGTTCGTCGGCGTCGATGCGCACACCGTTGGCTTCCACGCGTTCGAGCACCGGCACCAGCGGCATCTCGATCTCGCGGTAGACGTGCGCCAGGCCGGATACCGCCTCCACCTTCGGCGACAACACGCGGTGCAGGCGCAACGTGATGTCCGCATCTTCCGCGGCGTAACGCGTGGCGTCCTCGATGGACACCTGCGAGAACGGAATCGACTTCGCGCCCTTGCCGGCGACGTCCTCGTACTTGACCGTCTCGTAGCCGAGATAGCGGCGAGCGAGCGAGTCCATGTCGTGGCGCGTGGCGGTGGCGTTGAAGACGAAGCTTTCCAGCATCGTGTCGTCGGCGTAGTTGCGCACCTCGATGCCGTTGCGACGCAGTACGTGCAGGTCGTACTTGCCGTGATGGCCCATCTTCTTGCGCGCCGGATCGGCGAGGAGCGGTGCGAGTGCGGCCAGCGCCTCGGTACGGTCGAGCTGCTTGGGCGCGCCCGGATAATCGTGCGCGAGCGGCAGGTAGGCGCCGCTACCCGGCTCGACCGCAAAGCTGATGCCGACCAGGCGCGCCTGCATCGGATCGAGCGAATCGGTTTCGGTGTCGAACGAGAACTCCTCTGCTGCGCGCAGGCGTTCGAGCCAGCGATCGAACTGTTCGCTGGTCAGCACGGTTTCGTATTCGCCCGGCGCGGACAGCGCGGGATCGGTCGCGTCGGCCGGTGCTGTGGCGCTGCGCGCATAGCCGGCCGCGGTGTTGCGCACACCGGACGGACTGCCGGGATGGTCTTCGACCACCGCGCCCGGGCCTTCCAGCTCGCGCAGCGCCTGCTTGAAGCCGTAGCGCGCGTACAGCGTGCGCAGCGCGTCGACGTGGCGCTCGCGCAATACAAGATCGGTCGGACCGCGGTCGAGTTCGACGTCGGTATGGATGGTCGTGAGCGTGCGATTGAGCGGCAGGCGCGGCAGCGCGGCGCGCAGGTTCTCGCCGATCTTGCCCTTGATGCCGTCGGCATGCGCGATGACGGCGTCGAGCGTGCCGTACTCGCCCAGCCACTTGGCGGCTGTCTTGGGCCCGCACTTGTCCACGCCCGGAATGTTGTCGACGCTGTCGCCCATCAGCGCCAGCAGATCGACGATCTGGTCCGGCCGCACGCCGAACTTCTCTATCACCGCCGCGTCGGAATCCAGACGACTACCGCTCATCGTGTTGACCAGCGCGATGCCGGGGCGCACCAGCTGGGCGAAATCCTTGTCGCCGGTGGAGATGGTGACGTCGATGCCCTCGCCCGCCGCGCGCAGGGCGAGCGTGCCGATCACATCGTCGGCCTCCACGCCGTCCACGCGCAGGATGGTCATGCCCAGCGCCTCGACGATCTCGCACATCGGCTGCACCTGCGCGCGCAGGTCGTCGGGCATCGCGGCACGGTTGGCCTTGTATTCGGGATACAGATCGTCGCGGAAGGTCTTGCCGGGCGCGTCGACCACGAAGGCGACGAACTCCGGTCGTTCCTTCAGTGTCGCGCGCAGCATGTTGACCACGCCGAACAGCGCGCCGGTCGGCTCGCCGGCATCGTTGGTCAACGGCGGCAGCGCGTGGAAGGCGCGGTAGAGGTAACTGGAACCGTCGATCAGGACGAGACGGCGCGGCGCGGTCGGGGCGGGATTGGACATGGCGGGATTCTACGACGCGATCCGCGCACGTCCGTCACCGCCGCGTCCACGGCAAGCGCGTATGCTGTGCGTGGGACCCCCACCGCTGCACCCTGGCCAGGAGATCGCCATGCGTCCGTTGCTCACCGCCCTGCTGCTCCCGCTGTTCCTGTACGGCTGCGCGACGATGGGCGGCGCGGACGACCCGACCGCGGGCCTGGTCAATCCCGAAGTCCGTTCGCGCACCGTGAGCGGCGGCGACGCGATCGACGAGTACTACGTCGCCGGCCAGCTGCGCGTGGTGAAGATCACGCCGGCGCGCGGCCCGGTCTACTACCTCGTGGACAACAACGCCGACGGCATCCTCGACAGCAGCAAGGGCGAGGGCCCGATTTCGCCGGTGCAGTACAAGCTGCTGACCTGGTGACGCCGCGCTGAGCGCGCGAAACCGCCGCACGATCCGGATATCGGGGATGCCTGCGCATCCCTAGAGTCGATCGCGTTGCTTCCACGGGAGAACGCGATGAACACCAATGGATCCGATCGTTTCGCGGCGCTGCGCTTCGCCATAGGCGAGAGCTCGCTCGGCCTGGTGCTGGTCGCCGAGGGCGAGCGCGGCATCCGCGCGATCCTGCTCGGCGACGACGCCGGCACGCTGGTCGAGCAGTTGCAGGCGCAGGCGTCGGATGAGCCGCTGTCGATCGATGCGGGCGGCGTGCAGGACACGCTCGCCGAGGTGATCGACTGCATCGAAGCGCCGCACCTGCCATTGGAGCGCCCACTCGACCTGCGCGGCACGCCGTTCCAGCAGGCGGTGTGGCAGGCGCTGCGGACGATACCGCCGGGCACGACGCTCAGCTACGGCGAACTTGCGCGACGCCTCGGCCTCCCGCGCGCGGCGCGCGCGGTGGCCGCGGCCTGCGCGGCGAACGTGCTCGCGGTGGCAGTGCCGTGCCATCGCGTGATCGCGGGCAACGGCGCACTGTCGGGCTATCGCTGGGGCGTCGCACGCAAGCGTGCGTTGCTCACCCGCGAGGCGCGCGCATGAACGCCGTGTTGCGCTCCTCGCGCGATGCGCTGCTGCAGCGCCTGGCGTGGTTCGACTGGGACGGCATCGCGCGCACGCTCGACCAGCAGGGCCATGCACGCCTGCCGTCGGTGCTCGAGGACCCGAATGCGCGCGGCTGGCCGCGCTCTACGATCGCGCCGATGGCTTCCGCAGCCGCGTGGTCATGGCACGACACGGGTTCGGTCGCGGCGAGTACCGCTACTTCGACTATCCACTGCCGGATACGATCGCGCTGCTGCGCGAGGCGGTCTATCCGCACCTGGTCGCGACCGCGAATCGCTGGAACGCGACGATGGGCATCGACATGCGCTACCCATCGACGCACGCGGCGTTCATCGCGCGGTGCCACGAGTCCGGACAGCGGCGACCGACACCGCTGCTGCTGCGCTACGACCGCGACGACTACAACTGTCTGCACCAGGACTTGTACGGCGAGCATGTCTTTCCGCTGCAGATGGCGATCCTGCTGTCGCAGCCGGAGCGCGATTTCGAAGGCGGCGAGTTCGTGCTGACCGAGCAGCGGCCGCGCATGCAGTCGCGCGCCGAGGTCGTGCCACTGCGCCAGGGCGATGCGGTGGTGTTCGCCGTGCATCACCGGCCGGTGCAGGGAACGCGCGGTGCGTATCGCGTGAACATGCGGCACGGCGTGAGCCGGATTCGTTCAGGTCGACGTCACACTTTGGGCATCGTCTTTCACGACGCACTGTAGTTGCGCGCCATAGTCTGGCGGCCAAACCCGCATTCGATGCGCGGCGCTCAAGTCAGGGCGCACGCATGCCGTTAACGGCATGCCGCGTCGCCTGCGACGCGCCCGCGACGAAAAGAGGAAGCCCTGGAGTGTCAGGCACAGAACGACGCAAGACCCAACCCACGCTGGACACCGAAACGCTGCGCAAGGGCCTGACCGAGCCGCAGCGTCGCACGCTGGACGAACTGGAACACTTCCAGTGGTCGCTGGAGTTCGTGCGCCGCCCGATGTTCCAGGATCCGGTGCCGGTGCTTTACGACCGCGAGCGCAAACGCTGCGTCGCGCTCTTGCCCGACGGAACCCTCGACGAGGCGCCTAAGCTGCGCAACGCAAAGGGCTGAGCGCACGCCCCTCTCCATTGGCGAACGAGGGGTTCCGGCAAGAAGCGGGAAGGTTTTCGCTTCCGTCTTAGCTGTCATCCCCGCGAAGGCGGGGATCCACCGTTCCGAACCAGTTCCGGCCTCCGGCGAGTGTGGTGCTCGCAAAGTTGGATTCCCGCCTTCGCGGGAATGACGAGCAGGAACGTCGGAGCACGTCTGGAGAGCGCACGTCCAAGCCAGCGAACTTGAACCGGCTTGTTCAAGCCGGCTGCAGGTTCGCATAAGCCAGCACCAGCCATTTGCTGCCGGCGTCGTCGAAGTTCACCTGCACGCGTGCGTGCGCGCCGCTGCCTTCGTAATCGGTGACGGTGCCCGTCCCGAACGAAGGATGGCGCACGGTCGAACCCAGCTTCACCGGCGGCGCTTCGATCGCCGCATGGCCCATGTCGCGTCGCGGTGCGCCCCCGGAGTACGGGCGCGATACCTGCACCTTCGGCCGCACCTCGTGCAGCAATGTCGCCGGAATCTCGCGCAGGAAGCGCGACGGCACGCCGTACATGTCCATGCCGTGGATGCGGCGCGTTTCCGCATACGCGAGGATCAACTTCTGCCGTGCACGGGTGATGCCGACGTAGGCGAGACGACGTTCTTCTTCGAGCCGCCCGGATTCCTCGGTCGACCGACCGCTCGGGAACACGCCCTCTTCCATGCCGACCAGGAACACCAGCGGGAATTCCAGGCCTTTGGCGCTGTGCAGCGTCATCAGCTGCACGCCTTCCTCGCCGGACTGCACCTGGCCTTCGCCCGCTTCCAGCGCGGCATAACTGAGGAAGGCCACCAGCTCCGGCATCGCCGCGGCGTCTTCCTCGTCGTTGTGCGTGAAGCGCGAGGCCACGGACACCAGCTCGTCGAGGTTGTCCACGCGCGAATCGAGCTGGCCGCGGGATTCGTTGAAGTAGTGGTCACGAAGACCCGAGCGGATCAACACGTGGTCGATCTTCTCCGGCAACGTCATCGTCCCCACTTCGTTGTCGACATCGTCGATCAACGCGAGGAAGCCGGCGACGGCGTTGCGTGCGCGCGCGGCGAGGCCGTTCTCGGCGACGACGCGACGCCCCGCTTCCCACAGCGAGACGCCGTCGGCACGTGCGCGGCGACGCACTTCATCGAGCGTGCGCTCACCGATGCCGCGCGCCGGCGTGTTGACCGCGCGCTCGAACGCCGCGTCGTCCAGGCGCGAGGCGATCAGGCGCAGGTAGGCCAGCGTGTCCTTGATCTCGGCGCGCTCGAAGAAGCGCTGACCGCCGTACACGCGGTACGGCACCTGTTCGGACAGCAGCGATTCTTCGATCGCGCGCGACTGCGCATTGCTGCGGTAGAGCACCGCGACCTCGCCGTAGCTGCCACCGTCGCGCACCCACTGGCGCAGGCGTTCGACCACGAAGCGCGCTTCGTCCATCTCGTTGTACGCGGCGTACAGGTCGATCGGATCGCCGTTGCCGCTGTCGGTCCACAGGTTCTTGCCCAGACGGTCCGGGTTGTGCGCGATGACAGCGTTGGCGGCTTCGAGGATGTTGGCGCTGGAGCGGTAATTCTGTTCCAGGCGGATCGTGCGCGTGTCCGGGAAATCCTTGAGGAAGCGCTGCATGTTCTCGACCTTGGCGCCGCGCCAGCCGTAGATCGACTGGTCGTCGTCGCCGACCACGAACACGTGCCCACTGTCGCCGGCCAGCACGCGCACGAAGGCGTACTGGATCGCGTTGGTGTCCTGGAACTCGTCGACCAGGATCTCGCGGAAGCGATGGCGGTAATGCGCCAGCAGCGCCGGGTTGTCGCGCAGCAGTTCGTGCGCGCGCAGCAGCAGCTCGGCGAAGTCCACGAGGCCGGCGCGCTCGCAGCGCTCCTGGTAGGCCTCGTACGACTTCAGCATCACGTCCGCCCACGGGTCGTTGCCCGCGGGCTGGATGTTGCCCGGGCGGCGACCTTCGTCCTTCTGTGCGTTGATCCACCAGGCGATCTGGCGCGGCGGGAAACGCGCTTCGTCGAGTTCCAGCGCCTGCACGACGCGCTTGACCAGTCGCAGCTGGTCGTCGGAGTCGAGCACCTGGAAGCCTTCGGGCAGCTTCGCTTCCTGCCAGTGCAGGCGCAGCAGGCGATGGGCGAGGCCGTGGAAGGTGCCGATCCACATGCCGCGCGCGCCGTAGCGCAGCTGCGCGTCCACGCGCGCGCGCATCTCGCCCGCGGCCTTGTTGGTGAAGGTCACGGCGAGGATGCCGTGGGTCGGCACGGCGTGGACCTCGTTCAGCCACGCGATGCGATGGGTGAGCACGCGGGTCTTGCCGGAGCCGGCGCCGGCGAGGACGAGGTAGTGACCGGGCGGGGCGCTGACGGCCTCGCGCTGCGCTGGATTCAGCGCGTCGAGCAGGTGGGAGACATCCATGCGGGTATTGTAGCGGCGGCGGTCTCAGGACCTGCTCCGCGACTGGACGAGGCTATGGCTGAATGCGCACGCTCGCGATCCGCTGCCGATGGTTGTGCCCGCTCGTGCTGGCGTTCGCCGGTCTCGCGCCCGCATGGGCACAGGACGAAGAGCGCACGCTGAGCGCGGGCGGCAACACGCTGGAGGTCACCGTCGTCGACGTGGACGATCCGGCCCGCCGCGCCGAGCTGCAGGGCTGGCTGGCGGAAGTCGCCGCCGCGACCCTCACCGCCTATGGCCGCTACCCGCTTGCGCAGGCGCGGGTGCGGATCATGCAGATCGACAGCGACGACGACAGCCCGGTGCCGTGGGGCCAGACTCGCCGGCGCGGCGATGCGGCGGTGCTGCTGTACGTGCGCCGCGACGCGAGCCTGTCCGAACTGCGCGCGGACTGGACCGCGATCCACGAACTCTCGCACCTGTTCCATCCCTACCTCGGCGACGACGGCCGTTGGCTGGCCGAAGGCCTGGCGAGCTACTACCAGAACGTGCTTCGCGCCCGCGCCGGACTGGTCGCGCAGGACGAAGCATGGCGCTTGCTGGAAGCGGGCTTCGCGCGCGGCCGGCGCGAATCCAGCGGCACGCCGCTGGTGGAACTGAGCCGTCGCCATCGCGGCACCATGCGCGTTTACTGGGCCGGCGCGGCGTTCTGGCTGGAAGCGGACATCGCGCTGCGTCGCGACCATCGCAGCAGCCTGGACCAGGTGCTCTCGCGCTACTCGACCTGTTGTCTGCGCGGCGTGGGCGAAGTGCCGCCGCAGGAATTCCTCGCGTCGCTGGACGAACTCTCGCGCAGCCGCGTGTTCTCGGAGTTGTACCGTCGCTACGCGGATTCGCGCGCGTTCCCGCCGCTGGAACACGCGTATCGCGCGCTCGCGATCGAGGAAGACGCGGACGGCAAGCTGGATTTCCGCGACGGCCGCGCGGCCGCGTTGCGGCGCTCGATCATGGCGCCGCCGGCGTCGAAGCCGACGGCGCCCTGACCACACGGGTCAATGGCCGTTCTTGTGCGCCTTGGCGACGCCCGCCATCAGGTGGTCGGTCCAGGCGATGCCGATGGCCGACAGGATGAAGACGCAATGGATGATGGTCTGCCACATCACGCCGGTCTGCGTGTAGGCGCTGTCGGGCGAGCCGAGGTTGCCGATCGCGATGAAGGTCTTGAGCAGGTGGATCGAGGAGATGCCGATGATCGCCATCGCCAGCTTCACCTTCAGCACGCTGGCGTTGACGTGGCTCAGCCATTCCGGCTGGTCCGGGTGGCCCTCCAGGCGCAGGCGCGAAACGAAGGTCTCATAGCCGCCGACGATCACCATCACCAGCAGGTTGGAGATCATCACCACGTCGATCAGACCGAGCACCGCGAGCATGATCAGCTGCTCGCTCAAGGTCGTGGCATGTGAGATCAGGTGCCACAGTTCCTTGATGAACAGCACCACGTACACGCCCTGCGCGACGATCAGGCCCAGGTACAGCGGCAGCTGCAGCCAGCGCGAGGAGAAGATCAGGGAGGGCAGCGGGTTGAGCGGGCTCGATCGGGTCTCGGACATGCGAAAAAGGCTCGGCGACGAAACGGCGGGCTAGGGTAGCGGGCCGCCCCCCGCGACCGCCACCGCGCGAGTCCGCCGGGTTGGGAATCCGCACGGCGGAAGGCCGGATCGGGCAAAGGGGTCCTGCCCTTACACTGGGCGCCCCCACCCCGCCGGAGCCGCGTCCATGATCGACCTGCATTACTGGCCCACACCCAATGGCCACAAGATCGCGATCTTCCTCGAGGAAGCGGGGCTGGACTACACGATCCATCCGGTCGACATCGGCGCCGGCGACCAGTTCAAGCCGGACTACCTGAAGATTTCCCCCAACAACAAGATGCCCGCCATCGTCGACCGCGATCCGGGCGACGGCGGCGCGCCGATCAGCGTGTTCGAATCGGGCGCGATCCTGGCCTACCTCGCCAACAAGACCGGCCGCTTCGTGCCGGCCGACCTGCGAGGCCGCACCCAGGTCAGTCAGTGGCTGCACTGGCAGATGGGCGGGCTGGGTCCGATGACCGGCCAGTACGGCCACTTCCACGTCTACGCGCCGGAAGACCTGCCCTACGCCAAGGACCGCTACCAGCGCGAAGTGCTGCGCCTGCTCGGCGTGCTCGACCGCCAGCTCGAAGGCCGCGAGTTCATCGCCGCCGACGTGTTCTCGATCGCCGACATGGCCGCGCATCCCTGGATCAATCCCTACACCAAGGCACCGTTCGACCTGACCCCGTTCGCCAACGTGCGCCGCTGGCACGCGGCCATCGCCGAACGTCCGGCGGTCAAGCGCGCCTACGCGCTGGCGGACAAGTACGGCGCCAAGCGCGAAATGACCCCCGAAATGCACAAGATCCTCTTCGGAACGCCAACCACCACCGCATGAACAAAACCACCCTTCGCGGCCTCGCCGCCTGCGTCTTCGCCATGTCGATCGCCACCACGTCCCTCCACGCCCAGCCGCCCGCCGCCGCACCGCAGAAGCTGACGCTCGAAGCGCTGGCCGGCGACGCGCCGCTGTCCGGCCCGAGCCTGATGAAGGCGAAGATCGCGCCCGACGGCAGCCGCGTGACCTTCCTGCGCGGCAAGGACAGCAACAAGAACCGCCTGGACCTGTGGGCCTACGACATCGCGACCGGGCAGACCGCGAAGCTGGTGGATTCGGACGACATCCTGCCGGGCGACGAAGTGCTCAGCGACGCCGAGAAGGCGCGCCGCGAACGCCAGCGCATCGCCGCGCTGAGCGGCATCGTCGATTACCAGTGGTCGCCGGACAGCCGGACGCTGCTGTTCCCGCTGGGCGGCGAGCTGTACATGTACGACCTGTCCAAGTCCGGCAAGGCCGCGGTGCGCAAGCTCACCAACGGCGGCGGCTTCGCGACCGACCCGAAGATCTCGCCGCGCGGCGGCTTCGTCAGCTTCGTGCGCGACCGCAACCTGTGGGTGATCGACCTGTCGGGCGGCCAGCAGGTCCAGCTGACCCGCGACGGCAGCGACACCATCGGCAACGGCGTGGCCGAATTCGTCGCCGACGAGGAAATGGACCGCCACACCGGTTACTGGTGGGCGCCGGACGATTCGGCCATCGCCTTCGCACGCATCGACGAAACCCCGGTGCCGGTGCAGAAGCGCTACGAGGTCTATCCGGACCGCACCGAAGTCGTCGAACAGCGTTACCCCGCCGCGGGCGACCGCAACGTGCTGGTCAAGCTGGGCGTGATCAAGCCCGCCGCGAACGCCGCGACGAAGTGGATCGACCTGGGCAGCAACCCGGACATCTACCTCGCGCGCGTGGACTGGCGTGATGCGCAGCGCCTGACGTTCCAGCGCCAGTCGCGCGACCAGCACACGCTCGAACTGGTCGAGACGCAGCTCGCCAACGGCAAGCAGCGCACGCTCGTCACCGAAACCAGCACCACGTGGGTGCCGCTGCACAACGACCTGCGCTTCCTCAAGGACGGTCGCATCCTGTGGAACAGCGAGCGTAGCGGTTTCGAGCACCTCTACCTGCTGTCGGAAGACGGTGGCAACGCGACCGCGCTGACCTCCGGCGCATGGCCGGTGGACGGCGTGCTCGCGGTGGATGAAGCCGCGGGCCAGGTGTACTTCGCCGCCGGCAAGGATTCGCCGCTGGATTCGCAGGTGTATCGCGTGCCGCTGGCCGGTGGCGCGATCGAACGCCTGTCGAAGACCGACGGCACGCACAGCGCCAGCTTCGCCAAGAACGCCAGCGTGTTCGTCGACAGCTGGTCCAACCCGGCCACGCCGCCGCAGCTGGAGCTGTTCCGCAACGACGGCACCCGGATCGCCCCGCTGCTGAAGAACGAGCTGTCCGATCCGCAGCATCCGTACGCGAAGTTCGCCGCCGCGCAGCAGCCGATCGAGTTCGGCACGCTCAAGGCCGCCGACGGTGCGACGACGCTGCACTACAGCGTGCTCAAGCCGGCCGGTTTCGATGCACGCAAACGCTACCCGGTGGTGGTGATGGTCTATGGCGGCCCGGCCTCGCAGACGGTCAAGCGCGCGTGGGCACCGGACTTCAACCAATACCTCGCGCAGCACGGTTACGTCGTGTTCTCGATCGACAACCGCGGCACGCCGCGTCGCGGCGCGGCATTCGGCGGCGCGCTGTACGGCAAGCAGGGCACGGTCGAAGTGGCCGACCAGCTCAAGGGCGTGGAATGGCTGAAGTCGCAGTCGTGGGTCGATGGAAACCGCATCGGCGTGTACGGCTGGTCCAACGGCGGCTACATGACGCTGATGCTGCTGGCCAAGGCCTCGAACCAGTACGCCTGCGGCGTCGCCGGCGCACCGGTCACCGACTGGGGCCTGTACGACACGCACTACACCGAGCGCTATATGGGCCTGCCGAACGCGAATGTCGACGGTTACCGCGAAGCGCGCGTGCTCGAGCACATCGACGGCCTGACGTCGAAGCTGCTGCTGATCCACGGCATGGCCGACGACAACGTGCTGTTCACCAACTCCACCGCGCTGATGAGCGCGTTGCAGAAGCGCGGCCAGCCGTTCGAGCTGATGACCTACCCGGGCGCGAAGCACGGCCTCAAGGGCGCGGACAACCTGCACCGCCTGCGCCTGACCGAGGACTTCTTCGCCCGCTGCCTGAAGCCCTGATCGCGCGCGTCATTGCGGGACGGAAAAAAAGCCCGGCGAAAGCCGGGCTTTTTCGTTGCCTCGCGATTCGCCGATCAGCGCCGCGAACGCACATACAGGCGCTTGGCCAGGTACAGGAACTTGCCGGCGAGACCACTGTCCTGCGCCTGCAGCAGTTTCGCGATCTCTTCCTGCTGGTCGCGGATGTAGGCATCGCGTTGTTGCAGCAGGCCCTGCAGTTCGTGGATGTCGTGCTCGCTCAGCGCGTGGCCGGCGTGCAGGTGCGCCGGCAACTGGCGCTTGACGTAGTGCGTGGTGTGGCGGCCGGCGGTCTGCTCGACCGGGCGGTCCTTGCTGTAGAAGTACAGCGCGACCGACTTGCGACTGAGGTCGCGCTTGTCTTCGGGCAGCTGGATCGGATCGAACGCGTGCCAGCTGTGCTCGGTGGTCTCGAAGATCACACAACGGTTGAACGCCGGCACCACCGACACTGACGGCGTGCGGTCGGCGTAGGGATCGCGGAACAGCTCCAGCGAACCGCCCCACTCGTGCTGCCATTCGTGGTTGAGGTAGACGATCAGGTTGAGCCGGCGATGCCAGCGCTCGCTGGGGTGGTAGTTGAAGTCGATGTGCGGATCGAGCGCCGCGCCATGACGGTTCTCGTGCGTGCCGCCACCGAGGTAGAACGGGTCGTAGATCAGCTCGGGGATGTCGGTGATGCGGCCGACCAGATCGAGGAACGGCCGATTCTGGATGGCGTCGTCGAGCGCCGCGAATTCCGGGCCGAGGCCGCGGATGCGGTCCAGCGTCGACTTGCCGCCGGGACGCCCGTCGTCGCCGATGTAATTGCCGCGCTCGAACGCCGGGAACGTGCGCAGCAGCGCCTGCGCGTAGTCGGCGTCGAAGAAGTCGTCGATCACCACATGGCGGAACGGCTGGGCGCTGGCGAAGCGCTCGCGCCAGGCTTCGGCCTGGGCGACGACGGCGGGATTGAGCAGGGCGAGCGAAGAAGGCACGGCGGACACGGGTACGGCGGACATCGGATCGTCCATGAAAGCGAAGCGGCGATTATGCGGCAGGCGCGGTGCGGGCCGGAATTCTTCCCGCGGCCGCGCGTCACGGATCGCGCGCGCCGATGCCGTTCCATGACCTTCGGCGCTGGCCGCGCGGGCCGCGGCGACGCAATGCTGGCGCACCTCCTCCGTGCCGGATCACTCGATGAAGCCTCTCGTCCTTGCCGTCGCCCTCGCGCTGGCCGCCCCGTTGCCCGCCCTCGCCGCCCACGCGGCCGCCAAGCCCGCCGCCGCCGCGGCGAAGCCCGCGCCGGCATGGGTGGCCACCAGCAACGAGTACGCGCAGATCCTGATCAAGGCCCAGGCCGAGTTCGCGCCGGAGCAAATGTCCTTCCTCGGCGTGCCCGGCTACGACGAGCGCATCGCCGACTTCAAGCCCGACAACAGCAAGCGATTCCGCGACGCCACCGCGAAGGCCAAGGCCGGACTGCAGGCCAAACTCGCCACAGAACGCGACCCGAACGTGCGCCAGGACCTGGAGATCATGATCCAGGCCGCCGACGACAGCATCGAGACCAGCGCGCTCAACGAGCGCCTGACCCTGCCGTGGAACGACGTGCCGCAGGTCATCTTCACCGGTCTGCGCGCGCTGCTGTCCGACCAGACGCCGCCGGAGCGCCGCGCATATGCGCTGGAACGCCTGAAGAACTACGTCGGCCAAGGCAAGGAAACCACGCCGATCACCGAGCTGGCGATGGCCCGCTACACCGAACGCGCGAAGGACGGCGCGCTGCTGCGTCCGACCAGGCTGGAGGTCGAACAGGCGCTGGGCAACATCGACACCTACGGCGCAGGCATCCGCAAGCTGTTCGCGCAGCACAAGGTGGCCGGTGCCGACGCCGCGCTGGCGGCGCTGGACGCGCAGCTGAAGGCGTACGGCCAGTGGGCGCGCACCACGGTCCTGCCGGAAGCGCGCACCGACACGAAGCTGCCGCCGGAGCTGTACGCCAACCAGCTCAAGCAGTTCGGCATCGACATCGATCCGGCGCTGCTGGTGCGCCGTGCGCAGGTCGAGTTCATGGAGACGCGCGCGGCGATGGCGCAGCTCGCTCCGCTGGTGGCGAAGGACAAGGGCCTGAAGGTCGCCGATCCGCACGATTACGTGGCCGTGATCCGCGCGCTCAAGCAGGACAACATGCCCAACGACCAGCTCGAGTCGCGCTACCGCACGGTGATCGACGCGATCGATCCGATCATCCGCAAGGAGCGCATCGTCGACGTGCCGAACCGCCCGATGGTGATGCGCCTGGGTACCGAAGCGGAGTCCGCCGCGCAGTCCGCGCCGCACTTCCTGCCGGCGCCGTTGGTCGGCAACACGGGCCAGCAGGGCCAGTTCGTGCTGCCGGTGTCAGTGCCGACCGCCGACGGCAAGGCGCTGCAGTACGACGACTTCAACTTCGACGCGGTGCGCTGGACGCTGTCCGCGCATGAAGGCCGTCCGGGCCACGAACTGCAGTTCACCGCGATGGTCGAGCGCGGCGTCTCGCTGGCGCGCACGATGTTCGCGTTCAACTCGGTCAACGTCGAAGGCTGGGCGCTGTACGCCGAAGCCGAGATGGTTCCGTACGAGCCGCTCGACGGCCAGCTGATCGCGCTGCAGTTCCGCCTGATGCGCGCCGCACGCGCGATGCTCGACCCGATGCTCAACCTGGGCCAGATCGATCGCGAGGCGGCCGGCCGCATCCTGCGCGACAAAGTCGGCCTGTCGGAGGCGATGACCAAGCAGGAGCTGGACCGCTATACGTTCAACGCCCCGGGCCAGGCCGGCAGCTACTTCTACGGCTACACCCGCATCCTCGAGCTGCGCATGGAGACGGAAGTCGCGCTGGGCGAGAAGTTCGACCGCCTCGCGTTCAACAACTTCCTGCTCGACCAGGGCCTGCTGCCGCCGGACCAGCTGGCCAAGGCCGTGCGCGAGACCTTCGTGCCGGCGCAGCGCAGCCGCAAGTAAGCGCACCACGGCCCTCTCCCGCGCGGGAGAGGGCTCCGCGGCGGCCCGCGCCCCTTCACCCCGCTCCGACACTTCCGGCCCCGGCCTGAACGATCCGGCCCGGGTTCCCGCACGGGAACCGGGGATCGGTAGGCGCTGGCTATACTTTCGCCGTTCGTCGAAAGAGAGTCCTGCGTGCCGTCCACGCTCAGTCCGTCCACTGTCGCGCCGATGGCGCCCCTCGCGATCCGTGCCAGCACCGCCACCAGCGCGGTCGGTGCCGGCCGCGACGCGCTCGCCGCGGCCCTTCGCGAATCCCGCAGCGGCCTGCGCCGCAACGACTTCGGCCGCGATCCGCTCGACTGCTGGATCGGCCGCGTCGACGGCCTCGAAGACGTGGTCCTGCCCGAATCGCTGCAGCCGTGGGATTCGCGCAATCACCGTCTGGCGTGGCTCGCACTGGGCCAGGACGGCCTGCGCACGGCCATCGACGACGTGGTCGAACGCTTCGGCGCGGACCGCGTCGCGGTGGTGGTCGGCACGTCGACGTCCAGTATCGGCAGCACCGAGGACGCCTACGCGAGCCTCGAAGACGGCGCGTTCCCGGATACGCACGCGCGCCAGCTCGTACACACGCCGCATTCGATCGGTGAGTTCGTGCAGTTGGCCACCGGCCTGCGCGGGCCCTGCATCACCGTCGCCACCGCGTGCTCTTCGAGCGCGAAGGTGTTCGCGCAGGCCGCGCGCCTGATCGCGGCGGGCCTCGCCGATGCGGCGCTGGTCGGCGGCGTCGACACGCTGTGCGGCAGCGTGCTGTTCGGCTTCAACTCGCTGCAGCTGGTCGCAAGCGAGCCGTGCCGCCCGTTCGACGCGGACCGAACCGGGCTCTCGCTCGGCGAGGCCGGCGGCTTCGCGCTGATCGAGCGCGCGCAGCCCGGCGATCGCGGCCTGCAGTTGCGCGGCTACGGCGAATCCAGCGATGCGCACCACATGTCCTCGCCGCATCCGGAAGGACTCGGCGCGCGCCTGGCGATGCGCGATGCGCTCGCGCGTGCCGGCATCGACGCGGCGGACGTGGGCTACCTCAACCTGCACGGCACCGCGACGCCGGCCAACGATTCGATCGAAGCCGCGGCGGTGGCTTCACTATTTCCGGACACGCTGCACGCCAGTTCCACCAAGGGTTGGACCGGCCACACGCTGGGCGCGGCGGGCATCGTGGAATCGGTGATCGCGCTGATCGCGCTCGAACGCGGCGAACTGCCCGGCACGCTCAACAGCGCCACGCCCGATCCGGCCTGCGGTCCGCAGATCCGTTTCGCGCCGCAGCGCAGCGACATCCGTTACGCGATGAACAACTCCTTCGGTTTCGGCGGCAACAACTGCTCGCTGGTGTTCGGTCTGGCATGAACGCATTGCAGGCGCGGATCGAGGGGATCGGTTTCTGGACGCGCGGCCTGCCCGGGTGGGCGGCGGCGCGCGATTACGCGCTCGCCGGCACCGCGCCGGGCGATGCGCCCGCGCGGCCTTCGCCGCAGTTGCTGCCCGCCAACGAGCGCCGGCGCGCACCGGAAACGGTCGCGGTCGCGCTCGACGTCGCCCTGGCTGCGTGCCACGACGCGGGACGCGATCCGGCCTCGCTGCCGTCGGTGTTCGCCTCGACGCATGGCGACCTGGCGATCACCGACTACATGTGCGCCACGCTGGCGCAGGAACCGCGCGCGCTGTCGCCGACGCGCTTCCACAATTCCGTGCACAACGCCGCGGCCGGCTACTGGACCATCGGCACCGGCGCGATGCAGCCCGCCAGCGCGATCAGCGCGCACCTGGCGAGCTTCGCGCAGGGATTGATCGATGCGCTCGCGCAGCTCGCCGACGGCGCCGAGGCCGTGCTGCTGGTCGCCTACGACGGCCCGGCGGTGGGTCCGCTGGCGCAGGTCGCGCCGAGCGACGGCCTGCTCGGCGGAGCGCTGGTGCTCGCGCGCGACGGCACCGGCCCGCGCCTGCACGCACGCATCGTGCCGCGCGAAGATCCCTCCGACGCGCCCGGCCCGCTCGCACGCTGGTCCGCCAGCAACGCGATGGCGCCGATGCTGCCGCTGTTCGATGCGCTCGCACGCGGCGAAGGTCGTGCGGTGCTGCCCGCCGGCCCCTTGCACGCGCTCATCGTGGAGGTGACCCGTGACTGAGACCCTGCGCGCCACGCGACCGCTCACCCGCGACGAGCTCGTGGTGGTGATCCCCGCACTCAACGAATCGCTGCGCATCCGCGACGTAGTGACCGGCGCGCTGGCCGAATGCCCGAACGTGGTGCTGGTCGACGACGGTTCCGACGACGGCACCGCCGAGTGCATCGCCGACCTGCCGGTCACGGTGCTGCGCCACGAACGGCGCATGGGCAAGGGCGCGAGCCTGCGCGACGGTTTCGCCGAAGCGCTGCGCATGGGCGCGCGCGCGATCGTCAGCATGGACGGCGACGGCCAGCACCTGCCGGCCGACATCCCGCGCCTGCTCGCCGCGGCCAACCGTCATCCCGACCACATCGTCATCGGCGCACGCCTGCGCCGGCGTTCGCAGCAACCGCTGTACCGACGGCTGGCCAATGAATTCGCCGACTGGGGCATTGCCTGGGGCACCGGCTATCAGCTCGCCGACAGCCAGAGCGGGCAACGCCTGTATCCGGCGGCGGTCGCGGCGCTGCAGGACGTGCCAGGCGAGGACTTCGTGTTCGAGGCGCAGATCCTGATCTCGGCCGCGCAGCAGCTGGGCACGCGCTGCGTATCGGTGCCGATCGAGTCGCGCTACAAGAGCGTGCACGAGGACGAATCCTTCCGTCCCAGCCATTTCAAGCCGCTGCGCGACTTCTCGCGCATCACCAGCCACGTGGTGTTCGGCGTACTGCGTCGCGGCGGCGTGCCGGAGATGTTCCGGCGCATCCGCGCCAACCCGACGCTCATCGACGACCCCAGCGGCGAGTTCGCACCGCCGCCGATGGTCGAGCCGCGCGCCTCGCGGATCAGTTGACCGGCTTGGGCGGCGCAGGTTGCGGTTGCGGCGGCATCGTCGACGCCGGCGGTAGCGGCATCGGCGGAGGATTGGTCACGTAGATCGCCACGCCGTGCGCGTACTTCTTGGTCGGGGTGATGTTCACGCCGATCCCGCCGGAGCTGAAGCTGCCGCCGCGGTAGCCACCGTAGCTGCCGCCACCCGCGCCCACGCCGATGCTGCTGCCGCCGTAGCTGTCCTCGGTGCCGACGAACAGCACGCCGTTGGCGCCGAGCTTGGCCGCCTCCATGCGCAGGTTGTTGAGCACGTTGTCGAGCTTGTTCTGCTCGCCGTAGGTGAAGCTGCCGCTCGCCGTTTGCAGGCGTGCGATTTCCTCGTATCCGCCCGGAGGCGCCGAGTAGTAGATGCGTACCTGGGCCGGATCGATCGGCGCGCGCGGCGTGCCGGTGACGAGCTGGGATGTCGAGGAACAGCCGGCCAGGACGGCCAAGGCCGATGCCAGGAGGAAGAGCGGGACGATGCGGCGCATGGCGGCACTTCCGGTGGGAGTCGCCGGCATCGTACGCCAGCGCGGGTCGAGCGGAAGCGAACGGCGTCGCCGACCGTTCAGCTCATGCCGCCGTCGATCCCGATGACCTGCCCGTTGATGTAGCCGGCGGCGTCCGAGCACAGGAATCCGATCAGCGCGGCGACCTCGTCCGGCCGGCCGGCGCGACCGGCGGGAACCAGCTGTTTGATCGCCTCGGTCGGGAACGCTGCGTCGGCCATGCGACCCTCGACCACGCCCGGCGCTACCACGTTGCAGGTGATGCCACGGCTGCCCATCTCGCGCGCCAGCGACTTTGTCGCGCCATGCAGCGCGGCCTTGGCCGCCGCGTAGTTGGCCTGGCCGCGGTTGCCCAGCACCGCCGCCACCGACGACACACTGACCACGCGACCCCAGCGCGTGCGCGCCATCGGCAGCAGCAGCGGCTGGGTGACGTGGAAGAAGCCGTGCAGCGACACGTCGATGACGCGCTTCCATTTCGTCTCGCTCATGCCGGCCATCGGGCCGTCGTCGTGGATGCCCGCGTTGTTGACCACGATCTGCACCGCCCCACCCTGCAGCAGGTCGGCGATGGCGGCCTGCGCCGCCGCGCCGTCCGCCACGTCGAACGCGACCGCGCTGGCGCGGCCACCGTCGGCCTGGATCTGCGCGACGACCTCCTGCGCACGTTCCAGGCGCTGGTTGGCGTGCACGATCACCTCGACGCCGTCGGCCGCGAGGCGACGGCTGATCGCGCTGCCGATGTCGCCGCTGCCGCCGGTGACCAGTGCGCGTCGGATGGCGGTGCTGCTCATGCGGATTCCTCTCCCGGTAGCGAATGCAGCACGGCGGCGCGGCCGTGGGCGAGGACGCGTCCCTCGCAGGTGATGCTGAAACGGTACTGGCTGCCGGCGTCGCCGGCGAGCAGCCGGTGGGCCTCCACTTCCAGAGCGTCCGACAGGTCGTCGATGCGCGCGACGGCGATTTCCACCGCGCGCAGCGCCACCAGCATGCCCGGTTTCATGGCCTCGCCCGCATCGCGCGCGAGCAGCCCGCCGTGCACGGCCATCGCCTGCGCGCCGTACTCGCACAGGTGCACGCCGTGCAGGCGGTCGCGATGACGCAGCGGATGCGCCGGATCTCGGTGGTTGTGCGCACGCAGGCGGATCGTGTCCGCGTCCCAGTCGACGACCTCGTCCCACAGGCACATCGCGCCCGCGTGCGGGACCAGCGACAGGATCGCATCACGCGACAGCATCGCGCGGCTCCCTCACCGGCGCGCGCACGATCAGCAGCGCGAGCACGAAATTGAACGCAACGCCGAGCGCCACCGTGCCGCCGATCGCGCGTAGCACCGGGATGCTGGACGCGGCGAGCAGCGCGAATACCAGCAGCGTGGTCAGGCTGCACACGATCACCGCGTGCAGCGTGCGCAGCTGTTCGGCGCGCTCGTCGCCGGCGTGGTCGAAGAACAGCGCGTAGTCGAGGCCGAGACCCGCGGCGAGGATCAGCGACACCAGATGGAACAGGTTCAGCTCCACGCCCAGCGCGCGCAGCACGGCGAGGATCAGCAGCGTGGTCAAGGTCATCGGCGCGAGCACCCGCAGCACGCGGCGCGGCGAGCGCAGCGCGAACCACACCGCCGCCGCGAGCAGCACCGCCGCCAGCGCCAGCGCCCACAGCACGCGTTCGCGATACTCGGCGACCAGCGATTCCGACGCCTGTTTCAGGTCGAGCAGCTGCGCGCCGTGCGCCTGCGCGACACGCGCGACCGCACCGGGATCCTGCAGGCCGCTCAGCGCAACCAGTGCGGTGGCGTGGCCTTCGCGCGCCAGCAGCAGGCCTTCGATGCTCGCCGCCAGCGGCGTGCCGGCGAGATCGCGCGGAGACAGTGGCGTGGCTTCGCGTGCGCGCGCCACGTCGGCGAGGAAGTCGTCGAAGGCGTCGTCGTTGAACGCACTGCCCTGCAAGGCCGTTCGCAACGCCGCCTGCAGTTCATCCGGTGCCGGCAGATGCGACTGGCGCGCACGCTGCGTGGCGATGCTGGGCAGGTAGCGCGCGGCGAGATCGAAGCCGTCCACGACACCTTCGTCGCGCAGTCGCTGCAAGGCGGGCAGCAGGCGCTCGGACGCCTGCAGCGCGTGCTCCGAGTCGTCGGCCTGCAATGCGATCACGTAACGCACATCCGGCGCGCCCAGTTCGCTGCGCAGCTGCGCATCGCGCGCGAGCGCGGCCGGTGGCACCGGGGTGAGTCGCGCCAGGTCGTTCTGCCAGAACGCGCCGGGCGCGAAAACCACGACCGCCAGTGCGAGCGCGGCGACCACGAGTCCTCCGCTTGCACCCAGTCGCGGCCAGCGCGCGAGGCGCTCCCATGCACGCGCCAGCCAGCGCGAATCGGCCGCATCGCGCGGTGCGGGATCGATCAGCGCGGGCAACAGGAAGCGCGTCGCCAGCGCCGCCGTCGCAAGACCGACCACGGTGAACACCGCCAGCTGTTGCAGGCCATCGACGCCGGAAACCAGGAACGTCGCGTAAGCAATACAGGTGGACGCGACACCAGTGCCCAGCGTCGGCCACAGTGCACGCGCACTGGCCCACGGCGACACACCCGCTCGCTGGTGGCTGAAGAGATGGATCGGATAGTCCTGCACCACGCCGATCAGGGTGAAGCCGAATGCGATGGTGATGCCGTGTACGCCGTCGAAGCACAGCGCGACCGCGCCGAGTCCGATCAGACCCGCGCTCGCGAGCGGCAGGCCGCCGAGCAGCGGCGCCTTCCAGCTGCGGTACGCGACCCACAGCAGCAACACGAACACCAGCGAATCGATCGTGCCGATCAGGCTCGCCTCGCGCGCGGTGCGACCGCCGATCTCGACCGAGAACGCGCCCGGCCCGGTCAGCGTGAGCCGGGACTTCGTGTCGCCTTTCACGGCGGCGAACGCGGCATTGATCGCATCCACGGCGGCCTGCTGACCTTCGGGATCGAAGCCCGCCGCGTGCGTCTCCACCGCCAGCAACGCTTCGCGGCCGGCGCGGTCGAACCACACGCCGTGCAGGCGTTGCGGTGCGTTGGCGGGTTGCCACGCTTCGGCGAGCTTCAGCGTTTCCAGCGTGGGATCGGACGGCAGCAGCGGTTCGATCATCGCCGCCGCGGGCGAGCCTAGATCCTGCACGCGCGCGTCGAGCTCGGCGCGAAATCGCTCCGCATCGAAACGCTGCGTGTCCAGCGTCGGCGACAGCAGGTAGCGATACGGACGCAGGTGCTCGGGAATCGCATCGAGCCCCAGGTCCGCGCCGTTGGCGACGAGCTTGAACGGGGTTTCGCCGGTTGCGGGTTTCGCGGTCAACCGCGCCTGCAGCGCCTGCGACTGTACGGCGAGCGTTTCCGCGGATTCGCCCGACAGCGCGAGCAGCAGCAGGCGCGAGCCCGGACCTTCGCCGAGTTCATCGATCAGCAGCTTCTGCGCCGGCGTCTGCGGCGCGGGCATGAACTTGCGCAGGTCGCCGCTGAGCTGCACGCGCGGCGCGATGAACGCGGCAAGCAGCGCGAGCGCTGCCAGCCACAGCAATGCGAGGACGAGACGCCGGCTGGCGCTCATCGGGCGGGATCGCCGTGGCAGAGCGCGGCCAGTCCCGCATCGGCAACCGAGGCGGCCTGCTGCGCGGCGCCGCCGAGCAGCGTGCGCTGCACATCGCCGCGCGTGCCCGCGCGCGTCTCGATGCAGCGCAGGTCGCCGTCGCGGCCGGTGAGCGCGATCGACTGCACCTTCGCGGCGAGCGCGGCGTCCTTCGGCGTCAGCGTCAGCGTCCAGCGCTCGCGCGTGCCATCGGCCTGCAGGCGGTAATGGCGCTGCAGCGACGCACTGTCTCCGGCGAGCAGTGCCCCGAAGCTGCTCTGCAGGCCGGCGAGTTCAGGCGCGCGAGACAACGCGAAGCGGCGCGGCGACTGGCCGGCGCGTTCGATCAGCGCCTCGCCCGCACGCAGCGTGGTCGTTTCCGCATACGGCGCGCGCACTTCGCGCACCAGCGTGTCGGCGTCGGGACGGCGGTACTCGCCGCTCAGGCGCAGCGGTGCCTTGAGCAGCCTCGATCCGCGCACCTCGACGAAGGCCGTGCGCGCCGGCACCGGCTGCGCGATGCGCGCGAGGATCCAGTCCGCGTCGAGGCCGCCGTCAGCCGGCGCGGCCTGCGTCGCGCTGGCCAGCAGCAGCGCCGGCAGCATCGCCCAGCGGAGGAAGATCGCTTTGGTGGTCCCGCGTCGCGTCGTCGGCATGCCAGAAATCGTAGAAGTTGAACCAGTTGAGGGGCGCGCGCAGCAGATGGTGCTGCAGCCGCGCGGCGTAACGTCCGACCAGCACAGCCACCGCGTCTCGACGATGCTGGCGCGGGATGTCCAGCCCGGAGCTGAATTCCTCGAACACCAGCTGGTAGCGGTTGCCGCCGCGGTACAGGCCGAAGGCGAGCACGACCGGCACTTTCAGCGTCGCCGCGAGCAGCCACGGCGTGGCGGGGAATGGCGCATCGCTTCCGAGCAGCGGAGCGGTCACGGGCGTGTCGCCGGGTGTGGCGCGATCGACCAGCAGCGCGACGAGTTCACCGCGCGCGAGCGCCTGCTGGATCTCCAGCACGATCGACACGCCGTCCCGGCCGGCATCGATGACATCGCGCGCGAACTGCGGGTTGAGCGCATCCAGCAGCCGGGTCACGGCCGGGTTGTGGCCGATGTCGAGCACTACGCGCACGCGCAGCTGCGGCCGCGTCAGCGCGAGCACGCGCAGCGCATCGAAACTGCCCAGGTGCGAACCGAACACCAGCACGCCTTCGCCACGATCGACGCGCTCGGCCAATGCGGGCAACCCATCGACGCGGATATCGAAGCGCGACAGTTCGCCGGTCAGCAGGAACACGCGGTCGAGGATGGTCGCGGCGAAGGTATGGATGTGGCGCGCGACGTCCCACAGCGATGCACGACGTCCGAATGCACGCGTCAGGAACGCACGCGAGGCGCGACGCTCGGGGCCGCGCACGATCAGGAAATACAGGGTGATCGGGTACAGGCACGCGCGCGCGACGCCACGACCGCCGTAACGCGCGATGCTGCGGATCAGCCACAGCGCGAACACGCCGCCGCCCTCGGGGCGCTGCTTCCATTGCGCGCTCATGCCGTCGCCTGCCCCGCGTCGGCGACGATCTCGCCGCTCGCCAGCACAATGCCGTCGCGCAGCACGCGGAAGCGCCAGCGCGGCGGTGCGCCGTCGAGTTCGATCGTTGCTTCCTCGTCCGGCAGCAGCGGTCGCAGGAACTTCACCTGCGGCAGGCGCAGGCCCGCGACCGGTCCGTGCGCGGCTTCGATGGCCTCGACCACGCGCTCCAGCAGGACCACGCCGGGCACCAGCGGCCGACCCGGGAAATGGCCGGGCAGGCAGGGGTGGTCGGCGGAAATCGCGAAGGGCATGCGTGGCGGCGGCGTCGCACGGAGGGCGGTCAGGATAAGCCACCGGCGCCGGCCGGAAGATGTCGGCGGGCGGTCAGTCGAACAGGCCCCGCCAGAAGCGCGGGCCGAGCGCGGCCATCTGCCGCAGGAAGTCGAAGAAGTGCCGGTACGGGCGGTGCGGGAACAGGTGGCGGCGCATCGCGTATTCGCCGACGAAGAAGCCGCCGACGATGCCGTAGTTCAGCAGGTTGGCGAACAGCGACCACGCCTCCTGGCCGATGCTCACCGGCGGGGTGTGGCCGAGCCGGGCGAGCACGCCGTCGGGCACGGCGATCATCGCCAGCGCGCCGTTGGCGAGCGCGAGCACCGCCAGCAGGATCGCCCACGACGCGGTCAGGCGTCGCGAATAGCGGTACAGCTCGCGCGGCAATTCGGCCGGTTCGCAGCGCTCCATCGCAGCCACGATCCGGGTGATCAGCGCCTCGCGCGGCGCTCGCAGGCTGCGCGCGAACATCCACGCGACCAGGCCTACGAACAGCATCGGCGGCGCCAGCAGCAGCATCTGCGCGAACGGCGTCTGCGCCACCCATACCAGGGCCGCCGCCGACACGGACGCCAGCGCCCAGGCCCAGACCTGTCCGTGCAGCATCGGCGCGACCAGCACCAGCGCCATCAGGTCGGCCATCGCGATCGCCGCCGGCACGCCGCCGCCGTCGTGGCTGGCCCAGTGCGCGAGCAGCGGATAGGCCACCGCCAGCACGATGGCGAGCACGGGTGCCGCGGCGTTGCGCGGGGCGGAAGCGTTCACGCGGGGGCCTCGACGACTCAGGCGGCTCAGGCGGCGCGGCGTTGCTCGATGTGCGCGGCCAGGGCGCGCAGCGAGGCGAAGATGCGGCGGTTCTCGTCGCTGTCGGAGCGCAGCTGGAAGCCGTACTTGCCGGAGATGGCCAGGGCCAGCTCCAGGGCGTCGATCGAGTCCAGACCCAGGCCTTCGCCGAACAGCGCCGCCTCGGGGTCGATCTGCTCGGGCGTCACGTCCTCGAGGTTGAGGCTCGACACCAGCAGCTGCGCCAGTTCGCGTTCGACGGGGCTTTGTTCAGACATCGGGGAATCCAGGACGGTACTTCGAGAGGACGCAACGATCCGGCAAAGGGCGGCCCGGTGCAACCGGGTCCGCGCGGCCGTGCCCGGAGCTGGGGCGCCACGGAGCCTCGCCGGCCCTTCCCTTATCATTCGCGGCATGACCGAATCCGCTTCTGCGACCGGGCCGGCCCGAACCCCGGCCGAGCTGAACACGCCCCCGGCCGAACCCGCCCACCTCGACACCGACGTGCTCGTGGTCGGCGGCGGCCCCGCCGGCACCACCGCCGCCACCCTGCTCGCCCGCAAGGGCTGGAAGGTGTTGCTGCTGGAGAAGGACGCGCATCCGCGCTTCCACATCGGCGAATCGCTGTTGCCGATGAACCTGCCGATCCTCGAACGCCTCGGCGTGCTGGAACAGGTGAAGGAGATCGGCACGTTCAAGCCCGGCGCCGAATTCCCGATCGTCGACGAGCACGGCATGCCCGCCACCGGCGACGACTACAACACCTTCCGCTTCGACCGCGCGCTCAACCCGCGCTTCGGCTACGCCTACCAGGTCAAGCGCGAGGAGTACGACCAGCTGCTGTTCCGCAACGCGCAGGCCAGTGGCGTGGATGCGCGCGAGCGGCACAAGGTAGAGCGCGTCGATTTCGGCGCCGACGGGTGGCCGTCGATCGTGCACGCGCGCGATGCGGATGGCGTCGCCCTCACGGTGCGTGCGCGCTACATCGTCGACGCCAGCGGTCGCGACACGTTGTTCGGCAACCAGCTCAAGCTCAAGAAGAAGAACACGCTGCACCAGTCGGCGGCGATCTTCAGTCACTTCACCGGCGTGGAGCGCCGCGCCGGCGAGGACGCGGGCAACATCACCGTGCAGCGCTTCGCGCACGGCTGGATGTGGCTGATCCCGCTGCGCGAGGGCGTGATGAGCGTGGGCGCGGTGTGTTTCCCCGAGTACCTCAAGACGCGCCGCGGCGAGAACGAAGCGTTCCTGATGAAGACGCTCGAATCCGAACCGCAAGTGCGCAAGCGCATGCAGGAGGCGCAGCGCGTGGCACCGGTGCACGTCACCGGCAATTACTCCTACACCTGCACGCGCATGCACGGCCCGGGCTGGGTGATGGTGGGCGACGCGTACGCGTTCGTCGATCCGGTGTTCTCCTCCGGCGTGTACCTGGGCATGAACAGCGCCGAGCAGGCCGCGCAGGTCGTCGATGGCGCGCTGCGCGATCCGTCCAGCGAATCGCGCCTGCAACGCGAAATGGACACGCGCCTGCGTCGTGGCCTCAAGCATTTCCAGTGGTTCATCTACCGCTTCACCACGCCGGTGATGCGCCACCTGTTCAACCATCCGCGCAACGTGTGGCAGGTCGAGCAGGCGGTGATCTCCATGCTCGCTGGCGACGTGTTCGACAATCCGGCAGTGCTGCGCCGTCTGCGCCTGTTCCGCTTCATCTACACGATGACCGCGATCAGCATGGCGCCGCAGGCGCTGCGCGGCTGGCTGCGCCGTCGTCGCCAGGTGGGCGTGGATGTCGGCCTCGCCGGCAACGCCGACACGCTGCAGCCGGGCCCGGAGACGCGCTCGTGAGCGCGGTTCATCCGCTGCCGCTGGCGCCGCGCTGGACGGTGGACTACGTCGACACGACGCCCGAAGCAGCGCTCGCCAGCGAGGACACGCTCGCGGTGATCGGCTTCGGCCGCAACGCGCCCGTGCACGACGATCCGCGCTACCTGCGCGTCGCGCTGGAACCGTTTGGCCCGGCGCCGCTGGAAGTCTGGCGCGGCAGCGGTCCGGTCGCGCGCGGCCGAGATGGCGACCTCGCCTGGGCCGAGGACGGCGCGCTGCAGTTCGGCGCGATCGAACTCGACGAGCGCGAAGGCGAAGACGGCGGCAGCGACATCGAGGCGACGGCCGATCGCCTGTACCGCCGCTTGTCGGACGTACTCGCGCAGCGCGGTTACCCGCACCTGCTGCGCGTGTGGAACTACCTCGACGGCATCACCCTCGGCGAAGGCGATGAAGAGCGCTATCGCCAGTTCTGCGTCGGCCGTGCGCGCGGACTCGGTTTGGTCGACACGCAGACGCTGCCGGCCGCGACCGCGATCGGCCGCGTCGACGACGCTCGCCGCCTGCAGGTGTACTGGCTCGCCTCGCGCGCGCCGGGCACGCCGCTGGAGAATCCGCGCCAGATCAGCGCCTACCGTTATCCGCGCCAGTACGGCCCACAGCCGCCGAGCTTCGCCCGCGCGATGCTGCCCCCGGTCGGCAGCGCGATGCCGCTGATGATCTCCGGCACCGCGGCCATCGTCGGCCACGAATCGCAGCACGCCGGATCGGTGCTCACCCAGCTCGGCGAAACGCTGGCGAATTTCGACAGCCTGCTCGCCGCGGCGCGCGCGCAGTGGCCGTCGCTGCCGGCGCAGTTCGGCCCGCAGTCGCACCTGAAGGTGTACGTGCGCCACGTCGATGAGATCGAGGCGGTCGCGCGCGAACTCGACGCGCGCTTCGGCCCCGACGTCCCGCGTGTGCTCCTGCATGCCGCCGTGTGTCGCCGCGAACTGCGCGTGGAGATCGACGGCGCGCACGCGTGACTTGAGCCGCTCTCCTTCGGGAGAGCGCGTGGCGCGTCCTACAGCCCGCCCGACACGTCCACCAGGCTGCCGGTCATGTACGAAGCCTCGTCCGAGAGCAGCCACACGATCGCGCGTGCGATCTCGTCCACTTCGCCGCCGCGCTGCATCGGGATGCGCGCTTTCACCCGGTCCACGCGCCCGGGCTCGCCGCCGCTGGCGTGGATCTCGGTGTAGATGGACCCGGGACGCACCGCGTTGACGCGGATGCCCTCGGCGGCGACTTCCTTCGCCAGGCCCAGCGTCAGGGTGTCGATCGCCGCTTTCGACGCGGCGTAGTCGACGTACTCGTTCGGCGATCCCAGCCGCGACGCGACCGAAGACACATTGACGATCGCGCCGCCGTGGCCGCCATAGCGCGTGGACATGCGCCGCACCGCCTCGCGCGCGCATAGGAAACTGCCGACGACGTTGGCGTTGAACACGCGCGTGAGGCGCTCGGCGTCCATCTCCTCCACCCGCATCTGCCGTTCGAGGATGCCGGCATTGTTGACCAGCGCGGTGACTTCGCCGAAACGGCGATCGACGAATTCGAACAGCCGCAGCACGTCGGCCTCACGCCCGACGTCGGCCTGCACCGCCATCGCCTCGCCGCCTTCGCGCTCGATCTCCTGCACGACGGCATCGGCCGCATCCTGTCGGTTGAGGTAGGCGACGCAGACGCGATAGCCGCTGCGCGCCGCGCACAACGCGGTCGCCGCGCCGATGCCGCGACTGCCGCCGGTAACGATCACGATCCTGTCCATGCGGGCCTTCCTTCGCGCAGGAATGTCGCGTTACAGCCGCTTTCGGTAGACGTGCTGGGTCTTGGTGCGGGTGAAGCCCGCGCCTTCGTAGAACGGATGCGATTCGGTGCGGACGATGTTCGAACGCACCATCACGTCGGCCACGCCGAGTTCGCGCGCCCAGTCCTCGGCCGCGCGCACCAGCGCCTGGCCGATGCCGCGACGGCGCGCGCGATCGTCCACGACCAGTCCGACGATTTCCACGCGTTCGCCGAGTTCGAGCATCAGGCGATGCTCGATCGCGACGAACCCCAGCAGCGTGCGATCGTCGTCGGTCGCGACGATCACCGGATGGTCGGCGGAGACGAGCAGGCGGCGCAGGCGCGATGCGAAGGTCGTCTCCTGCTGTGGATAGCCCAACTGCGCCGACAGACGCGCGAGTTCGGCGGCATCGTCCAGCCGCGCGCGACGCAGCGTCGCCGCCGCGTCGTGCCGTCGCGCATCGCCGGTCATCGGCTTATGCGCCTTCGCGCAACCAGCGCGCTGCGTCGAGTGCGTAGTAGGTCAGAACGCCGTCGGCGCCGGCGCGCTTGAACGCGAGCAATGCTTCCATCGCGGTCATGCGCTCGTCGAGCCAGCCATTCTGCGCGGCGGCCTTGAGCATCGCGTACTCGCCCGACACCTGGTACACGTACGTCGGCACGCGGAACTCGTCCTTCACGCGACGCACGATATCCAGGTACGGCATGCCCGGCTTCACCATCACCATGTCGGCGCCTTCGTCGAGGTCGAGCGCGACTTCCGTCAACGCTTCGTCCGAGTTGGCCGGGTCCATCTGGTAGGTGTACTTGTTGCCCTTGCCCAGCGCCGCGGCGGAACCCACCGCGCTGCGGAACGGACCGTAGAACGCGCTGGCGTACTTGGCGCTGTAGGCGAGGATGCGCGTGTTGATCAGTCCTGCTTCTTCCAGCGCGCCGCGGATCGCGCCGATGCGGCCATCCATCATGTCGCTGGGCGCGACCACGTCGGCACCGGCCTGCGCGTGCGAGAGCGCCTGCTTCACCAGCGCGTCGACGGTGATGTCGTTGAGGATGTAACCCGTGTCGTCGATCAGGCCATCCTGGCCGTGCGTGGTGTACGGATCGAGCGCGACGTCGGTGATGACGCCCAGCTCGGGGAAGCGCTGCTTGAGCGCACGCACCGCGCGCTGGACGATGCCGTCTTCGCGCCATGCGATCGCGCCGTCGGCGGTCTTGCCGTCGCCGGGCACGCCGAACAGCGTCAGCGCCGGTACGCGCAGCTCGCTGGCCTGTTCGGCCACGCGCAGCAGTTCGTCGATCGACAGGCGCTCCACGCCTGGCATCGAAGCGACCGGTTCGCGGCCATCGCGCTCATGCACGAAGACGGGATAGATCAGGTCGTTGGTGGTGAGGACGGACTCGCGCATCAGCCGGCGCGAGAACTCGTCGCGGCGCATCCGCCGCGGGCGTGCGTGGGGGTAGCTGCTCATGGCGCGACATTGTACGCCCGCACCCTCTCCCTGGCCGCCTGCGGCGGCCTGTCCCTCTCCCGCAAGGGGAGAGGGAACACGTTCCACCTCTCCCCTTGTGGGAGAGGTCGACGCGCATCGCGCGTCGGGAGAGGGGTGCTTACGCCGAATACACCCGATACCGCAAAGGTTCCAACCCCAACACGCTGCCCGGCGCGGGCGTGGTCAGACCCGGCGTGGCGACGGAGTCCAGCTCGACCGGCCGCGACTGCCCCGCCACCGCCAGCTCCAGCGTGATGCGGTCGGCCAAGCGGTGGGCGGCGACCACGCGCGCATCGATGCCCGATCCCGCCTCGCCCAGCGCGAAGTCGTGCGGACGCACGAACAGACGCGCCGGACCATCGGCGACATCCTCGGCCGGCAATGCCAACGCGTGGCCGTCGAGCACGAAGCGCCCGCCCTCCACGCGCCCGTCGAGCACGTTCGCGCGGCCGATGAAGTCGAACACGTAGGACGACGCCGGCGCGCTGTAGATCTCATCCGGTGTGCCGACCTGTTCGATGCGCCCTTCGCGCAGGACGACGATACGGTCGGCGAGCTCCAGCGCTTCTTCCTGGTCGTGGGTGACGAACAGCGTCGTCTGTCCGGTGCGCTCATGCAGTTCGCGCAGCCAGCGGCGCAGTTCGACGCGCACCTTCGCATCGAGAGCACCGAAGGGTTCGTCGAGCAGCAGCACGGTCGGATCGATCGCCAGCGCGCGCGCCAATGCGACGCGCTGCTTCTGTCCGCCCGAAAGCTGCTCGGGATAACGGCCGCCGAACTCGGGAAGCTGGATCAGGCCGAGCAGTTCTTCGACGCGTCGCGCGATCGTCGCCTTGTCCGGACGCCGACGACGCGGACGGCTGCGCAGGCCGAAGGCGATGTTCTCGGCCACGGTCATGTGCTTGAACAATGCGTAGTGCTGGAACACGAATCCGACGTTGCGTTCGCGCAGGCTCAGGCGCGTGGCGTCGTCGCGGCCGAACAGCACCTGGCCGGCGTCGGGATGCAGCAGGCCCGCGATCACGCGCAGCAGCGTGGTCTTGCCCGAACCCGAGGGGCCGAGCAACGCGACCAGTTCGCCCGCGGCGACGTCGAGGTTCACGCCATCGAGCGCGGCGACGCCCGAGTAGCGCTTGCTCAGCTGGCGCAGGTGCAGGTCCATGCCGCTCCGGGTCGGATGCCGCACGGTGGCGGCGGACGCGCCGAGGGTGCCAGAGTCCTGCGACGCGGTCGAATGCGGCGCCGTCACGGCGCTGCGATCGGTGCGTCGCGGGCGTTCGGCAATGCCGGCGGTGAAGGACGGGTCAATGCCGACGGTGGGATTTCGCAAGGGCGTCGCCATGACGTGCCTCCAGCCAGAACTTCAGGATCAGGGTGATCAGCGCGAGTCCGGTCAGCAGCGACGCCGCAGCGAATGCGGCCGTGCTGTCGAACTCGTTGTAGAGGATCTCGATATGCAGCGGCAGCGTGTTGGTCAGGCCGCGGATGTGGCCAGACACCACGGACACCGCGCCGAACTCGCCCATCGCGCGCGCCGAGCACAACAGCACGCCGTACAGCAGGCCCCACTTGATGTTCGGCAGCGTCACGCGCCGGAACATCGTCCACGCGCCGGCACCGAGCGAACGCGCGGCGAGCTCTTCGTCCGCGCCCTGCTGCTGCATCAGCGGGATCAGTTCGCGCACCACGAACGGGAACGTGATGAACAACGTCGCCAGCACGATGCCGGGTCGCGCGAACAGGATCTTGACGTCGTGTTCCTGCAGTAGCGATGCGAACCATCCGCTGGAACCGAACAGCAGCACCAGGCACAGACCCGCGACCACCGGCGACACCGCGAACGGCAGGTCGATCAGCGACAGCAGCAGTTGCTTGCCGCGGAACTCGAAGCGCGTCACCGCCCACGCGGTGAACATGCCGAACACCGCATTGACCGGCACCACTATCGCGACGGTGAACAACGTGAGCTTCAACGCCGCCACCGCGTCGGGCTGCGTCAGCGCTTCCAGCCATGCCTTGAAACCATCGCCGAACGCCGCGCCGAGCACCATCAGCAGCGGCATCACCACCAGCGCGGCCATCACCAGCATCGCCAGACCGATCAGCGTCCAGCGCAGCCATGCGGGTTCCTGCAGGTCGCTGCGCGCGCTCATGTGGATACCTCGTGACGTGCGAACTCACGCATCGCGGCGCGCTCCCTTGCGTTCGTGCGCGAACAGCGACGGGATCGCGTTGATCGCGAGCAGGCACACGAACGACGCGGCCAGCAGCAAGGCCGCGATGGCGATGGCGCCGGCGTAGTCGTATTCCTCCAGGCGGATGGTGATCAGCAGTGGCGCGATCTCGGTCTTGTAGGGCAGGTTGCCGGCGATGAAGATCACCGAGCCGTACTCGCCGAGCGCGCGCGCGAATGCGAGCGAAAAGCCCGTGAGCAGCGCGGGCAGCAGTTCGGGCAATACCACGCGACGCAGCGTGGTCAGGCGCGAGGCGCCGAGCGAGGCAGCCGCTTCCTCCTGCTCGTGGCCGAGCGCTTCCAGCACCGGTTGCACCGTGCGCACCGCGAACGGCAGGCCGATGAAGATCAGCGCGATGACGATGCCGATGGGCGTGTAGGCGATCTTGATGCCCATCGGTTCCAGCCAGCGACCGACCCAACCATTGGCCGAGTAAATCGCGGTCAGCGCGATGCCGGCCACCGCGGTCGGCAATGCGAAAGGCAGATCGACGAGCGCGTCGAGCAGGCGTCGTCCCGGGAAGCGATAGCGCACGATCACCCACGCCACCAGCGCGCCGGCCAGCGATGCCACCAGTGCCGCGACCAGCGATGCGCTGAAGCTGAGCTTCAGCGACGCCTGCACGCGCGGGTCCTGGATCGCGCGCAGCCAGCCGTCCATGCCCAGTCCCGCCGCGCGGATCGCCAGCGCCGCCAGCGGCAACAGCACGACCACGCTCAGCCATGCCAGGCCGAGGCCGAGGCTCAGGCCGAAGCCCGGCAGCGGCCGGCGGCCCCGGCGCGCGAGTGGGAGCGGGAGGGAGAGGGTCGACATTTCAGTGCGCGTGGACGATGAGGTTGTGTGGCCAGGCCGCTGTCATTCCCGCGAAGGCGGGAATCCAGGCTTCCGGCGCATCACACCGTCCGGAAGCCGGAGTGTCGCCGGGCCGTTGGATCCCCGCCTTCGCGGGGATGACAGCATTGCGACGAACGTGCACCGCCATCACCGCGGTCGGTAGATCTTGTCGAAGAAGCCGCCGTCGGCGAAGTGCTCCGCCTGCGCCTTCTTCCAGCCGCCGAATGCGGTGTCGATCGTCACCTGCTTCACCTGCGGAAAGCGGGCGAGTTCCGCGGCCGGCACCTTGTCGGGCTCGGACGGGCGATAGCCGTGCTTCGCGGCCAGGCGCTGTCCTTCCGGCGAGTACAGGAACTGCAGGTAGGCCTCGGCCTGCTTGCGCGTTCCGTGGCGGTCGATGTTCTTGTCGACCCATGCCACCGGCGGCTCGGCCTTGATGCTCAGGCTCGGCACGACGATCTCGTACTTCGCGCGCGTGTCGGCGTCGGACAAGGTGAGCAGCGCTTCGTTCTCCCACGCCAGAAGCACGTCGCCGATGCCGCGTTCGACGAAGGTCGTGGTCGCGCCACGCGCGCCGGTGTCGAGCACGGGCACGTTCTTGAACAGGCGCGTGAGGAAATCGACCACCTTGTCGCCGTCGCGGTATTCCTGCGAGGCCCAGGCCCATGCGGCGAGGTAGTTCCAGCGCGCGCCGCCGGAGGTCTTCGGGTTCGGCGTGATCACCGCCACGCCCGGCTTCACCAGGTCGCCCCAGTCGCGGATCTGCTTCGGGTTGCCCTTGCGCACCAGGAACACGATGGTCGAGGTGTAAGGCGAGCTGTTGTGCGGCAGGCGCTTCTGCCAGTCCGTCGGCAACAGCTTGCCGTTGGTGGCGATGGCGTCGATGTCGGCGGCCAGCGCGAGCGTGACCACGTCGGCCTCGAGGCCGTCGATCACCGCGCGCGCCTGCTTGCCCGAACCGCCGTGCGAGGCGCGGATGTTGAGCGTCTCGCCGCTCTGCTGCTTCCACTGCGCGGCGAAACGCTGGTTGACGTCGGCGTAGAACTCGCGCGTGGGATCGTACGAAACGTTGAGCAGCTCCACGTCCTTGGCCGATGCCGCGCCCGCGGCGAGCGCGAGCGTGAGGCCGAGCAGCACGTTGCGAAGATGGGTTTTCATGGCGCTTCCCTGGGGTCGGAATCGGAAGGGTCAGAACGAGAACTGGGCGCGCGTGAAGAACGCCTTCTCGTCTTCGCGGTCCGCGCCGGCCGGCGCGCCACCGTCGAATTCGGTCTGCGTGAAATTGGCGACGAGCTTGAAATTGGCGTTGAGGTACCAGTTCACGCCCAGGCCCCAGGATGTCGCGTTGCGCGCGACCGCGTTCGGGTCGGCGAACACGGGGAAGGCGTCGTCGTCGATGTCCAGCTCTCCGTACCTCGCAACCAGTTCCCACGCCCCCCAGCCTGCACTGCCGACCGTAAAAGGATGGTTAGGCCGCGCCACGCCGCGGTATCCGGCGTCTTCGCCGGTGAGCACGTAGCCGGCCACGAGCTGCCAGGCGCGATGATCGAGCGATTCGCGCGCGCCGCTGGCAGGCAGCAGTACTTCCTGGCGCGAGCTGATGTATTCGCCGATCACACCGAACGCGTTGCGGTACCAGTAGGCCTGCGGCGACCAGCGTGTGTGTTCGCCGTCGGCAAGCACTGCGCTGCGGTAGTTGAAGAACTGCACCTGTCCCGGCGTGCGGTAGCGCGGCAGGAAGTTGTTGCCGGTGCCTTCCTTGTCGCCGCTGCTGCCGGCGATGCCGAAGCCCAGGCCGGAGAATGCGTTGGAGTCGTTCTTCCACGGCTCGACGAACACGCGTCCGGCGAATTCGAAATTGTTGTCGGGATTGGTCGTCACCGCATCGCGGCCATCGACCGTGCCGTTGTAGACGCCGAGTGCATAGTTGACCGTCGAGCCGGCGAATTCGCCCTGCAGTTGCAGGCCGATGTCGCGGCCGGGCGCGAGTTCGCCGGGCAGGCCCAGCTCGATCAGTTCGGTCGCGCCACTGGCCTGCAGGCGCTCCAGTCCGACCGGGCTCTTGGTCTTGCCGATGCGCAGCGTCGCGCGCGGATCGAACTTCACGTCGATCCATGCATCGAGCAGCGTCACGCTGTCGCCGGCGAGTTCCGGCGTGAGGCGGAACGCGAGCAGCGGGCCCCAGTTGCCTTCGAGGTTGAGCTGGGCGCGACGCCACAGGAAAGTGTCGTTCTGCGGTACCGCGTCGTCGTCGATGTAGAAGCGACCATCGGCCTGCACCAGACCACGCAGGCGCAGCTCCACGTCGCCCGGCGGCGGCGATTTCACCGCCAGGCCCTTGCTCGCGCTCAGGCTCACGGTCGGCGTGCTGGCGGCCTTGGCCTCGGCTTCCTCGGCCTGCAGTTCGAGTCGGCGTTCGATCACGCGCAGGCGCTGGTCGAGATCGGCCAGTCCGTTGGCGTCGGCGGGCGCCGGGGTCGCCGAGGCGGTGCCAAGGCGCTGTTCGATCGCCTGCAGGCGGCGCGCGAGCTCCTCCACCGTCGGCGGTGCGGACTGCGCCTGCACCGGGCCCGCCAGCGCGCAGGCGAGCGCGCTTCCGGCCAGCAGGGGGACGGACGATCTTCGCGTTCGGTCATTGCGCATGGGTGGGGCTCCGTTGGGGGGAGGATCAGCCTCCGGGAATCCGGCGGCACGCGGCGAATGTCGCCGCCGCCCGCCGTGAACGGAAAGGCGGGCGCGTCATGCGCTCATGCCGAAGCGGCATGAGCGCGGGGCGAAGCGAAAGATTTCGTGAAGCCAGGGGCGAAGATGGCAGCGCCCGCGGACCCGCGCCTTGCCGTGGGTCAAGAAAAGACCGGCGCCTTGCGGCGCCGGTCCGAGTGGAACGCACAACGATGCGGTTACGGCTTCAGGTTGGTCGCCGTGCACACCAGGATCGCCGCGCCCTGCAACGGATGGATCAGCTTCGCGTTGCGCAGGCGGTGCTGCAGATCGACCATGCACTGCACGTACTTGCCCGGGTTCTTGGCCGAGACCTTGCACAGGTTGTTCCAGGCCTGCACGTTGGCGCCGACGATGAAGCCACCCGGTTCGAGCAGATCGACCGTGGTGTTGCACTTGCCGATCTTCGCCGCGCCGTTGTTCACCTTCCAGCCCATGTCGCGGTACAGCGCCGGCGTCAGGTCGACGTTGTACTGCGCCTGCACCGTCGGCGTGTCGAACGGCTCCATCAGCGCGTTCGGCGCGAGTGCGGTGTCGTAGTGCGAGAAGGTGGAGCCCGGTGCGACGACGCTGGGCGCATACAGACGCACGCGACCGGTGTCGTCGGCACCCTGCAACAGCACCGGATCGACCTCGAACGTCACGTTCACCGGCAGGTTTGCCTTGAACGTGTTGCCGTCGGCCAGGGTGATGCGGATCGCCGGGATGGTGATGTTCGGATCGCTGCCGCCCAGATCCGGCGGTGGCGAACCGGCCACGTTGTCGGCCACGACCATGCCGATGCCACCGGCGGCCTGCACGTTCGCGGCCTTGATCACGAAGCCGCAGGTGCCGCGATCGACCAGCACGAACTTGCCGGCCACGGCCGCCGCATTCGTCAGCGCCGAGCACGCGTCGGTAGTGCTCGGACCGGCCGCATCGGCGGCATCGGCTCCCAGCACGACCTGCCCGGTGAAGTTGGCCGGCGATACCGGCGGGCCGAAGCTCGCGGTGCCGTACAGGTAACGCCCGGCGATGCCGGCGGGCGCGGTCACGGTGAGGTACTGGCGGTTGTCGAGCACCAGCGCCGCTTCGTTCTTCACCCGATTGCCCGACCACACCAGTCGTCCGGCAGTCCGCATGGCGAGTGCGCGCTGTGCCGGCGTGCTGGCTGCGTTGTTGAAGCCGATGTTGGTGACGTTGTCGAACGCGTTCTGCGTGTATGCATCCGAACGCGGACCGGTGCCGTCGAAATCGAGGAACTGGCCGGTGGACTTGTCGAGGAAGCCCTGGAAGCCAAGGCCGTGCCCGATTTCGTGCATCACCACGTTGAGGAAGTTGATCCCGCCCGTCGGTGTCTTGCCGTCGAGACCGTAGTACCACGTGGTCCCCGCGAGGCAGTCGGGCTTGCCGAGATCGCCGTTGAAGCGCGAGATGATGTCGGCCGGATCGGCCGGATCGGGATCGAGGTCGACGCCGGCCAGCGAATCGGCAAGCGCGGCGTTGTACCAGATGCCCGCGATCGGCGCGTTCGGGAAGTCGCGATCGACCCAGTTCGCGCCGGCCGAGCCGAGCGTGGCGCCGGTGGCCGTGCAGTTGAGGCGCTGGAACGTGGCGCCGACCTTGATCGGCACGTCGCTCTTGAGCACCGAACCCCACAGGTCCATCGCGAAGCGGTAGACGATCTGACGCTGTTGGCCGACCGTCGTGCCGGGGTTGAGCCCGACCGGCGTGGCCGGCGTCGGATCGTCGAGACCGAGTCCGGTACCGGCATCGCCGTTGAGGAGCACGAGCTGCGCCGCGTTGGCGCTGAAGGTGAGTGCACCGGCCACGGCCAGCGCGCAAGCGAGAAGGTGCTTTCTCATTTCAGCAGCTCCTCGTTGTTGGCGGTGTCGTGGCTGGTGTCGTCGGCATGCGCTTCGCCGACGTGTTCGACGACGATCTGTCCCGAGGCATCGCGATGCGCGACGACCGAAGTCATCTGCGACTCGGGCACCTTCACCGACACGCCGCCGTGCGCATTACGACGCGCGGTCGCACGCGCCGCGGCCGCATCGGTCGGCGCACTGAACGTCTTCGCCATCGCTGGCGCGACCCTGGCGTGCTGCCCCTGGGTGAGCGCCTGGTCGAGCTGCGCGCTCTCGCTCGCCGTGAGCGGGCGCAACTGCCCTGTCTCGGCGTCGATGCCGACCTTGACGCCGGCGTAAGTCACTTGATGCGTAGCGGACTGTGCATCGGCGGCGTGGGCGTTGAAGCAGAGCCCAAGCGCGATGCCTGACAACC
Source organism: Lysobacter panacisoli (assembly GCF_009765165.1). Classification (NCBI taxonomy): domain Bacteria; kingdom Pseudomonadati; phylum Pseudomonadota; class Gammaproteobacteria; order Lysobacterales; family Lysobacteraceae; genus Lysobacter; species Lysobacter panacisoli. The sequence goes on from NZ_VLNU01000001.1 coordinate 1,264,946, forward strand.
AAAGCGCGGATCCGATCCTTTTCATGGGTCAAGTCCCGATCTGAAGGTGATGGAACACCCCCGCGATTGACCATCGCGATGATTCGACCGTGGGGATGCAATCTGGGCTTCCCCCTTCAGCCCGCGTCGAGTGTGCGCCCGCGTGCGCGCACGCCACAAGCCCGCGCTGCAACATCGCGCGGCGCTACGTATTCAGGCGAAAAAAGCGGTCACGCGCATGCGGCGCGTGACGACGGCGTTCACATGGCCGGCTTCAGATGATGCCGCCGCCGATGCCGAGCCGCACGATGCCGACGATGATCACGATGCCGTTGAGCACCAGGCCGGTCTTGGCGCGACCACGATTGCCCGCGCTGGTGAAGAGGATGCCGATCGCGGCGATGATCGCGCCGACCGCAGCGAAGGGAATCAACAGCCAGTTGCCCCAACCCAGCAGCGGAATCAGGGCGATCACCATCCAGATCATGGCGACGATGCCCCAGAGCAGGCTGATCAGACCCATTGCGAGTTCCTCGTGAGTGGCCGGCCAGGTGGACGGCTTCGACTGCCGAGATTAGTGATCGCGACGGCGCGCGAACAGGGCGCTCCGACGAAACGCCCGAATCCGCCCCCGAATCGGCGATCCGGGTTGCCGGACGGCACCCAGCCCGACTCACCCCGCGCAACCGCCCTTCCCTTGCGCTGCCGGTGCCTTCATCCGGTAGAGGTCCATCTTCCCCGCACGCGGCGCCTTGGCCGAGCCGCTGACGAGCAGTTCGCCGGGCTTGTTCCAGTCCAGCGCCGGACCGAGCGTGGTGCCGTCCTCGATGTTGAACGACAGCGCCAGCGGACCCGCCTCGTCGTAACGCGCGCCGTCGCAATGGGCGACGAACAAACGCACCGGTTTCGTCGCCGGGTCCTGCGAGCGCGCGAACACCAGCGTGCGCCCATCGCCAAGCCATGCGGCGTCGAATTCGTCCGCCTTCGTGTTGATACCCGCAAGCGGCTGCGGATCGACGAAGGCCTTGCCGTCCCAGCGCGCCGAGAGCAGATCGTGTCCGCCCTTGCCGCCGTGTCCATCGCTGGCGAACAACAGGCGCTGGCCGTCGCGGCTCGGCGTCGGCGCCCATTCGTCGCCGCGCGTGTTGACGCCGCGACCGAGGTTCTCGACCGCGCCGAAGCCGTCGGCCTTCACCGACGCACGGTAGAGGTCGTCGCCGCCCATGCCGCCGGAGCGGTTGGAGAAGAAGTAGAGCCACTTTCCATCCGCGCTGAACAGCGGATCGAAATCGTTGGCCGGCGAGTTGATCGACAGCGGCTTCGCGTCCTGCCAGCGGCCATCCTTCAGCCGCGCCTGCCACAGGTCCCAGCCACCGGCACCGCCTTCACGGTCGGTACTGCCCCAGACGATATGCTGTCCGTCCGGACTGACGCTGCCGCGGATCTCGCTGGCCCTGGTCGATACCACGCCCATGCCTTCGATGCCGAACTCGGACAGGAAGGCCGACGCAGGCCCGGACAACACGACGACACCGACGACGCCCGCCGCCAGTACTACACTCGGAACCAAGGCCGACTTGCGTCGCATCGTGCGTCTCCTGTCTTTGTGATCCCCAGTCTATGCGAGGGCCCACCGTGTCCAACTTCGCTTCCGTCGCAAATCCGGCCGTCGTGAAACGCTTCGCCGTCATCGGCCATCCGGTGGCGCACTCGCTGTCGCCGCGCATCCACGCCGCGTTCGGACGGCAGACCGGGATCGCCCTGGAATACACCGCGATGGACGCGACGCCGGAGCTGTTCGACGCGATCCTGGCGGAGTTCGCGGCCGAAGGCGGTGTCGGCGCCAACGTCACGCTGCCACACAAGGGCCGCGCCGCCGCGTCGTGCACGACGCTGAGCGAACGCGCGCGTCGCGCGGGCGCGGTGAACACGCTGGTACGCACCGCGACCGGCTGGGAAGGCGACAACACCGATGGCGTCGGCCTGGTGCGCGATCTCACCGAACGCCACGGACTGGACCTGCGCGCGCGCCGCACCCTGCTGATCGGCGCCGGCGGCGCGGCGCGCGGCGTCGCGCCGGCGCTGCTCGATGCCGGCATCGGCGACCTGTTCATCGTCAACCGCACGCCCGAGCGCGCCGACGCGCTGGCCGACGCACTGTCGATGCCGGGCCGCGTGCATCCGCGCTACCTGCGCGACATCGGTTCGCTCGGCACCTTCGACCTGATCGTCAACGCCACCTCCGCCGCGCGTGCGGACGGCCTGCCCGCATTGCCGATGGCATTGGCCAACCCACGCACCGCCGCCGTGGACCTGAGCTATGGCGAAGTGGCGATTCCGTTCCTCGCCTGGGCGCGCGCCGCCGGTTCGCGCGACTGCATCGACGGACTGGGCATGCTGGTCGAACAGGCGGCCGAGAGTTTCCAGCGCTGGCACGGCGTGCGCCCGGAAACCGACGAGGTCTTCGAGGAACTGCGCGAACACCGCGCGGAACTCGTCACCGCCGACTGAAACGACGCTTCGTCATGGACTGCCGCGCCCACTGCGGCGCGTGTTGCATCGCGCCTTCGATCACCTCGCCGATTCCCGGCATGCCGCACGGCAAACCGGCAGGAATGCCGTGCGTGCAACTCGACGACGACTATCGCTGCCGGTTGTTCGGCCGTCCGGAGCGCCCCGCGTTCTGCGCGTCGCTGCGGCCGTCGATGGAGATGTGCGGCCCCTCGCGCGAGGCCGCACTGGAATCGTTGGACCGGCTGGAACGACTGACGCAGCCGATCCCGGCGTAGCTCAGGACTCCGGCACCCACACGAAGTTATCGCCGTCCTTCTTCACGTGGCCGATTCCAGGGAACGGGAAGTGCACCGCGTACACGCGCACGTTGCCATCGGCCGCACGCTGCAGCAGCGCACGACGGCTGGCCTGCGCGACCGGCGCTTGCTGGTCCCACTGCACGGTCCACTCCGGACGTTGCACCGAGATCACGTGGTGGTGTGCGGTGTCGCCGATGTAGAGCAGGCGTTCGTTGCCCGAAGCGATCTCGTACGCGCTGTGGCCCGGCGTGTGGCCATCGACGGCGACCGCCTTCACCACGCCCGGGACGATCTCCGCGTTCGGCGCGAACGTCGCGACCTTCGGGGTGATCGCCGCGACCAGCTTCGCGGCGCCGGCATCGACCTTCAGCGCGTCCCACTCCGGCTGGGAGACGTGGATGGCGGCGTTCGGGAATGCGAGCGTGCCTTCGCGCGTGAGCAGTCCGCCCGTGTGGTCGGGATGCGCATGCGATAGGAAGATGTCGGTGACCTGCGCGGGTTCGACGCCAGCGGCGCGCAGCGCATCGGCCAGATGTCCGGCACGCGCGAACGAAGCGTCGCCCGCGCCGGTGTCGAACAGCAGCACGCGCGCGTCGCTGCGCACCAGCAGCGGCTGGATGCTCAGGTGCATGGCGTCGGTCGGCTGGCCGGCGGCGGTCAGCAACGCGTTCACGTCGGCAGCCGGCTGGCCGATGGCGAACGTCTTGCCGTCGTTGGCGACGTCGATCGTGCCGTCCTTCAGCGCGACGGCATCGAGCGTGCCGATGCGGAAGCGGAACAGGTCGGACGCACTCGCGGGCGCGGGTGCGCTCGTCGTGGTCGTTGGCGGGGCCGTGGTTGCCGACGCGTCGGTGGCGGCGGGCGGGCGATCGGAACAGGCGGACAGCGTCGCGCCGGCGATCACGGCGGCGACCAGAACGGAAAGGCGGTTGCGGATCATCGTGACGATGCCTTGTATGGAAAGGATGGGGGTCCGCTCCGCGCGACGCGCGGTCGGCGACGTCATGCTGCGCCCTCCGCGTCCGCGCGCCAAGGGCGCGGACGCACCGGAATCACAACAGACCGTCGCGCTTCACCGACAGGTATTTCTCGACCAGCGACGCGGCGAGCTCGTCGCAAGACACGTCGAGGACCATCACACCGTGGCCGCGCAGCGCTTCGTGCGCGGCATTGCGCTGTTCGAGGTACTGCGCGGTGGCGCCGGCACGGATCGCTCCATGCAGATCCTGCACCGGCTCGGCGAGCGCGCCATCGAGCGCGGCCTCGCGCAGGCTCGCTACGCACACGAGGTGTCGCTTGCGCAGCATGCGCACGGCGGCGAGCACGTCGTCCATGTCCTCGTCGCGCAGGTTGGTCACCAGCATCACCAGCGAACGGCGGCGCTGGCGCAGCGTGAGTTCGGTGGCGGCGGCGAGGAAATCCGTCGCGACCGGGCGCGGCTGCAATGCATAGCTCGCGCGCAGCAGTTCGTCGATCGCGCCGACACCGCGACGCGGCGGCACCCACGCGCTTTCGCCACCGCTGGCGAGCAGGCCGACCGCGTCGCCCTGGCGCAGCGCGAGGTAGGCCACCACCAGCGCCGCATCGAGCACGTGGTCGAAATGCGCGAGTTCGCCATCGCGGGCGAGCAGGCGGCGGCCGGTGTCGAGCAGCAGAACGAGCTGCTGGTTCTTCTCGTCCTGGTATTCGCGCGAGATCAACCGACGCGCGCGCGCCGTCGCCTTCCAGTCGATCTGGCGCAGGCTGTCGCCAATGCGGTATTCGCGCATCTGGTGGAAATCGGTGCCTTCGCCGCGACGACGACGCAGATGGGCACCGACCAGGCGCGAGGCCTGCTCGGCACTGAACATGGCGAAGCGTGCCAGCGGGGCGAAGTTCGGGAACACGCGCACCTGCTGCGGTGCGCCGGCCACGCGCGACTGCCACCACAGGCGCAGCGGCGAATGCAGGCGAAGCTGCACTCCGTCGAACCGGAAATCGCCGCGCGCATTGGCACGCAGGTGGTAATCGAACGACGCGACCTCACCGGCGCGCAGGCGCACGCGTCGCGGCAGGCCCTGCATGGGCCAACCGCCGGGATGCAGGTCGAACACGTCCACGCGCTGACCGTTCGCGGCCTCAAGATCCAGCGTGACGGCGCGCTCGATGCCGACCGGCCAGGTTTCCGGGATGCGCCGCGCGACCTGCGGCGTGGCGCGGCGTACGACCGCCGCCGCATCGGCCAGCAACATCAGCGCCAGGCCCGCGCCGGCCGCGTACCAGGCCCACGATTCGATGCGTTCGAACACCACCGCAAGGCCAAGCAGCGACCACAGCACGAGCAACGCCAGCGTCGCCGGCGCGGGGCGCGGCCAGCGGCGTGGCGAGGCGAGCCCGTCTTGCGGCGCGCTCACTGGCGCGGCGCCTCCACCTTCGACAACAGCGCGTGCAGCACGTCGTCGGGCGACTGGCCTTCGATCTGCAGTTCCGGCGCGAGCGCGATGCGGTGGCGCAGTGCCGGCTTGGCGATCTCGCGCACATCGTCGGGCGTGACGAAATCGCGACCCGACAGCACCGCTTGCGCGCGCGCCGCGCGGATCAGCGCGAGGCTGCCGCGCGGGCCTGCACCAAGCGCGATGCCGGCCCAGTCGCGCGTGGTGGCGACGATGCGCACGGCGTAGTCGATCACGGCCTCGTCCACCGCGGTCTGCGCGGTGCCGGCCTGCATCGCCACGATGTCCTGCGGGCCGATCACGCGCGCGACCTGCGACAGGTCGAAGTCGGACGCGCTGCGGCCCTGGCTCACCGCCGTGACCATGCGCTTCTCGTCGGCGCGCGAGGGATAACCGATCAGCACCTTCAGCAGGAAGCGGTCGAGTTGCGCTTCCGGCAGCGGATACGTGCCTTCCTGCTCGACCGGGTTCTGCGTGGCGAGCGTCAGGAACGGCGGCGAGAGCTGGAAGCTGTGGCCTTCGATGGTGACCTGCAGTTCCTGCATGGCCTCCAGCAGCGCGGACTGCGTCTTGGCCGGCGCGCGGTTGATCTCGTCGGCGAGCAGCAGGTTGGTGAACACCGGGCCGCGACGGATGTTGAACGTCTCGGTCTTCGGGTTCCACACCGCGTGGCCGCTGATGTCGCTGGGCATCAGGTCGGGCGTGAACTGCACGCGCGCGAAGCCGCAATCGAGCGCGCGCGACAGTGCGCGCACCAGCAGCGTCTTGCCGAGTCCGGGCACGCCTTCGATCAGCACGTGGCCGCCGGCGAGCAGCGCGATCAGGATCTGGTCGAGTACGTCGGCCTGACCGATGAAGGCCTTGCCGACTTCCTCGCGCACGGCGGCGGCGCGTTCGGCCAGCGCATCGCCGGTGATCGGGACCAGGGGCACAACGGTGTCAGCGTTCATGGCGAAGACTCTGGGTTGCTGGGTCGAAGGGAGTTGCGCATGCGCACCAGCAGCGCGATGCGCTGGCGGAATGCGGTGCGGTCGCGCGGGTCCGGCGTGGACAGCGCATCGCGGATGTCATTGGCGTTCAGGCCGAAGCGTTCGGCGAGCATCGCTGCCTGCACGTCGCCGCCCTGGGCCGCGGCCTGCGGATCGCGCCGGCGCAGGCGTGCGAGGAACGCGGTGCGCGCGGCCTCGTACAGTACGTCGCCATAACCGTAACGGTGGATGTGCTCGCCGCTGGCGACGATGTGCTCGATCAGCGAGCGCCGCTCCGCTGGCGGCGACGGCAGCAGCGGGCCGAAGCGCAGTGCGCGCCGCCACAGCCATGCGAACAGTGCAAGCAGCAGCGGCAGCCACACCATCCAGCTCTGGCGCAGCAGCGTCGACCAGAACGACGGCATGTCCGCCGCGTAGATCAGGTGCACGGTGCCATTGCCGTAATTGGGTGCGAGCAACTGCCGCGTCAGCGCGATGTGCGGCACGTCCTTGAGCTTGTCGTTGGTCAGGAAGTCGAATCCCGACACGACGTCGATCACGCCCTGCCCGTGCTTCATGCGCGCGAAGACGTAGTCGCCGGCCTCGTTGACCCATGCGCGCAGCGGTTCTTCGCCGTCGAGGGTGAACGCGCGCGCCTGGCAGAACTCGACGTGCCGGTCCTCGCCTTCGACCTGCAGGCCGACGCATTGGGGCGCGGCCTTGGCCGGCGTGATGCCCAGCGACGACAGCACCGGCACGCGTTCCTTGCCGGCGCCACTCGCCGGCACGCGCACCAGCAGGTGTCCGCCGGTGGCGACCCACTCCATCAGCGCGTCCGCGTCGGCCGTCGGCAGCGTGCGCGGATCGCTGTAGAGCAGCACGGTGTCGCTTCGGCCGAGGGTGAAACGGTCGCGCTGCAGGCGCTGGCGCGCTTCGGCTTTCACGCCGTCGGCGCGCAACGCGAGCTTGAGCACGTACAGCGGATTGGTGCGCGCCTCGCCGGTACGCGGGATGTCGACGAATTCCTCCGTGCGCACGTAGGTGCGGTTCCACCACCACACGGCGAGTGCGACGGCCGCAGCGAGCGCGAGCACGCCGAGTCCGATCAGCAGATTGCGACGCGTGTTGGTCATGGCGTCGCTCCGCGCGGCATCGCCGTGGACCAGGCGAAGCGTTCGGCCAGTTCGTGCAGCAGGCGTTCGAAGTCCTCCGCGCCCGGGAATCGCTGCGCGTACGCGGCGTATTGCCACGCACGCACGGCGCGCGCGAAGGCGTCGCGCTCCTCGGCCAGCGGCAGGCGGCGCGACACTCGCAGGACTTCCGCCTCGGTCGCACCGGGCACCAGCACGGCCTGCGTGCGGGTGGCCATCGACTCGACACTGGCGCGGTACATGAGCGCCAGCGCCTCGCGCTGCCGTCCTTCACGCCAGAGCCGGCGGATCGCCGTGGGCACATCGTCCGGCAACGGCGCCTGCGGCTCGTCCGCATCGCTGCGCCGCACTTCATCCGACTCCCGCGGCGCGCGCGTCAGTCCGCGACGGAACCAGCGCAGCCAGCGCGGCGAGGTGAGCAGCAGGATCAGCACGATCACGCCCACCACCGCCCACAAGCCGTACTCGCTGACGAGCGCGATGAACGCGCCAAGGCCGGCGAGCGGCGGGACCTTCGGCTTCTGCGGCGGCTTCTTGGGTTCCTCGGCGCGTGCCTTCCAGGTCACGATCTTGCGCTTGGGCGTCACCGTGGGATCGGCATAGGCGCGCTTGACCGCATTGCGCAGACCGCGATCGTCGGCGAGGCCGGTGCCGTTCCGCGCGGTGCGCGTGCCGGTGGACGCATTGCCGGCCGTGCCGGCGGTGGCCGTCGTCTCGACCGGCGGCTCAGCAGGCTGCGTCTTCTGCGCATCGATGCCGTCGCGCAGGCCGCTGTCGTCCTCGACCGTGCCGAAGATGTCGTGCAGCGTCGCCGCAGGGATGTCGTCTTCTTCGTCTTCGTCTTCCGCCTCGTCGGCGGCGGTGCCCGACTGCTCCGCACCTTGCGCCGGCTGCGGCGGTTCCTGCGCGCGCGCTGGCAACGCCAGGGCGATCGCCAGCAGCAGCACCAGCGGCGCGGCCGCCTGCAGCAGGCGTGTGCGCATGCGGCGCAGCGCGAGTTCGATGTCCCAAGCTTCGATCTCGGTACGGCGGTTGAGGTACAGGCCGAAACCCGCGCCGACGTAGAACGGGCTGATCAGCGCCCATGCCATCCATGCCAGCAGGTTGGACAGCAGCGTGATCCAGACCGGCGCTTCCTGCAGCAGTTTCCACACGCGGTTGCCGAACTGTTCGAGATATTCGTTCGGCACGAACATCACCGCGATGCCGGCGAATCCCAGGTACAGCGCGAGTTCGAAGTGCACGCACACCAGCGTCAGCAGCGTGCCCACGCCGTGCACGGGCGAACCCAGCGCGCGGCGGCGCTGCCGCGCCTGCGCGCCTTGCGCGCCTTCGAGCAGATCGACCGGCAGGTACAGCGAGCGTACCGGGCTGAGGCGACGCCACGTCAGGTAGGCCGGCATCCAGCGCAGCCCCCAGCGCAGCTGCGCGTGCAGTGTCTGCCGCGTCGTCGGCACTTCGCCGAAGACCGCGCGAGAGAGCACGAACAGCGGGATGCGGTCGAACAGCGGCTTCAACCACCACACCACCAGACCGGCGAGCCACAGCACGTCGAACGACCACGCCAGCAGGTTGACCAGCGCGAACATCGGCAAGCTCAGCAGCAGCCACGGTTTCCAGATCGCAGCCGCATGGCGGCGCGTAAGCGCGGTGCCGAGTTCGACCGCTTCCCAGGCCGAGCGCGGACGCAGTGCGACGGTGAGCGCTTCGATCTTCATGCGCTCGCGTCCTCGTGCGCGCGGTCGCGTCCGCCCAGCAGCAGCCACGCCGCGGTCAGCGTCCACAGCACGCCGCCGACGGTGTACTTGATCCACGCCGGCATCCACGCGATCGACGACCAGAACGCTTCGACGAACGCGGCGAACACGAGCATCGCCAGCACGCCCACGCACAGCAGCGCACCGCGCCGGCCGCCCTCGAGCAGCGAATCGATCCGCCGCTTCTGCCCCGGCGCGACCAACGACAGGCCCAGGCGCAGGCCCGCGCCACCGGCAATCACTATTGCGGTCAGTTCCGGCGCCGAATGCCCGGCGACGAAACGCCAGAACGGATCGCCGTGGCCGACCGCCTGCAGGTGCCCGGCGATGCCGCCGATCATGATGCCGTTGGTGATCAGCACGACGATCGCGCCGACGCCGGCGATCAGGCCGCTGGCGAAGGTCCGGAAACCGATGCTGACGTTGTTCCAGACGTAGTGGCCGAACATCGCCAGGTCGGTGCCGCTGTCGCGGCCGAGCTTGCGCGCCGGATCGGCCGGGTCGTACATGTGCTCGAACTCGCGCAGCTGCATCGGTTCGAACAGCGACGAGGACAGGTCAGGCGTCCACACGATGGCCGCGAACACGACCAGCAGCGGCAGCCAGAACAGCACGAACGAAGCGAGCATGCAGCCGCGTTCGGCACGCACCAGGCGCGGGAATCCGGCGACGAGGAATTCCACCGCGCGACGCCAGCGCGGTGCGGGCGTGCGATAGAGCAGGCCGTGGCCGCGCTGCATCAGGTCCTGCAATCGCTCGGTCACGACCGGGCTGTAACCGCGCCGGCGCGCGAGCGCGAGCTGCTGGCAGAGGCGGCGATAGCGCGCGGGCATGTCGGCGTCGGCCAGTCCGTGCCAGCCGCGCCGCGACTTGCGCGCCTCACGCGCACTCGCGCCACGCTCGTCGAGCCACTGCTCGAAGGCGTTCCATTCCGGCTGGTGGCGCTGGACGAACAGTTCCTGCTTCATGTCAGCGTCGCCCCAGCAGCCAGTTGGCGATGCCGTACAGGCGCGTGACCGCGGCCGTCCCGCGTGCGCCGGTCAGCGGCTCGGCGAGGTCGGCGAGTTCAGCCTGGCGTGCTTCGGTGAGATGCGGCCCGCGTTCGCCGAACGCGACCAGCGCGGCCTGTTCGTACGGCCGCAGCGCCACCGATGGCGCCAGCGCGTGCTTGACCGGCGCAGGCGACGGTTCGTGCGGACGCGCGTCGTGCACGACCAGCGTGCCGGCGACCATGTCGCCCAGGCGCCGTCCCCACGGATCGAGCAGTCCCGCCACCAGTCCGGTGGCGTAACCGAACGGCAGCATGTCGACCACGCGCAACAGGTTGCGCGAGAACGCCGCCAGCCAGCCCACCGGCGCGCCATTGTTGGCGATCACGCGCAGCCCGAGCGCGCGCTTGCCGGGCGTGCGGCCGTTCCACATCGCCTCGAAGAGCACCGGATAGAACCAGTACACCAGGAACACCATCACCGCCTGGAAGCCGAATCCGCCGCGCCCGAGCAGGCCGAACACGATGCCGGAAACGAACACCATCGCCATGCGGATGAGGAAGTCGATCACCCACGCCAGCGCACGCGGCACGGGGCCGGCGGCGGGCAGGTGCAGGGCGACGCCCTCGGGCGTCACGACTTCCCGGTACGTGTCGAGCATCAGGCGTCCGTGCCGCTGGATGCCGGCGCATGCGCAATGCGGTCCTCGAAGCCTTCCATGTCCCCCGTTCCCGATCGTGTGCGGCCCGCGACCCCCTGTCGCGACTCGCGTACTACCCGGCCATGCCGAGGTAGCGGTCCTTCAATCGTACATAGTGCTCGGCACTGTAATGCAACTGCTCGATCTCGCGCTCGCCCAGGCGGCGCACGAAGCGCGCCGGGTTGCCGACCCACAGTTCGCCCTCGCCGACTTCCTTGCCCGGCGCGATCACCGCGCCGGCGCCGACGAAGCCGTGGCGATGCACGCGCGCGCCGTCGAGCACCTTCGCGCCCATTCCGATCAGGCAGAAGTCGTCCAGCGTGCAGGCGTGCAGGATCACGCCGTGACCGATGGTCACGTCGTTGCCGACCACCGTGGGCAAGCCGCCCGGTCGCGTGAACGGACCTTCGTGGGTGACGTGGATGATCGTGCCGTCCTGCACGTTGGTGCGCGCACCGATGTGGATGCTGTTGACGTCGCCGCGGATCACGCAGCCCGGCCAGATCGACGCGTCGTCGCCGATCGTGACCGCGCCGATCACCACCGCCGAGGGATCGATGTAGACCCGCTCGCCGTGGACGGGGAAGGTGTCGAGGTAGGGACGCATCGTCATGCCTCGATTTTACCGCGCCGCCGCGCGCAGCCGTCGCCGCAGGGCGCGAGGACGCGCTGGAGGCCCGTCCGCGACGCCCCCCGTCGCCGCCGTTTTCGCCCCTGCGTGGCGCGACGCGACGGGTCTACACTCCGCCGTATGGACATCACCGCCGACACCCCGCTGGACGAACTGGCCGCCACCCGCGAGCAGCTGCGCCGCGCCTGGCAGGCCCGCAAGCCCGACTTCGCACAGCGCCGCGCCGACCTGGAGCGCCTGCGCGAGGTGTTCCGCGCGCGTATCGGCTCGATGGACGAAGCGATCCGCGCCGATTTCGGCCATCGCAGCCAGCACGAGAACCTGCTGTCGGAAGCGATGATCGTGCTGGCGGAGCTCGACCACGCGCTGTCGCACCTGCGCCGCTGGATGCGGCCGCGCCGCGCCGCGGTGGGCTGGCGCTTCTGGCCGGCCAGTGCGCGGATCCGGCCGGAGCCGGTCGGCGTGGTCGGCATCCTCTCGCCCTGGAACTACCCGGTGAACCTGGCGCTGGTGCCGGTGGTGTCGGCCATCGCGGCGGGCAACCACGTCTACCTGAAGCCGTCGGAACACACCCCGCGCACCAGCCGCTGGCTGCGCGAACTGCTGTCGGAGGTCTTCCCGGCCGACCGTGTCGCCGTGGCGCTGGGCGGACCGGAAGTCGGCGCGGCGTTCGCGGCACTCCCGTTCGACCACCTGCTGTTCACCGGCTCCACCGCGGTCGGCCGCAAGGTCATGGCCGCGGCCGCGCCGAACCTGACGCCGGTGACGCTGGAACTGGGCGGCAAGGCGCCGGCCGTCGTGTGCCCCGACTATCCGCTCGAACGCGCCGCCGCGCGCATCGCCACCGGCAAGTGGTTCAACGCCGGGCAAACCTGCATCGGCGTGGACTACGTGCTGATCGACGCGCCGCGTCGCGATGCCTTCGTCGAAGCGCTGCGCCGCGAACTGCATGCGCGCTATGGCGACTTCAGTGCGCCGCACGACTACACCCGCATCATCAACGACGGCCAGTACGCACGACTGCGCCATTACGTCGACGACGCGCGCGCACGCGGCGCGACCGTCATCGAGCCGCTCACCGGCGACGCTCCCGACGATGCGCGCTCGCGCATGGCGCAGGACCGCATCTTCCCGCCGACCCTGGTGCTGGACCCGCCGATGGACTCGGAAGTGATGCGCAACGAGATCTTCGGCCCGATCCTGCCGGTGGTGTCGTACCGCACGCTCGACGACGCGCTCGCGCGCATCCACTCGATGGACCGCCCGCTGGCGCTGTATCCCTTCAGCGATGACGGGCGCAGCGTCGAGAAGATCGTCTCCGGCACGCTCGCCGGCGGCGTCACGGTCAACGACACGCTGCTGCATTTCGGCGCGCACGACCTGCCGTTCGGCGGCATCGGCCCGAGCGGCATCGGCGCGATCCACGGCCGCACCGGCTTCGACACCTTCAGCAAGCTGCTGCCGGTGTTCCGCCAGCGTCGCTGGGCCGGCAGCGACCTGCTCAAGCCGCCGTACCGCGGTTTCGTCGATCGCATGGTGCGCCTGCTGGCGCGCTGAACCGGCGCTCGAAACCCATCGCCACGTAGCGATTGCCACGCCATCCACGGCGGGGTTGCACTGCATCCAGAAAAAGTCTGATTGAGCCGGACGCACCGCGCGTCCTAAAAGCTCTGTGGTCGAGCCTGCTCGACATCCGCAGGGCCGATCCGCACAGCCAGTCCAGACGATTGCCATTCCCTGGCGACGGTGGCGACGCCTTGTCCACACACTCCAGGGACCTTCCATGCACCAGAAGCGACTCGCGACGGCGATATGCCTCGCACTGCTCTGCACCGCCACTGCCGCCCACGCGACCGATGACGATGTCACCGCGATCGACACGGTCACCGTGACCGGCACGCGCATCTCCAACCCCAACGTCGTTTCGCCCACGCCGATCAGCGTACTGACCGCCGAGGACATCAAGGCCGTCGGCGCGGTCAACATCGGCGACCTGCTGACCACCATGCCGCAGCTCGCCACCACCTTCACGATGGGCAATTCCGGCCGCTTCATCGGTACCGCCGGCGTGGCGATGCAGGACCTGCGCAACCTCGGCACCGCGCGCACGCTGGTGCTGGTCAATGGCCGCCGCTTCGTGGGTTCGTCGGCGGGTTCCAGCGCGGTGGACACCAACCTGATCCCGGCCGACTGGGTCGAGCGCGTGGAGATCATCACTGGCGGCGCGTCAGCCGTGTACGGCGCGGACGCGGTCAGCGGCGTGGTCAATTTCATCCTCAAGCGCGAATACGAAGGCCTGAACCTGCACGCGCAGCTCGGGACGAGTTCGAGTGGCTTCGACAAGCAGCTGCTGTCGGTCACCGCCGGCACGCCGTTCGCGGACGGCCGCGGCCACTTCGCTGCCTCGCTCGAACACAGTCGCCAGGACGCGCTGGAGTTCCGCGACCGTTTCGGCCACCAGGCCTGGCGCGAGATCCGCACGCCCGGCTACAGCACCGACAAGGTGTTGATGCCCGACGCGGGCAGCTACCTGATCACCTATGGCGGCACGTTCGCGCTCGGCCCGAGCACCGACATCACACGGCGCTATGTCTTCGATCCGGACGGCAGCGTGCGCAAGCAGCGCTTCGACGGCATACGCGATACCGCCGGTGGCTGCACCGATTGCGACCGTTCCGACAGCAATCGCACGCTGCAACTGCAGCCGAAGTACCAGCGCACGTCCGTGAGCAGCGTCGCCAGCTTCGACCTCGACGCGGAGCATCGCCTGTACTTCGAAGGCACCTGGAGCCAGGTCGATTCGAAGACGCAGTCCTCACCGGCGTTCGGCAGCGCGACCACCGGCTCGCCCTACATCGTGATGCCCGACAACGCCTACATCCGTCCGGATCTCGCGGCGGTGATGAAGGGCAAGTCGATCAAGGTCTCGCGCAGCGATCTCGACGCCGGGCGCCGCGGCGAGGACACGGAGCGCCGTACATGGCGCACGGTGTTCGGTTCCGACGGCATGCTGTGGTCGGACTGGCAGTACGACGTCTCGGCGGTGTACGGGCGCACGGACGAGGCGCGCGACAACCTCAACAATCGAATCAACGAGCGCTTCTACGCCGGCCTCGACGCGGTGCGCGATCCGGCCAACGGCAACGTCGTGTGTCGTTCGCGGATCGCTCTGGGCTCGGTCAACCAGAACCTCCTCGCCTACACCGACAGTCCGGACGGCATCGTGTCGCCGGACGTGGCGCAGGGCTGCATTCCCTTCAGCATCTTCGGCGAAGGCGCGATCGATCCGTCCGCGGCGCACTGGTTCAACACGACGACGCGTACGACCTCGCGTCTCACCCAGTTCGTCGCCAACGCGTCGCTGACCAACAACCACCTGATCGAGCTGCCGGGCGGCTCCGCCAGCTTTGCGACCGGCGTGGAATACCGCCGCGAGACGAGCCGGCAGGACACCGATCCGCTCGACGTGTCGGGCCAGACCTTCCTCAACGCGATCCCGAGTTCGCACGGTGCGTACGACGTCGGCGAGCTGTTCGCCGAAATCGCCCTGCCGCTGGTCTCCAGCGACGCGTTCGGATCGCTCTCGTTCGATGCGGCGGCGCGCGTGTCCGACTACAGCACTGTCGGCCACACCACCGCGTGGCGCTACGGACTGGACTGGGCCGTCAACAAGAGCCTGCGCCTGCGCGGCACGATGTCCAGCGCGGTGCGCGCGCCGAACATCGACGAGCTGTTCGGCGGGCAATCGCAGAACTTCTTCTCGGTGACCGATCCGTGTTCGGTCGTGGAACTGAAGAACGGCAAGAACCCCGCGCTGCGCGCCGCCAACTGCGCCGCGCTGGGCGTGCCGAACGGCTTCGTCGCGCAGAACATCGGCACGATCGAAGGACTGTCGGGCAGCAATCCGGACCTGGATCCCGAGACCGGCCGCAGCTGGACGGCGGGCTTCGTGTTCACGCCGGATTTCCTCGAGGGCTTTGGCCTGAACGTGGATTACTGGAACATCAAGCTCTCCGACGCCATCACCTCGGTCTCGGGCAGCGCCACCGCGCAGCGCTGCGTCGACTCGCCCAGCGGTATCGACAACGTCTATTGCACCAACGCCACGCGCGATCCGGTCACGCATGAGCTGACGTTCATCCGCACGCTGCAGCAGAACATCGCCGCGACGAACACTGACGGCGTCGACATTGGCGCGAGCTACGCGCATGACCTCGGCGCGGGCCGGCTGAAGCTGGACCTCAATGCGACCCGCGTCCTGCACTACACCGACTTCCCCTTCCAGGAAGATGCGGACGAGTCGGTCGAGCAGAACCGCACGCTCGGCTTCCCGGAATGGAAGGCGACGCTGCGCGTGGGCTACGCGCTGGCGGGATGGAACTTCGACTGGAGCACGCGCTACGTGTCGGAAAGCCTGCGCGTGAGCAACGACAGCTACCACTCCAACCCGACCTCGACCGCGCCGATCTGGGCGGGCTCGGGCGTGTTCCACGACCTGCGTGGCAGCTACCGATTCGACGGCGGCTGGCAGGTGTACGCGGGCATCACCAACGTGTTCGACTCCGATCCGCCGGTGAACCTGTTCGGTACCGGTTTCGGCTCGGGTCTGTACGACGCGATGGGACGCTCGTACTACGCGGGGTTCAACTACAGGTTCTGAGGCGGAAAGCGACGGGGCCTGCGGGCCCCGTCGTCCGCGCGGCGCATCACAGCATGCGCCGCAGCGTGTCGTCGCGACGGACGTAATGGTGGTACAGCGCGGCGACCACGTGCAGGCCGATGACCCAGTAGAAGAACTCGCCGATGCTGCCGTGCAGGTCCTCGAGCCGTTCGGCGAGGGCCGGATCCGGCGCCATGAGCGCGGGCAACGCGATCTGCGAGAACGGCACGTACAGCACCTTGCCGTCCGTCCATGCCGTCAGCAGTCCGAGTACAGGCATCGCGATCAGGAACGCGTAAAGCAGCAGGTGCAACAGGCCTGCCGGCAACGCCTGCCACAAGGGCAACGCCGGATGGATCGGCGGCGCGCCGTGGCGCACGCGCAACGCGAGGCGCCACGCCACCAGCACGAATACGGACAAGCCCAGCCAGAAATGCGTCTGCATCATCGCGGCGCGTTCCGGCGAACCGCGCTGGAACAGGCCGCGCTGTTCGATCGCCACGTAGACCAGGAGGATCAGCACCGCCATCAGCCAGTGCAGCCTGCGCAGGCCGGGGGTGTAACGACGGACCTTGCCGAACATGGTGTCTGCTCCCGGAATGGTGCGGCTTTATCGCGTACCGGCGCGCCCGCGCCTTTGATCCTGATCAGACCGCACGGCTCAGCCGACGGACGCGAAGGCCCGCAAGGCCTGGACCGTGCGCGCGGCGCCTTCGTCGTCGATGTCGAGGTGGGTGACCAGGCGGATCGCCGGTGTGTAGCCGATCGAGACGCGGATGAAGGCTTCGTCCATCGCGCGACGCAGCGCGTCATGGCGTTCCACCGGCACGTCGATGAACACCATGTTGGTGTGCTGGGCGACGACGGTGAGGCCATCGAGCCCCTGCAACTGCGCCGCGATGCGTGCGGCACGGGCGTGATCGTCCGCAAGCCGCGCGACGTGGTGGTCGAGCGCATGGGAAGCGCCGGCGGCCAGCAGTCCTGCCTGGCGCATGCCGCCGCCGACCACCTTGCGCCAGCGCGTGGCGGTGGAGATCAGCGCGCGCGTGCCGAGCAGCACCGAGCCGACGGGCGCACCGAGGCCCTTCGACAGACACACCGAAACGCTGTCGAAATTCTTCGCGATCTCGCGCGGTGCCACGCCCAGCGCGATCGCGGCGTTGTACATGCGCGCGCCGTCCAGGTGCAGCGACAGCCCACGTCGGTCGCACAGCGCGCGGGCGGCAGCCAGGTAGTCGAGCGGCATCGACCGGCCATGCCAGGTGTTCTCCAGGCACAGCAGGCGCGTGCGCGCGAAGTGCGGATCGATCGGCTTGATCGCGCGTTCCACCGCATCCAGCGGCAGCGAGCCATCGGCGGCGTGCACGATCGGCTGCGGCTGGATCGAGCCGAGCACCGCCGCGCCGCCGCCTTCGTACTTGTAGGTGTGCGCGTCCATGCCGACGATGTATTCGTCGCCACGCTCGCAATGGGCCATCAGACCAAGCAGGTTGGACTGCGTGCCGCTGGGCACGAACAGCCCCGCCTCGAAGCCCAGGTCGTTGGCGAGCCGCTGCTGCAGCGCGTTGACCGACGGATCCTCGCCGTACACGTCGTCGCCGACCGGCGCACGCATCATCGCCTCGCGCATGGCGGCGGTGGGCTGGGTCACGGTGTCGCTGCGCAGGTCGATCCAGTGCATGGGAGGCGTCGTGGTTGCGTCGCTCCCGAGTATGCCAGCGAGGCACGGCGGGCTGGCAGGGCCATGAGGGACGGCTACACTGCGCGGCATGAAGATCGCCAGCTGGAACGTCAACTCGCTCAACGTCCGCCTGCCGCACCTGGAACAGTGGCTGGCGCAGGCCGCGCCGGACATCGTCGCGCTGCAGGAAACCAAGCTGGAGGACGAGCGGTTCCCCGACGACCCGTTGCTCGCCGCGGGCTATCGCAGCGTGTTCGCCGGACAGAAGACCTACAACGGCGTGGCCGTGCTCTCGCGCGAATCCGCGCGCGACGTGCAGATCGGCGTGCCGGGCTTCGAGGACGAGCAGAAGCGCGTGATCGCGGCCACCGTCGGCGACCTGCGCATCGTCAACCTGTACGTGGTCAACGGCCAGGACGTGGGCACCGACAAGTACGCCTACAAGCTGCGCTGGCTCGGCGCGGTGCACGACTGGCTCGAGCAGGAGCTGCGCGCGCATCCGCGCATGATCGTGCTGGGCGATTTCAACATCGCGCCGGACGAGCGCGACGTGCACGATCCGGTGGTCTGGAACGACGACCACATCCTCACCTCGCGCGCCGAACGCGAAGCGCTGCAGAAGCTGTATTCGCTCGGCCTGCACGACGCGTGGCGCGCGCTCAATCCGGACGAACGCCAGTTCAGCTGGTGGGATTACCGGCAGGCGGGTTTCCGCCGCAACCTCGGCCTGCGCATCGACCTCACCCTGGTGTCGGACGCGTTGCGACCGCACTGCGTGGCTTCGGGCATCGACCGCGAGCCGCGCAGCTGGGATCGTCCGAGCGACCACGCGCCGGCGTGGGTCGAGCTAGCGTGATCTGAACGCGATCGCGCGTCGCGGGATCGCCGCGCGCGATCAGGCGTGCGCGGCGTGCAAGAGGTCGTGCAGCGCCTGGCGCGGCAACTTGCCGGTCTCGTTGCGCGGCAATGCGGCCACTCGTCGCAACGGGCGCGGCAGGAACACCGGATCGAGCTGCTCGCGCAGCGCCTGCAGGATCGCGTTCTCTTCCAGGCCCGGCGCGACCACCAGCGCGGCGATGCGGCGCACGCCGATCGCGTCCGCCTCGTCGAGCTGGAACACCACCCCGTCTTCGACGCCCGGCACCGCGAGCAGCTTGCGGGTCAGGTCGCCCAGCGACGCGCGCTTGCCGGCGATGTCGAGCAGGTCGGCGTTGCGGCCTCGCAGTTCGAAGCGGCCGTCGGCGTGCACGTCCATCAGGTCGGCGAGCACGACCGGCTCGGACAGGTGCGGCGCATGCACTGCGGTGCCGTCTGGCTGGGGCGCCAGGCGCACGCCCGGCAGCGGCGTCCACGCGGCGTCGCGGGCGGTGCGGCGACGTGCGAACACGCAGGTTTCGGTCGAACCGAACACCTCGCGCACTTCGCAGCCGAAGCGCGTTTCGGCCTCGGCGGCCAGTTCAGGCGGCAACGGCGCGGTGGCCGAGACGATTCCCGCCAGTGGCGGCAGTTCGAGCCCGGCAGCGACCAGCGCACGCAGGTGCACCGGCGTGGTGATCAGCAATGGCGGCGTGGGCGAGTCGTGCAGCGCACGCGCCACGTCGGCCGGGAACAGCGGTCGCGCCGAATGCACGGCGACCGGGCCGAGCAGCGGCAGCAGCACGGTCATCTCCATGCCGTACATGTGCTGCGGCGGCACGGTCGCGACCACGCGGGTCACGTCATGGTCGGCGATCAGGCCGGCGAACGCGGCGAGGTTCTGCGCGGTGGAGGTACGGAAACTCTGCCAGGTCTTGGCATAGGCACGCGGCTGGCCGGTGCTGCCGGAGGTGAAGCCGATCGCTGCCAGTGCGTCCTCGTCGATCTGCAGCGGGCCGCCGTCGAGCTCGTGCAATTCCGCCGGCAACTGCACGCAGTGCGGCGGTGCGGGCGACAGCGCGACGTCGGTGAGGCAATAGCTGTCGCGGTAGTGCGCCTGCACGTGCTCGATCTCGGCCGGCGCGCGCGAGGACGGCATCAACGTGGTCTGCCCGCGCACCGCCGCCGCGCAGAAGGCGACGAGATAGCGGTAACGGTCCTCGCACAGGTTGATCGCATACCGCGACGGCGGCAGCGATTCGGCCAGCGCGCGCACCTGCCGCTCGAAACGGGCCAGGTCGATGGTCTGCGCCGCATCGAAAGCGATGGCGCGCGCCCGATCCCCGCACGTGAGCGGCACGGGCACGGCATGGACGATGAGGCTTTCGACGACCGCGGACATGGATTCCAGTGTGTACTGCGGCTTCGCCGCTTCCCCTGCCACTAGCTTACGCTGGGCGCCGTTCACGAGCCCACACGACTGATTCATGTCCCTGTCCGCTGGCCAAACCGTGCCGCCCGGCGACCTGCCGCCCGGCGCTGTGCGCTGGTCCTGGCAGCCGCACGCCCCACGGGTCCCGGCCGAGCCGCTGGCGCGGGCGTGGCTGGCGCAGGCGCTGGACCTGCCGCCACAGTCGGTCCCGCTGGAACGCGACGCCCGCGGCCGGCCGCGTCTGGGCGGCGCGTACGCCGGCTGGGACTGCAACTGGAGCCACAGCGGCAACGGCCTGCTGGTCGCCATCGGCCGCGACGTGCGGGTCGGGATCGATCTGGAACGCGTGCGCCCGCGCGGACGCGCGCTCGAACTGGCGGCCCGGTTCTTTACCGCGCCCGAGCTGGTCTGGCTGCATGCGGCGCCGTCCACGGCGGTGCGCGACCACGGCTTCCTGCGCCTGTGGTGTGCGAAGGAGGCGGTATTGAAGGCGCATGGCCACGGCATTTCCTTCGGCTTGCACCGGCTGCGCTTCGCCGACCTCGACGGCAGATTGCAGCTGGTCGAGTGCGACCCCGAGCTCGGCGCGCCATCTGACTGGCGGCTCGACGAACTGCAGCCGGAGCCGGACTACCTCGGCGCCCTCGCCTGGCGGCCCACGTAGGGTTCACGCGGCTGATCGGCATCCCGACATCGGCGATACTGCGCGCCGCATGAATACCCCCGCTCCCCTCGATCCGTCGCTGCGGCAAGCGCTTACCGACGGCCTGCGCGCGCTGGCGCTGGACCCGGCCGTGGCCACGCCGCTGCTGGATTACCTGGCGCTGCTGCTGCGCTGGAACCGCACCTACAACCTCAC
This sequence comes from Lysobacter panacisoli, assembly GCF_009765165.1. Lineage (NCBI taxonomy): Bacteria > Pseudomonadati > Pseudomonadota > Gammaproteobacteria > Lysobacterales > Lysobacteraceae > Lysobacter > Lysobacter panacisoli. Next base: position 1,285,853 of record NZ_VLNU01000001.1, read on the forward strand.
CGCCGTGCGCGATCCGCACGAGATGGTGACCAAACACCTGCTCGATTCGCTGGCGATGCATCCGTTCGTGGACGAGCTGGCCGCGCGCGGCGGGCGCCTGGCGGATCTCGGAACGGGTCCTGGGCTTCCCGGGATTCCGCTGGCGATCGTCAAGCCCGGGCTGAAGGTGACGCTGGTCGAGAGCAACGGCAAGAAGGCGCGCTTCATGCGCGAGGCGATCCGCCAGCTCGGGCTGAAGGATGCGCGCGTCGCCGAATCGCGGATCGAGGCGCTGGACGAACCCGGCGCCTACGACGCCATCACTGCGCGCGCACTGGCCACGCTGCCGCTGATCCTGGAACTGGGCGGGCACCTGCTCGGCCCCGACGGTCGCCTGCTGGCGATGAAGGGCGTGTACCCGGCCGACGAGATCGCCGCCCTCCCCGCGGGCTGGGGCGTGCAGGCGTCCCATCCGCTGCGGGTGCCCGGGCTGGACGCCGAGCGCCACCTGGTCGTGATCGGCCGCACGGCTTCGTAAACCGATCGGAACCGTCCGTCCGGACGGCAACCCCGCAAGTGATTGATCCGCCGCCCGCTGGCGGCAATGGCGGCATGGGATCGCCCAGACAGGTAACGGCGAGGGCGCGCGCGTCTTTGCATCCGGGCATAATCCACGGTCCGGCCCCACGCCGGCCTCATTCCGCTTACAGCCAGGACGAGCCGCATGGCCCGCATCATCGCCGTCGCCAATCAGAAAGGCGGGGTCGGCAAGACCACCACCGCCGTCAACCTGGCAGCCGCCCTCGCGCGTACGCCCAAGCGCGTGCTCCTGGTCGACCTCGACCCGCAGGGCAACGCGACGATGGGCAGCGGCATCGACAAGCGTGAGATCGAGAATTCGATCTGCGACGTTTTGCTCGGCGAAACCGATGCCGCTTCGATCCTCAAGCGCACCGCCGAGGATTTCGACCTGCTGCCGGCCAACATCGAGCTGACCGCGGCCGAAATCAGCCTGATGAGCGAGTCGGGCCGCGAGCAGCGCCTCAAGACCGCGCTCGCACCGCTGCGCGCCAATTACGACTACATCCTGATCGACTGCCCGCCGGCTCTGTCGCTACTGACGCTCAACGCGCTGACCGCCGCCGATTCGATCGTGGTGCCGATGCAGTGCGAGTACTACGCGCTGGAAGGCATAAGCGCGCTGCTCGACACCATCGACGCGCTCAAGGCCAACCTCAATCCCGCGCTGGAGATCGAAGGCGTGCTGCGCACCATGTTCGACGTGCGCAACAACCTCGCCAACGCGGTGTCGGCGGAACTGACCAAGCACTTCGGCGATCGCGTGTTCCGCACCATCGTGCCGCGCAACGTGCGCCTGGCCGAGGCGCCCAGCTATGGCCAGAGCATCGTCGGTTACGACCGCGCCAGCCGTGGCGGCATCGCCTACATGGGCCTTGCCGGCGAAGTGCTGCGCCGCCAGCGCGAGCGCGAGCAGGCCGCCAAGGCCGCGCGCACGGGCGAAGTGAAGGAGACCACGGCATGAGCGTAGCCAAGAAGCGCGGCCTGGGCCGCGGCCTTGAGGCATTGCTGGGCCCGAAAGCGGCCGCGGAAGCGCCCGCGCTGGAAGCGGTCGAAGGTGACGTGCTGCGCCACCTTCCCGTGGACGCGCTGACCCCGGGCAAGTACCAGCCGCGCAAGCACTGGGACCAGGAAAAGCTGGCCGAACTGGCCGAGTCGATCAAGGCGCAGGGCGTGATCCAGCCCATCGTCGTGCGCGACCTGGGCGGCAAGCGCTACGAGATCATCGCCGGCGAACGCCGCTGGCGCGCCTCGCAGCTGGCCGGGCTGAGCCAGATCCCGGTGGTGATCCGCGAAGTCGACGACCGCACCGTGGTCGCGATGGCGCTGATCGAGAACATCCAGCGCGAAGACCTCAATCCGCTGGAAGAAGCCAACGCGCTGCAGCGGCTGATCGACGAATTCGACCTGACCCACGCGCAGGCCGCCGAAGCGGTCGGCCGTTCGCGTGCGGCGGTGTCCAACCTGCTGCGCCTGCTGGAACTGCCGGCCGAGATCCGCGTGCTGCTGGAAACCCACTCGCTGGAGATGGGCCACGCGCGTGCGCTACTCGCGCTGACGCCGCAGGCGGCGATCGCGCTGGCGCGCCAGGCCGCCGAACACGGCTGGTCCGTGCGCGAGGTCGAACACCGCGTGCAGCAGCTGTCGGCGGGCCAGATCCCGACCAGCGCCGCCGCCCGGGCCAAGCCGGCCAAGGTCAAGCCGCAGGCCGACATCGTCGCCCTGGAGCGCGAGCTGTCCGAGTCGCTCAACACCAAGGTCAACGTCCTGCACGGTCGCGGCGGCAAGGGCCGCCTGGTGATCCACTACACCGACGTCGACTCGCTCGAGGGCGTGCTCGAAAAGCTGCGCGGTACCGTCACCGAGTAACCGGGGCGCGGCCGGCATGAACCCGTACCGTTATCGCGTCACGCTGCGCGCCATCCATCCGCGCGACGATATCCGCCCGCTGTTCGACCAGCTGGGCCTGACACCCGAACGCGCCTGGCGCGCGGGCGAGCCACGCCGCACGCCCAAGGGCACGCCGCTGGACGGTCAGTACCGGGAAAGTTACGCCTACACAAATCTGACATCCGGTTCGCGAAACTGGTCGGATGAGGATTTGCAGGACTACCTGCGTGGCGTGCAGCAACGGCTGGCCATGCATCGCGAGACTCTGCAAACATTCTTCGTCCGCGGCGGCCGCTGCGGGTTGGTCATCGGTCTTTCTGGCGAGAGCAACTTCGGGTTCGAACTCGACCCGTCGCTCAGCGCCGGCCTGGCCGACCTCAAACTGACACTGGGCTTCGATATCAATCCGGGCCCGGACTGATCCCACATCACACAAGACAACCGATGGCTGAACCCTCCCCCGGCACCATCCTCGTCACCGGCGCCGCCGGCTTCATCGGCGCATACACCTGCCGCGCGCTCCGTACGCGGGGCGCGCGCGTCGTCGGCCTCGACAACTACAACGACTACTACGACCCGCGCATCAAGCGCGACCGCGTCGCCGCGCTGTGCCCGGACGTGGACATCCGCGCGCTCGACCTCACCGACCGCGACGGTCTGGCCGCCCTGTTCGACGAGGTGCAGCCCACCCACGTGATCCACCTGGCCGCGCAGGCCGGCGTGCGCTATTCGCTGACCCATCCGCACGCTTACGTCGACAGCAACCTCACCGGTTTCGTGAACATGCTCGAGCTGTGCCGCCATCGCGGCGTGCAGCATCTGGTGTACGCGAGCTCTTCGTCGGTGTACGGCGATTCGGCGACGCCGCCGTTCTCGGAAGACCAGCGCATCGACCGGCCGCGCTCGCTGTACGCAGCGACCAAGGCCGCGAACGAGCTGATGGCGCACACCTACGCGCACCTCTACGGCCTGCGTTCGACCGGCCTGCGTTTCTTCACTGTGTACGGCCCGTGGGGCCGGCCCGACATGGCGCCGCTGCTGTTCTCGCGCGCCGTGCTGGCGGGACGTCCGATCGAGGTGTTCAACCACGGCAAGATGCGCCGCGACTTCACCTTCGTCGACGACATCGTCAACGGCGTGCTCGGCGCGCTCGACCATCCGCCATCGGCCGACGTGGCGCCGCCCGCGGTGCCGCACCGCGTGTTCAACCTGGGCAATCACACGCCGGTGGAGCTGGAGCGCTTCATCGCGGTGATCGAACAGGCGGCCGGCGTGACGGCGCAGAAGGTGTACAAGCCGATGCAGCCGGGCGACATGGTCGAAACGATGGCCGACACCCAACGCGCACACGACGCGTTCGGCTTCGAGCCGGCGACGTCCATCGAAAGCGGCCTGCCGCAGGTCGTGGCCTGGTGCCGCGAGTACTTCGGCGACAGGGCGTGAGCGCCGACATGAGCGCGACCCCACAGATCTCGGTCGTCGTTCCGGTGTTCAACGAGCGCGACAACATCGCGCCGCTGGTGCACGAGATCACCGCTGCGCTGCGCGACGTGGCGGAGTTCGAGATCGTCTACGTCGACGATCATTCGCGCGACGACACGCTCGCCGTGCTCACCGCGCTCAAGTCGCAGGTGCCCGAGCTTCGCGTGATCCAACACCTGAGGCAGAGCGGCCAGAGCACCGCGATCCGCACCGGCGTGAAGGCCGCGCGCGCGCCGTGGATCGCCACGCTCGATGGCGACGGCCAGAACGATCCGGCCGACATCCCCAAACTCATCGCACAGCGCGCGAACGGCGACGACAGCATCAAGCTGTTCGCGGGGTGGCGCGTGAACCGGCGCGATAGTGGCAGCAAGCGCTGGGCATCGAAGTGGGCGAACGCGATCCGTGCGCGCATGCTGCGCGACGACACGCCCGATACCGGTTGCGGCATCAAGCTGTTCGAGCGCGCGGCGTTCCTCGACCTGCCCTACTTCGACCACATGCACCGCTACCTGCCCGCGCTGATGCAGCGCGCCGGTTGGAAGACGGTGAGCGTGCCGGTCAACCACCGCCCGCGTTCGACCGGCGTATCCAAGTACAACAACCTCAACCGCGCACTGGTCGGCATCAACGACCTGCGCGGCGTGTCCTGGCTGATCCGTCGCAACAAGATCACCGGCACACGCGAGGTCTGAACCCACCGTCGGCCTTGCTACCCGGCCGTCACACCCGCAGGGCACCGGCCCATCGGATCGCGTCATGGAATACGACTTCATGAACCACCCCATCGCCTGGCTCGAATGGACCGGGCTGCACATGTCGCCGTGGAAGATCATCGGCCTGACGGGCGCCATCATGTTCGGCGGGCGCTGGCTGGTGCAGTTCCTCGCCTCGCGCAAGTACGGACGGCCGGTCATCCCGCGCCTGTTCTGGTACATGAGCCTGCTGGGCAGCGCGATGACGCTGAGCTACTTCGTGTTCTCGCAGAAGCAGGACTCGGTGGGCGTGATCCAGAACCTGTTCCCGGCTTTCACCGCCGCCTACAGCCTGTACCTGGACATCAGGCACCGCGGCTGGAAACGCGATCGCGCCAGCCATTGAACCGGACGCCGGCGTATGCCCCGCCGGTCGGCCCGGGGCTGTGACGCGGCCCCACCAAACTGTCTTATCAGCCAACCACGGCATGGTCCGGGATGCGAAGATCGGCGCTTCGTCACCCAGGTTCCCGCCGTGAAACGACTGCTCCTCACCGCCGCGCTGTCCGCCCAGCTCGCCCTGATCTCCACCACGGCCTTCGCCGGCCCGGTCGACGATCGGTTCCAGGCCATCTACACCAAGGAATGGCAGTGGCGGCAGGACGAGATGGGGATGTCCGACGAGGACAACGACGGCTCGGGCAATCGCCATAACCTGCCGTCGGTCGACGCCGCCACGCAGAAGGCGCGGTTGAAGGTGTGGGACGACGTGCTGCGCCAGCTCGACGGCATCGACGCCACGAAGCTCGATGAGCAGAACAAGGTGAACTTCGCCGTCTATCGCGCGCAGGTCGAGAACCTCGCCGCCGAGGTGCGCCTGCGCGGCTACGAGATGCCGTTCAATTCCGACTCGTCGTTCTGGTCGAACCTGGGCTTCATGGCGCGTCGCCCGCTGCGCACCAGCGAGGACTACCGCGCCTATATCGACCGCCTGCGCGACGTGCCGCGCTACTTCGACCAGAACATCGCGAACATGCGCGCCGGCCTGTCGCGCGGCTTCAGCGTGCCGCGCGCGGTGCTCGACGGACGCGACGGCTCGATCAGCGCGGTGGCGGACCTGAAGGATCCGCAGGAATCGAAGTTCTACGATCCGTTCAAGCGCATGCCGGCGACGATTCCCGCCGACGAGCAGGCCAAGCTGCGTGCCGACGCGACCGACGCGATCCGCGACAAGGTCATTCCCTCCTACGCGAACCTGCTGACATTCTTCCGCAAGGAATACGTGCCGAAGGCGCGCACCACGCTCGGCGCCGAGCAGATGCCCGACGGCGAGGCGTTCTACCGCCAGCAGATCCGCGAATACACCACGCTGGACCTGGATCCGGAGCAGATCCACCAGATCGGCCTGGACGAAGTCGCGCGCATCCAGGCCGAGATGGACAAGATCATCCAGCAGGTCGGCTTCAAGGGCAGCTTCGCGGACTTCCTGAAGTTCCTGCGCACCGACAAGCAGTTCTATGCGACCACGCCGCAGCAGCTGCTCGATCGCGCGGCCTGGATTTCCAAGCGCGTGGACGGCGAGATCGGCAAGTACATCGGTACGCTGCCGCGCGGCCGCTTCACGATCGTCCCGGTGCCGCCGGACATCGCGCCGTTCTGGACCAGCGGCCGCGGCGGCGCGGGCACGTACTGGGTCAACACCTACGACCTGCCCTCGCGCCCGCTCTACAACCTGCCCGCGCTGACCCTGCACGAGTCGGCCCCCGGCCATGCGCTGCAGGGTTCGCTGGCCAAGGAACAGGGCGAACTGCCCGCGTTCCGCCGCGAGACGTACATCTCCGCCTACGGTGAAGGCTGGGGTCTGTACAGCGAGAAGCTCGGCGTGGAGATGGGCATCTACGAGACGCCGTACGAGGACTTCGGCCGCCTGACCTACGAAATGTGGCGCGCTTGCCGCCTGGTCATCGACACCGGCGTGCATCACAAGGGCTGGACCCGCGACCAGGCGCTGGCCTACCTGCGCGACCGGACCGCGCTCAGCGAGCATGAAGTCTCCACCGAGGTCGACCGCTACATCTCCTGGCCGGCCCAGGCGCTGAGCTACAAGCTGGGCGAGATCACCATCGTCCGGCTGCGCGCTGAGGCCGAGAAGGCGCTGGGATCGAAGTTCGACGTGAAGGCCTTCCACGATGCCCTGCTCAGCGAGGGCTCGGTGCCGCTGCCCGTGCTGGAGGAGCAGGTCCGCGCCTTCATCCGCAAGTCGGCGACCGCGACGGCCAAGGCGGACTGAGCCCGAGGCCGGCGCCGGGCCCTCGCCCGGTCCGGCACTGTGGATAAGTGCTTGCCCGGGGCCGGGTTGCGCGGCATAATTGCCGGCTCGCTGCGTCCGGTCTGCCCTTCGGGACACGACCGGGCGGGGTCCGGAAGCACGATTCCGTCCCGCCACCGGCAGCCAGGTTTCCACACCCGTATCGTGCGCCGCCTCCGGAGGTCCGGAAGCGGAGGGGCCGCCGCCTCCCTGGCCAAGGGAGACACCATTTACCTTTCGAGGTGCGTATGGCCCGTGTATGCCAAGTAACCGGCAAGCGAACGACGACCGGCAACAACGTCTCGCATGCCATGAACAAGACCCGCCGCCGTTTCCTTCCCAACCTCCACGAGCGCCGCTTCTGGGTCGCTTCGGAAAACCGTTGGGTGAAGCTGCGTGTTTCCAGCGCCGCCCTGCGCACCATCGACAAGAACGGTATCGATGCCGTCCTCGCCGAGCTGCGTGCCCGCGGCGAGAAGATCTGAGGAGAACTGACCCATGGCTTCCAAGCGCGACAAGATCCGCCTGATCTCCTCGGCCGGCACCGGCCACTTCTACACCACCGACAAGAACAAGAAGAACACGCCGAACAAGATGGAGGTCAAGAAGTACGACCCCGTCGTTCGCAAGCACGTGACCTACAAGGAAGGCAAGATCAAGTAAGCCGCCTTCCGGCTTGTCGGATGCAATACCGGAAACCCCGCCGAAAGGCGGGGTTTTTGTTTGTGCGTACGTGAGTCGCCGTGCCCGTGTTTGCGGATGACGATCCTGCAAAACACTACGGCCCCGAAGGGCCGTAGTGGGTGTTGCGACTTGCATGCAGCCGATCAGAAGCGCTGCTGGTACTTCAGGTAGTAGAAGCGACCAATATCGAAACCACCGTAGTAGTCGAAGTCGCTGTTCGGATCGCCGTAAGTGACCGGCCCCTCATGCCCGAACACATTGTTCGCGCCAAGCGAAACCGTGGCATTCCACGGCGTGCTATAGCGGAACTGCATATCGTGGAACGTGTTGGACCCGCGCTGATGGGAAGGTTGTTCCAGCGTGTACGCAGAGACGAAGTCCGGCATGTTGCATTCCGAACCACCCTCCAAATCGTACGCACACGCTTCCTTCATGCCCGAGTAGTAACGCGCCGTCCACGAAGCCCCGAAGTCACCCTTGGACCAGTCAAGCGTCAGATTCGAGCGGATACGGAAGTTCGAATCCCACCCAGTGTACTGGTTGATCGGCGTGACCTCTTCGTTGTCACGCTTGTACTCGAGGTAGTCGATATAGGTCGACTTCCAGTCGAATCTGAACTGACCGAAGGCCGTTTCCGGGAGCTTGTATCCAACGTTGAAGTCGTAGCCGGCCGTTTCCTGGTAACCACCATTGACCAGAATGCGGGTGGCGTCCACCACCTGACCGCTCACCGCATCACGCTCGAAGCGGCCGCAGGCACCATCGATGCCCTGCACATAGCACTGATTCAGGATCGAAGTCACCGTTTCCGAAGCAATGACATCGTCGATCCGGATCTTCCACCAGTCGAGACTGACATCCAGCCCTTCGGCCCAACTCGGGCTGTAAACGAAGCCAAAGGTGTAGGACTTGGAAGTCTCCGGGGTCAGGTGCGAATTGGAGCCCGACAGGTACGTGTAATTCGACTGGGCACCCGGTCCGCTTGCCGGAGAGCCGCCCGACGCCTCCTGACGGAAGCCAGCGGGCACATCACCGGTGCAGCGCGCTGCAACGCCTGCATTGCGAATTGCAGTGCCGAACATCGTGTCGCACGGATCGGTGTAGTTGTCGAACGTCTCGCTCGTGCCACCGTACAGATCGGCCACAGTCGGCGCACGGAAGCCAGTGGCGATGGTTCCGCGCACGAGCAGATCTTCAATCGGACGCCACTTCAGACCGAACTTACCGTTCACCGTATCGCCGAAGGTGTTGTAGTCGGAATAGCGGCCGGCAATGTCGAAGGAGAGTTCCTTTGCACCGGGGACGTCAGCAAGAACCGGCACGCTGAACTCGAGGAAGAGTTCGTTCAGCGAGTAACCGCCTGCCGTCGGACCACCCGACAGATCCGTCGAGAGACCCGACTGGTTCAACGCGTCCGGGTCGTAGTGTGCTTGCTCACGGCGGTGCTCATAACCGACCGCCATGCCCAGGTCGCCGGCCGGCAGGTTGGCGAGGACGCCACTCAGGTTGGCGCTGTAAACCGTCGTGGAAGTCTCAGAGGTGTCATGGCTGGGCAGGAACAGGTACGCCTGCAACGCCGGATCCGAGAGATTGCCCGGGTCGTTTGCGCCGTACGGCGAAAGCGGATTCCACGGTATGCAATCTTCGATGGGCTTGCTCGAAGTACCGCACTTGACCACTCCATCGGTGTCGAGGAACGAGGGACCGACCGCACTACGCACATTCGGAATGAACAGGTTGCCCGTTCCGGTCTTGACGCCCTTGTTCTCGTTGTAAACGTAGCCGACATCCCAGTCCCACGGCTTGTCGGCGATGTCGAACGTGCCCTCAAAACCGCCACTGAAGCGATACGTGGTCAGTTCGGAAAGGGTCTGACGCGGAACTTCCCAGGTGCGGCGCTGGAAGGTGATGCTCTTGTCCAGCGGATTGAAGTAGCTGGTTGCGGAAAGCGGGGTGGCGTAGGCCGAAGAACGGTAGGGGTAGCCCGCGATCTGCTGCAGCGTCTCACGATGCGTGTACAGCGCGTCAGCCGTGAAGCGCACGTTATCCGTGAGGTCAAAGCTTCCATTGGCAAACACCGAGCGACGCTCGATGCCCGTCTGCAGAAGCATCTGCTGGTTCGAGTTGGCGAAGTCGCCCGCGTTGGTGGGGTGATAGTCCGCAAAGTTGGTCGGGTCACCACCGGCATCCACCGTCCAGCTCCGGCCAAGCCCCTCGCCACAGAAATCCTCCGTGGTCGGGCTCATCAAACCACCTCCGCAAGGGCCGTTCGAGATCACACCCCGCTGCGAAATGCCGCTCCACCCATTGGAGGCGACGGAGCTGCTGGTCAGGTCATAGGGAGCCGGGTGATACGGGCCCTGTCCGGTAGCGCTGAACGGACGGTCCTTCGCGTAAACCGGATCTTCTTTGGTGTACTCAACGCCCAGCGCGACCGAACTGCGATCTCCGGTACTGCCAATGAGGAAGTTGTAGATCTGCTTGGTGCCATCGCCCTGGCCATACTGGCCGATGTAGGCACCCGCCTCCGCGCCATCGAAGCCCTTGCGGGTGATGATGTTGACCACGCCAGCAATCGCGTCCGAACCATAGAGCGCCGAGGCGCCATCGGTCAGAACTTCGATGCGCTCGACAACGGAAGTCGGGATCGAGGCAAGGTCGGAATAGCCGCCCGAGCTGATACCCATGCGCTTGCCGTCGATCAGCACCAGGGTGCGCTCCGGACCAAGGTTGCGCAGATCGATGTACTGACCGCCGACTTCCTCACCCGACGCCAGCGCATCAGCGCGGCTGATGGACGGCGAGCCCGCAGCGCTGATGTTCTGGAGGATGTCAGCGACGCTGGTGAAACCCTGCTTCTGGATGTCAGCACGACTCAGGCTGATGACCGGCTGTGCGGTTTCCAGGCTGACCTGACGAATCCTCGACCCCGTCACCTCGATCCGGTCCAGCGTCGTGGCGTCCTTCTCCCCGGATTCCGCCGCGCTGGCGACCACCGGCGACAGTGCGGCCGCGATGCCGAGCGGCAGCATGCCGATGCGCACGACGGCGCGCTTGTTGCGTTGTTTCATCTTTCTCTCCCGCCACGTTATGGGCGCGTTAAACGTCCAGTCACGTTAGAGTTGGAGAGGGAAACAGCGTTTTCCCCGGTGTATCGGAGCGCATCGCGTACACCGGCGATGTGGTTTGCGCGCGAGGTTCCGCAGGTTTGCGAAATCAGTCGTGGCTGGCCGGAGCTGCGGAAGTCGCTCGCGGTCATGCCAAAGCGCGCACGGAAACTGCGGGCAAGCTGCAGTTGTTGTCGAAGCCGCTTGCGACGCCGACTTCGCCGATCGTCATCGGCGTGGATACGAGCAGGTTCGCCGCGTGCTCCAGCCGCAGCACTGCGGATGCGGACTGGGGGCTTTGTCCGTAGAGGCGGTGGAATACCTTCGAGAAGTACCAGACCGAGAACTGCGTGCGTTCGGCGAGCTCGCCGACACGGACCATGCGATCGCAATGGCCTTCCATGTACAGGCGCGCGCGCTGCATGCGCTCGAAGACCTGGCGCTTGCGTCCGTGCGACGGACCGGGGCAGCGCTGCAGGGCCGTGCGATATTCGCGCTGCATGCCTTCAAGGTTCAGCATCAGCGAGCGCAGGTTGGCATCCATGCGCGCCGATTGCGGCAGCGCCAGCGAACGTGCGAGCCGATGCCACAGCTTCACGTTGTTGCGAAGTTCGGGCAGCGTCAGTCGTCCCCGGCCCACGTATAGGCCGAATTCGGAGAACTGCGCCATCGCCTTCACCGCGTCCTCGGCGATGCTCAGGCCCAGGCAGAGGCCGCGCGCATCCGCCTGCACGACGGGGTGCGAATCCTTGGCGAAGGCGACCCAGTCGCCCGGGCGCAGATAGAACCGTCCTTCCTTCGCTTCGATCCAGGCGTGACCGCGGACCTGCACCCACACCGAGAGCTCCGGCGCGGTCGACGCGACGCTGCCCAATCGCGACACCGCCAGACATCGCGCCCACGGACCGTTCGGAACCGGCCCCTCGTGCAACTGGCGCTCACCGTCGGCCCACGTCCACTTCGCCTGTTTCATAAACATTTCGTTTGAGTTGGAAAGAGGACAGAGGCTCGCTTCGGTGTAGGAACGAATCCATAAGACGACTCTCAATTCTTGGCGCCACGTGGCAATCAGGCATGCGGCGGCCGCCCGTGTCCCTTCGCCACGTGCTCCAATGCAGGCATGCCCGACGACCTGAGTCCCGGCTATTGGTTGTTCCTGCTGGACTGGCTGATCCGGCTGGCGGCGCTCGCGTGGATTCCGGTGCGCAGCGCGCCCGCGGCCGCGCGCAGCTGGCTGTTGCTGGTGGGATTCGTGCCGTTGCTCGGGTTGCCGTTGTATCTGGTGCTCGGCCACCCGTGGCTCGCGCGCATCCGTCGCGAACGGCAGGCGCGTGCGTCGCAGCTGATCCGTGAACGCCAGGTCGGCCTAGGCGAGCTGCGCTGGACGCCGCCGGAATCCGGACCCGTGCCCGATGTCGCGCGCCTGGCCGAACGCCTCGGCGATTTCATGCCAATGCACGGGAACGAAATCGTCCTGCTCGACGATTACGACGCCTCCATCGCCGCGCTCGTCGCCGACATCGACAGTGCGCGCGAGGAAGTCCATCTCCTGTACTACCTGATGTTCGATGACGAGATCGGTCGCTCCATCGCCGATGCATTGGCGCGCGCGGTCGCGCGCGGCGTGCGGTGTCGATTACTGCTCGATGCGGTCGGCGCCAAACCCGGGCTGCGCGCGTTCGCGAAGCCGTTGCGCAAGGCCGGGGTGGAGGTCCACGCGATGCTGTCCGGCGGTCTCGCCTGGCGCAGCCTCTCGCGCATGGACCTGCGCAACCATCGCAAGCTCGCGCTGATCGACCGTCACTGCGGCTACATCGGTTCGCAGAACCTTGCCGATGCGGCATTCGTGCCGGATCGACCAAACCGCGAGCTCGTGGCGCGCGTGCACGGGCCGGTGGTGCGGCAGATCGCGGCGCTGTTCGCCAGCGACTGGTTCATCGAGACGGGCGAGATCCTCACGCTGGACACGTCCATCGATAGCGTTGCCGGCGACATGGCCGCACAGGTGCTGCCCAGCGGGCCTGCGTATCCGTTCGAGAACGCGCGCAACGTCGTCGTCGCGCTGGTTCAGCGCGCGCGTCGAAAGGTAGTGCTGGCGACGCCCTACTTCGTGCCGGACGACATGACGTTGGGCGCGCTGCGCGTCGCGGCGCTGTCAGGCGTGGAAGTGCAGCTGATCCTCTCGCTGAGCAACAACCAGCGACTGACGCGCTGGGCGCAGCGTTCGTACTACGACGAACTGTTGCAGGCGGGCGTGCGCATCGCGCTGTATCGTCCGCACTTCCTCCACGCGAAGCACCTGAGCGTGGACGACGACATCGCGTTGATTGGCTCGATCAATCTCGACATCCGTTCCTTCGCGCTCAACGCCGAAGCCGGCCTGCTGTGCTACGACCGCTCGGTGGTGGCTCGGCTGCATGCCATCGAGGCCGACTATCTGGCCGACGCGGAGATCCTCCAGCTGTCGGGCTGGCGCGGCCGGCCGCGCTGGCGGCGCAGCGTCGAGGGCATCGCACGGCTGGCGGATTCACTGATCTGACCTTTCCGGCCCGGGCCGGCCGAGCCCATCGGCCGCCATCGTTCTACACTCGGACATGGATCCGAACGAGGACGACCACCGGTGATTCCGGGCTGGATTCTTCTGCTGGTGTCGGCGGGCTACGTCGGCGTGCTGTTCGTGGTCGCCTACTACGGCGACCAGCGCGAGACCACGCCGAAAGCGCGCTGGATGCGTCCGGCCGTGTATTCGTTGGCGCTGGCCGTGTACTGCTCGTCGTGGACGTTCTACGGCGCGGTCGGCACGGCGGCGCGCACCGGGCTGGGCTTCCTGCCGATCTACCTCGGCCCTTTGCTGATGCTCGCCTTCGGCTGGCGCATCCTCGAACGTCTGGTGCTGATCTCCGGTGAGGCACGCATCGTCTCGATCGCCGACTTCCTGTCCTCGCGCTACGGTCGCGCGCCGGGCCTGGCGGCGCTGGTGGCGGCGGTCGCGCTGACCGCGGCGGTGCCGTACGTGGCCCTGCAGTTCAAGGCGGTCGCGATGAGCGTGGAAGTGCTGGCCGACGTGCCCAGCGACGCCGGCCTGCTGTCCGATCCCGCCTTCTACGTCGCCCTGCTGCTGGCGGTGTTCGCGATCCTGTTCGGCACGCGCCAGATCGACGCGACCGAACACCATCGCGGCATGGTGCTGGCGGTCGCGCTGGAATCATTGGTGAAGCTGCTCGCGTTCGTCGCCATCGGCGTGTTCGCACTGATGCACCTGCCCGGGACCGGCAACCTCGTCGAACGCATGATCCAGGCCGCGCCGGTGGTGACTGCGCCGGGCCTGCCGGCGGGCTTCGTCGCGCAGACACTGCTCGCCTTCACCGCGATCGTCTGCCTGCCGCGCCAGTTCCACGTGGCGGTGGTGGAATGCCAGGACCCGTCCGACCTGCGCTCCGCGCGCTGGCTGTTCGGCACGTACCTGGTGCTCATCTCATTGCTGGTCGTGCCGATCACGCTGGCTGGACAGAGCCTGCTCGCCGGCAGCGGCGCATCGCCGGACACCTTCGTGCTCGCCCTGCCGCTGGCGCTGCAGCAGGAAACACTCGCGCTGATCGTCTACATCGGCGGCTTTTCGGCCGCGACCGGCATGGTGATCGTGGCCAGCGTGGCGCTGTCGACGATGGTCAGCAACGACCTGATCATGCCGCTGCTGCTGCGCTCCGGTGCGCTGCGCGAGAGCCAGGGCATCGACAAGCAGGTGCTGTGGGTACGCCGCGCGACGATCTTCGGCCTGGCGATGATGGCCTATGGCTATCACCGCGGCTCTGCCTATTACGGTGCGGGCGAGGACACGCTGGCACAGCATGGCCTGCTCGCCTTCGCGGCGGTCGCGCAGTTCGCCCCGGCGCTGATCGGCGGCCTGTACTGGCGCGGCGCGAGTCGCTCGGGCGCGTTCGCCGGGCTGTTCGCTGGCACCGTGCTGTGGCTGTACACGCTGCTGTTGCCGGCGCTGGCACGCGGCGGCTGGTTCGCCACCGGGTGGATCGAGCAGGGCCCGCTCGGCGTCGACTGGCTACGGCCGGAGCAGTTGTTCGGCCTGCACGGCTGGGATCCACTCACGCACGGCACGTTCTGGTCGCTGCTGTTCAACGTCGGCGTGTTCCTGTTCGTGTCGGTGCGACAGCGCCCGCGACTGCAGGAGCAACTGCTCGCCGCGCCCTTCCTCGATCCCTACGTGCAGCGTCCGGCGCTCGGTCCCGGCGGCTGGGCCGGCAGCGTGCGCGGCGGTGAGCTGCTCGCGCTGGCCGAGCGCATTGTCGGCGAACGCCATGCGCGTCGTGCGTTCGAGGAATACGCGCAACAGCAGGGCCGCGCATGGCAACCCGAACAACCCGCGGATCGCGCGCTCGCGCAGTTCACCGAACGCCTGCTCGCGTCGGCGATCGGCGCAGCGTCGGCGCGACTCACCCTGACCAGCGCATTGCGCGGCTCTGGCATGGAGCTGGGCGAAGTCGTTGCGCTCCTGGACGAAGCGAACCAGGAGCTGCGCTTCAACCGGCAGATCCTCTCGACCACACTGGAGAACATCAGCCAGGGCGTGAGCGTGGTCGACGCGGAGATGCGCCTGGTCGCATGGAACCGCCGCTATCAGGAACTGTTCGACTACCCCGACGGCATGCTCTACGTCGGCCGACCGGTCAGCGACCTGATCCGCTGGAACGCCGAGCGCGGCGAGATGGGTCCGGGCGACATCGAAGGCCAGGTGCGCCGTCGCCTCAGGCATTTGCGCGCCGGCGCGCCGCACGTATTCGAGCGCGTGCGCGCGAACGGACAGGTGATCGAGATGCGCGGCCGTCCGCTGCCTGGCGGCTACGTCACCACCTACAGCGACGTGACGGATTACAAGCGCGCCGAGCAAGGCCTGCGCGAAGTCAATGAAACCCTGGAACAGCGTGTCGAACTGCGCACGCGCGAGGCGGAGGCTGCACAGCAGTCGAAGACGCGCTTCCTCGCGGCGATCAGCCACGACGTGCTGCAGCCGCTCAACGCGGCGCGGTTGTTCGCGAGTGCGTTGCGCGAAGCCGGTGATACCGGCGAGCAGGCGCGGCTGGCCGAGCGCGTGGACGCGTCGCTGCGCGCGGCCGAGGATCTGCTCGACGGACTGCTCGACATCTCGCGCCTCGACGCGGGCGCGTTGCGCGTGGACATCACCGACTTCGACGTGAACGAGCTGCTGCGCGAACTCGTTGCGCAGTACGCGCCGGTCGCGGCCGGTCGCGGCCTGCAGTTGCGTGTGCGTGCGCCGGATCGTCCACGTCCCGTGCGCAGCGACCGTCGCCTGTTGCGCCGCGCGTTGCAGAACTTCCTCGCCAATGCGCTGCGTTACACGCGCGAGGGCGGCGTACTGATCGCTGCGCGCGTGCGCGAAGGTGCGATCGAGTTGCAGGTGTGGGACACCGGGCCCGGCATCTCGGAGCACCACCTCGCGCAGATCTTCGACGAGTTCCGTCGCTTCGATCAGCCCGGCATCGGCGGCGAGCGTGGACTTGGTCTCGGGCTGTCCATCTGTCAACGCATCGCGCGCACGCTCGAACACCCGCTGCGCGTGCGTTCGCGCATCGGCGTGGGCAGCGTGTTCTCGATCACTGTGCCGTTCGGCCGCGCGATGTATGCCGCGCCGCTTCCCGAACCGCATCTCGTGGTCGGCGGCGATTCGCTGGCCGGCCTGCGCGTGCTGTGTGTGGACAACGATCGCGAGATCCTCGATGGCATGCGCAGCCTGCTGCAACGGTGGGGCGTGGTCGCGTTCACCGCGGCCAACGCGGACGAAGCGCTGGCGTTGCTGTCGCAGCAGCCCGACGTCGCGCTGGTCGACTACCACCTGCACGATCGCCTCGATGGCCTTGGCGTGATCGACGCGTTGCGCGCGCAATGCGGCCGGATGCTGCCAGCGGCGTTGCTCACCGGCGATGGCAGCGATGCGCTGAAGCTCGCCGCGCGCGAGCACGGATGCCGCGTGTTGACCAAGCCGGTACGGCCGGCATCGTTGCGTGCCTTCCTCGCCGCGCAGCGGCAGGCCGTGCAGGCCTAGCGCGTCGCCACCGCAGGTGCGCCGGCGACCCGCCAGACGGTGTTGCCGACGTCGTCTGCCACGAGCAGCGCGCCGTCGCGCGCGATCGCGACGCCGACCGGTCGGCCGCGCGCGTTCTGCTGTCCATCGATGAAACCGGTGAGTACGTCGACCATCGCACCTTCGGGCTTGCCATCGTGGAACGGCACGAACACCACCTTGTAGCCGTTGAGCGGATCGCGGTTCCACGAACCGTGCAGGCCGATGAACGCGCCTTCCGCGAACGCGCGGCCGAGCCGATTGCCCTGCGCGAATGTCAGGCCGAGTGGCGCAACGTGCGAGCCCAGCGCGTAGTCCGGGATACGCGCGGATGCGGCGCGATCGGGCTGCGCCGGAGTCACGCGCGTATCGACGTGCGCGCCCCAGTACGACCACGGCCAGCCATAGAACGCACCCTCGTCGACACGCGTGAGGTAGTCGGGCACCAGGTCGTTGCCCAGTTCGTCGCGCTCGTTGACCACGACCCACAGGCGTGAGCTTCGCGGCTCCCACGCCAATCCGACCGGGTTGCGCAGACCGCTCGCGAAGATGCGACGCGTGCCGGCGGCAGGATCGATCTGCAACACGTTCGCGCGCTCGACTTCCGCTTCCAGTCCGTTCTCGGCGATGTTGCTGTTGGAGCCCACTCCGACGTAGAGACGCGTTCCGTCGGGCGAGGCGACCAGGCTCTTGGTCCAGTGATGGTTGAGCTGGTCGCCGCCACCGGGAAGATCGACGACCTTCTGCGGCGCGCCCCCGGCCTGCTGCTGTCCCGCCGCATACGCAACGCGCACGAGCGCATCGGCGTTGGCGATGTAGAGCGTGTCGCCGACCAGCGCCATGCCGAACGGCGAAGTGAGCCCACTGGCGAACACGCTGCGCGTCTCCGCGACCCCGTCGCCATCGGCATCGCGCAGCAGGGTGATGCGGTTCGCGCTTGGCGCACCAGAGCCGGCCTTCTTCATCACCGACCCCATGATCTTGCCCTTGATCCCACCGATGCCGCGCTTGCCCGGCGGCGCGTTGCTCTCGGCCACGAGCACGTCGCCGTTCGGCAGCACGTAAAGCCAGCGCGGATGGTCGAGGCCAGTGGCGAACGTGCCGACCGACAACCCCCTCGCGGGCGTCGGCTTCTCGCCCTTCGCCCAGCCTTTCGCCGGTGCGATGTTGAGCGTGGGGATGGCCGAGGTCTGCGGCGACGCGATCACCGGCGATGGTCCGGTGTCCTCACCGGCGCGCAGACGGGCTTCGCCTCCGCAGCCGCCGAGCGCGACAAGAACGGCGGCGACGCACAGCGCCGTCGCCGCTCCCGACATGCCTTCTCGACGTGTCCCGCTCATGCAACCACCAAGTACGACACGCGCCGTGCAACGCACGTGATCGACGCAAGGCGACGTCGAATCCGCGTGATGCCGGCGTGATCGATCAGCAGGGGCCGTCCGGCGAAGCGGTCAGCGTGGCGAAGCGGCGCTGCATTTCCGCGGCGTCGACCTCCTCGATGCTGTGTCCGATGTTCCATCGATGGCCGGCTGGATCGCGCACGACGCCGGAGCGTTCGCCGTAGAACTGGTCGCGTGGCGGCATCACCAGCGTCGCGCCCGCATCGAGTGCGCGCTTAATCGTCGCATCCGCATCGTCGACGTGGACGTGAATGGTGACATTCGTTGTGGACGTCGGATCGGGCGGAACGATGCCGTACTCCGGATACGGTTCGCACAGCATCAGCGTGGTGCCTGCGATCGACACCTCCGCATGACCGATGCGACCGCCCGCCTCGACCAGGCGCAGCGTCTCCTGGGCGTCGAAGACATCGCGGTAGAAGGTCATCGCAGCCTGCGCATCGGGCACGCACAGGTAGGCGAACAGTTCTCGGGTGGACATGGGCGGCCTCGCGGTGTGGGACGTGGACGCAGCCTATGCCGGTGCGCCGGACCGGTCTTGAACGAAATTGACCGCGGCCACGTGCACCTGGGCACGCGCGCCGGCGCGTCGGTACTCGCGTGGCGTCATGCCACACATCGCGCGGAACTCGCGCTGCAGGTGCGCCTGGTCGGCATAGCCTGCATCCAGCGCGACATCGCCGAGTGCGTGTCCCTGCGACAGGCCACGCAGTGCGCGGCGCAGACGCCGCACGCGTGCGTACTCCTTCGGCGCCAGACCCGTCGCAGCACGAAATCGCGCGATGAAATGGCGATGGCTGCACCCGCTTACGGCGACGGCAGTGCGGACCGCCTCGCCTTCGCCCAGCGACTGCAAGGCCTGCGCGATCGCGGGGTGCATCGCGTGGATCGGTCGAAGACGCGCGAGCAGGGCCGACTGCAGCACGTCGATGCGAGCCGACGCGTCCGCGGCTTCGCTCAGGCGTTCCTGCAGGCGTTCAACTTCGCCCGCACTCCAGATATCGCACAGCGCGACATGCCGGCCGGCGAGCACGTCCGCGTCGCAACCGAGCAGGGCCCGGGCTGCGCCAGCGCGCAGCATCACGCCGACCGACGCCGTCGGTTGCGCGAGCTTGGTGTAGAACCGTGTGCGCGCACCGGCGACAACCGCCGCGGCGAGGCGTTCGCCGATGGCGTCATCGTCGTTGCGATACAACCGCAACGACGTCGCATCGAGACGGATCGCCAGGTGCATCGTTCCGCAAGGCAGCACGTGTTCGCGCGTCGCAGGCGACGGCGCGCCATCGCTCGCCCACAGGGCTTCGACGAAGGGACGCAGTGCGGCGACGGGCCGATGCAGGCTCATGCGCGGAGCCTACACCCGTGGACGGGACGGTGCTGTTACTCGGCTTCTTCCGGCGGCGGCACGATCGCGCTCGGGTCGAGCGCGAGGCGGCCGGCGATCAGCACGGCCTGGGTGCGGTTGCTGGCGCCTAGCTTGCGCAGGATCGCGGTCACGTGCGCCTTCACCGTCGCTTCCGACACGCCGAGTTCGTAACCGATCTGCTTGTTCAGCAGCCCCGCGCCGAGCATCTGCAGCACGCGGAACTGCTGCGGCGTGAGGTCGCGCAGGCGCTGCGCGGCGTCGTGTTCGTCTGCGTGGGCTGCCGGCGCGGACAAGGCGACCGATGGCGCCCAGCGGTCGCCGTCGAGCACGCGCGTGATCGCCTCGCCCAGCGTCGCCGCATCGGCGGATTTGGGGATGAAGCCGACCGCGCCGTGATCGAGCGCGCGCCGCATCACAGTGGGCTCTTCGCGCGCGGACACCACCACGATCGGCAGCTGCGGATGCAACGCGCGCAGGTGCACCAGCGCGCTGAAACCCTGTGCGCCGGGCATGTTGAGGTCGAGCAGCAGCAGGTCGGCGTCCGGCTCGGCCTCGACCAGCGTGTACAGCGCCTCGACACTGTCGGCCTCGCGCAATTGCGCCTGCGGCAACACGCGCGCGACCGCGCCGCGCAGTGCTTCGCGGAACAGCGGATGGTCGTCGGCGATGAGGAGTGTGGGCATGGGGTTATGTCGTCATTCCCGCGAAGGCGGGAACCCAAGTGTCCGATACATTCCGCCTTCCGGCGAGCATGATTCGTTCAAAGTTGGATCCCCGCCTTCGCGGGGATGACATCGGTAGAGCGGAACAGCTGCGGGGTCTGCTACGCCGCACGGCGCTGCCGCACCGGAACTCGCCCAGCCCGGGTTGGGCGCGCATCACGGAACGCGACGTTCCTTGACCAGCGAATCCACCACGCTAGGATCGGCCAGCGTGCTGGTGTCGCCGAGCTGGTCCGGCGCGTTCTCGGCGATCTTGCGCAGGATGCGGCGCATGATCTTGCCCGAACGCGTCTTCGGCAGGCCCGGCGCCCATTGCAGGTGGTCGGGCGTGGCGATCGGCCCGATTTCCTGGCGCACGTGCGCGACCAGCTCCTTCAGCAGTGCGTCGGTCGGCGCTTCGCCGGCGATCAGAGTGACGTAGGCGTAGATGCCCTGGCCCTTGATGTCATGCGGGAAACCGACCACCGCGGCCTCGGCCACCTTCGGATGCGACACCAGCGCGCTCTCGACCTCGGCGGTGCCGATGCGATGGCCGCTGACGTTGATGACGTCGTCGACGCGGCCGGTGATCCAGTAGTAGCCGTCGGCGTCGCGACGGCAGCCGTCGCCGGTGAAGTAGTTGCCCGGGTACGTGCGGAAGTACGTATCGATGAAGCGCTGGTCGTCGCCGTAGACGGTGCGCATCTGACCCGGCCACGAGTCGCGCAGCACGAGGTTGCCTTCGGCCTCGCCTTCGAGGACGTTGCCGTTGGCGTCGACCAGTGCGGGCTGCACGCCGAAGAACGGCTTCGTCGCGGAACCGGGCTTGAGGTCGATCGCCCCCGCCAGCGGCGTGATCAGGATGCCGCCGGTCTCGGTCTGCCACCACGTATCGACGATCGGGCAACGCGCGTCGCCGACCACGTCGTAGTACCAGCGCCACGCTTCGGGATTGATCGGTTCGCCAACCGAGCCCAACAGGCGCAGCGAGGCGCGCGAGGTCTTCTTCACCGGCTCGTCACCGTCGCGCATCAGCGCGCGGATGGCGGTCGGCGCGGTGTAGAAGATCGTGACCTTGTGCTTGTCGATCACTTCCCAGAAGCGCGACACGTTCGGGTAATTCGGCACGCCCTCGAACACCAGCGCGGTCGCGCCGTTGGCGAGCGGGCCGTAGACGATATAGCTGTGGCCGGTGACCCAGCCCACGTCGGCAGTGCACCAGTAGATGTCGTCGTCGCGCAGGTCAAACACCATCTCGTGCGTGTAGCTGGCATACACCAGGTAACCGCCGGTGGTGTGCAGCACGCCCTTCGGCTTTCCGGTGGAACCGGAGGTGTAGAGGATGAACAGCGGATCTTCCGCGTTCATGCGCTCGGGTGCGCATTCGGTCGGTTGTTCATCGACGACGGCGTCGTACCAGCGGTCGCGCGGCATCTGCATGTCGACCGCGCTGCCGGTATGGCGCACGACCAGCACCGTTTCCACGGTGTTGGTGCCGGGCATCTTCAGCGCCGCATCGACGTTGGCCTTGAGCGGGACCTTCTTGCCGCCACGCAGGCCTTCGTCGGCGGTGATGATGAGCTTGCTCTGGCAGTCGGCGACGCGGTCTGAGATGGAGTTGGGCGCGAAGCCGCCGAACACCACCGAGTGGATCGCACCGACGCGCGCGCAGGCGAGCATCGCGACCACCGCCTCCGGGATCATCGGCAAGTAGATGGTGATGCGGTCGCCCTTGCGAACGCCGAGCGAGCGCAGTGCATTGGCGAGCTTGCACACGCGTGCGTGCAGTTCGCGGTAGGTGATGTGCTGCGCCGGCTTCGACGGATCATCCTGCTCGAAGATCAGCGCGGTCTTGTCGCCGCGCGTGGCGAGGTGACGGTCGAGGCAGTTGACGCTGGCGTTGAGTTCGCCGTCCTCGTACCAGCGGATGTGGAAATCCTCGAGCGCGTAGCTGACGTCCTTGATCTTCGTCGGCTTGCGGAACCAGTCCAGGCGATCGGCGACCTTGCCCCAGAAACCGTCCGGATCCTTCACCGACTCGGCGTACTGGCGTTCGTACGACTCGCGCGTGATCCGGGCCTTGGCGGCGAACTCCGGATCGATCGGATAGACGGTGGCGGGATGGTTCATGGCGTGCTCCGGGACTGCGTCGGTCAAGGGCGTACCGGCCGCGAAGGGGCCGGCAGGCCAGTGTGCCGCATTCACCGGCGCGCCTCATCCGGGCCGGTGTAGACGTTAGTCGTAAATGCCCTGTCGCAGGCTCTCGACTACGACCAATGGGGAATGGTTGTGCAGTGCGGTGGCCCAGCAGGCTGGGTCGAGCCGAGCATGGGGCCCGGCGTTCCTTTGGGAGGGAATCATGTCCGCAAGCATTGCCTCGATGTCGAGCGCACCGGCGGCTCCGCGTCGCCGTCCGCTCGCCGCCGCATTGCTGGTCGCGCTGGCGTTGCCGGGGATGGCCTTCGCGCAAACCGCGAAAGAGAAAGAGCTGGAAGCGCGCGTCGCCCAGCTCGAAGCCATGGTCAAGCAACTGGTGTCGCAACAGCAGCAGCAACAGACCCAGATCAGCGAGGTGAAGACCGCGCAGACCACGGCTCCAGCGGCACCCGCCGCGGCGGCGCCTGGCACACCGGCCAAGCCGACCATCCAGAGCGCTCCGATCATGGCCACGGCCAACCCGGGCACGCGCTTCAGCTATGGCGGCTTCATCAAGCTGGATGCGTCCGTCACCGACACCAACGACGGCGACATCCCCGACGGCACCGTCGGCCGCCTGTTCTACGTGCCCAAGGCGATTCCCGTTGGCGGCGGCCGCACTGCCGAGGGCGGCACCGACACCGACATGGGCGTGAATTTCTCGCGCTTCTGGTTCGGCGCCGATACCGACCTCGACAGCGGCGACAAGCTGAAGGCGTACCTGGAGTTCGATCTGTTCGGCGGCGGCAGCACGGCCTTCACCGGCAACGAGATCGCCACCAACACCTACGCGCTGACCCTGCGCCAGGCCTACGTGCAGTGGAACAACTGGCTCGCCGGCCAGACCTGGACCAACTTCCAGGACACCGCCGCGCTGCCCGACACGGTCGACTTCCTCGGCCCAACGGAAGGCACGGTGTTCGTGCGTCAGGCGCAGTTGCGCTACACCAACGGTCCGTGGTCGTTCTCGATGGAGAACCCGGAGACGGTGTACACGCCGTTCAACGGCAACATGGCGCAGGTCGCTGGCGACGACGGCCCGTCGCCGGACTTCACCGGCCGCTATACCGCCAAGGGCGACTGGGGCCACTTCGGCATCGCCGGCCTCGTGCGGCAGCTGAAGTACCAGAACGGTCCGCTCAACCAGGACAACGAGAGCACCGGCTACGGCCTGAGCGTCTCGGGCAAGTTCAACCTCGGCAAGAGCGACGACATCCGCTACATGGTCACCGGCGGCAGCGGCATCGGCCGTTACATCGGCCTGGCGCTCAACAACGACGCCGTGCTCGATTCGACGGGCGACCTGGACAACATCGACGTCATCGCCGGCTTCGTCGGCTGGCGCCATGTGTTCTCGCCGAAGCTGCGCACGAACCTGTTCTATTCGCGCGCGGATTACGACCAGGACACCGATCTCACCGGCCTTGGCATCACCAAGGGCGCGCAGTCCGCACACGTCAACCTCATCTACACCCCGTTGCCGAAGCTCGACCTCGGCGCGGAGCTGATCTGGGGCCAGCGTGAACTCGAGAACGGCGACCGCGGCGAACTCAATCGCCTGCAGACGCACGTCAAGTACAACTTCTGAGGACGACGACCGTGTCCACCATCACCGCAAACACCCCGAAAGAGGGGACCCTGAGCCAGGGGCACAAGAAGGTCATCTTCGCCTCCAGCCTCGGCACCGTGTTCGAGTGGTACGACTTCTACCTGTACGGCTCGCTCGCGGCGATCATCGCCAAGCAGTTTTTCAGCGGCCTCAACGAGACCAGCGCCTTCATCTTCGCCCTGCTCGCTTTCGCCGCCGGCTTCGCCGTGCGTCCGTTCGGCGCGATCGTGTTCGGCCGCCTGGGCGACATGATCGGACGCAAGTACACGTTCCTCGTCACGATCGTGATCATGGGCATCTCGACGTTCCTCGTCGGCATCCTGCCCAACTACGCCTCGATCGGCTTCGCCGCACCGGCCATCCTGATCATCCTGCGATTGCTGCAGGGCCTGGCACTGGGCGGTGAGTACGGCGGCGCGGCGACGTACGTGGCCGAGCATGCGCCGCACGGCAAGCGTGGCCTGTACACCAGCTTCATCCAGACCACCGCGACGATCGGCCTGTTCCTGTCGCTGCTGGTGATCCTGGGCGTGCGTACGTACCTGGGCACCGAGGCGTTCGAGGCATGGGGCTGGCGCATTCCGTTCCTGCTGTCGATCATCCTGCTCGGCGTGTCCGTGTGGATCCGCATGCAGCTCAACGAATCGCCGCTGTTCCAGCAGATGAAGGCCGAGGGCAAGCAGTCCAAGGCGCCGATCACCGAAAGCTTCTTCTCCCGCAACGGCAAGATCGTGCTGCTCGCGCTGCTCGGCGCCACCGCCGGCCAGGCCGTGGTGTGGTACGCGGGCCAGTTCTACGCGATGTACTTCCTGACCCAGTCGTTGAAGGTCGATCCCACCACGACGTGGCTGCTCATCGCCGCGGCGCTCGCGATCGGCACGCCGTTCTTCGTTGTGTTCGGCTGGCTCAGCGACAAGATCGGCCGCAAGAAGATCATCATGGCCGGCTGCCTCATCGCCGCGCTGACGTACTTCCCGCTGTTCAAGGCACTGACCCACTACGCCAACCCGGCGATCGAGGAAGCACGCACCAACTCGCCGGCCGTCGTGCACGCCGATCCGTCGACCTGTTCGTTCCAGTTCGACCCGGTGGGCAAGAAGGTCTTCACCAACTCGTGCGACATCGCGACCGCGGCGCTGGCCAAGGCCGGTGTTCCGTACACGATCCAGCCGGCTGCTCCGGGCACCGTCGCACGCGTCACCGTCGGCACCACCGAGGTGGCGAGCTATGAGGGCGCGGGTCTGGCGAAGGAAGACGGCAAGGCCAAGGCCGATGCGTTCGGCGGCGAGCTGAAGGCGGCGCTGACTGCCGGCGGCTATCCGGAGAAGGCCGATCCGGCGCGCATCAACAAGCCGATGGTGCTGGTGGTGCTGACGATCCTCGTGATCTACGTGACGATGGTGTACGGCCCGATCGCGGCCTGGCTGGTCGAGCTGTTCCCGACCCGTATCCGCTACACCTCGATGTCGCTGCCGTACCACATCGGCAACGGTTGGTTCGGCGGCTTCCTGCCGACCATCGCGTTCGCCCTGGTCGCGGCCACCGGCAACATGTACTACGGCCTGTGGTACCCGATCATCATCGCCTTGATGACCTTCGTGATCGGCTCGCTGTTCCTGCGCGAGACGAAGGACGTGGACATCACCAAGATCTGACGAATCCCGCGTCGTGAAGTGCAGCAACGCCGGCCTCGTGCCGGCGTTGTTGTTCTAGGCGGTGCAGTTCGTCGCCGCGCTGCGACGACGGATGTGGGATCAGTCCTTCTTCGCCTTCGCGAACGCCGCCGCCAGTGCGTTGTTCATCGGCGGCGGGGGCGTGACGCCACGGTTGCCGGTGTTGCGCGAATCGCGCCCGCCATCCCGACGCGGTGCACCGCCACGCGAATCACGTTCCTCGCGCGGACCACGCGGTGCAGGCGCGCTGTCGTCGAGGCGACGCGTCAACGCGATGCGCTTGCGTGCGACATCGACCTCCAGCACCTTCACCTTGACGATGTCGCCCGCCTTCACCACTTCGCGCGGATCCTTCACGTACTTGTCCGACAGCGCGGAGATGTGGATCAGGCCATCCTGGTGCACGCCGATGTCGACGAACGCGCCGAATGCGGCGACGTTGCTGACCACGCCTTCCAGCACCATGCCTTCGCGCAGGTCCTTGATGTCTTCCACGCCGTCGGCGAAGCGCGCCGCCTTGAACTCCGGACGCGGGTCGCGGCCCGGCTTTTCCAGCTCCTTGAGGATGTCGCGGATCGTCGGCACGCCGAACGTGTCGTCGACGAACTGCTCCGGCTTCAGCGTGCGCAGCAGCGAGGCATCGCCGATCAGTTGCTTCACCTCGCGTCCGCACTGTTTGAGGATGCGCTCGACCACCGGGTATGCCTCCGGATGCACGGAGGAGGTATCCAGCGGCTGGTCGCCGTCGGCGATGCGCAGGAAGCCCGCGCACTGCTCGAACGTCTTGTCGCCAAGACGCGGCACCTTCAACAGTTCCTTGCGCGACTTGAACGCACCGTTGGCATCGCGGTAGACGACGATGTTCTCCGCCACCGTCGAAGACAGGCCGGATACGCGCGTCAGCAGCGCGGCGGACGCGGTGTTCACGTCGACGCCGACCGCGTTCACGCAGTCCTCGACCTTCGCGTCCAGCGCGCGCGCCAGCTTGAACTGGTCGACGTCGTGCTGGTACTGGCCGACACCGATCGCCTTCGGTTCGATCTTCACCAGCTCGGCGAGCGGATCCTGCAGGCGTCGCGCGATGGACACCGCGCCGCGGATCGACACGTCGAGGTTCGGGAATTCCTTCGCCGCGAATTCCGACGCCGAGTACACCGATGCGCCGGCTTCGCTGACGACGACCTTCTGCATCTTCGACTCGGGCGCGAGCTTGATGAGATCGCCGGCTAGCTTGTCGGTCTCGCGCGAGGCGGTGCCGTTGCCGATGGCGATCAGTTCGACCGAGTGCTTCGCGCACAGCGCGCGCAGGATCATCAGCGACTGGTCCCACTGGCGCTTGGGTTCGTGCGGATAGATCGTCGCGGTGTCGACCAGCTTGCCGGTGCGATCGACCACGGCGACCTTCACGCCGGTGCGCAGGCCGGGATCGAGGCCGAGGACGGCCTTCGGGCCGGCCGGCGCGGCCAGCAGCAGATCCTTGAGGTTGTCGCCGAACACGTCGATCGCTTCGCCCTCGGCCTTCTCGCGCGCCTGCGCGAACAGGTCGAGCGTGAGATGCAGATGCAGCTTGGCCTTCCACGTGAGGCGGCAGCAGTCGATCAGCCACTTGTCGGCGGCACGGCCCTGCGCCTTGATGCCCGCGTGGAACGCGACGCGGCCTTCGGCCTGCAGATGGCCCGCCTCGGCTTCGTTGCCCGGATCGAGATCGATGAACAGGAATTCCTCGCGACGACCGCGGAACAGCGCCAGCAGGCGATGCGACGGAATCTTCGACAGCGGTTCGGCGTGGTCGAAGTAGTCGCGGAACTTCTCGCCGGCGACTTCCTTGCCTTCGGCCACGCGCGAACGGATTACGCCGACTTCGCCCAGCCACGTGCGCAGCTCGCCGACCAGCGCGGCGTCCTCGCCCCAGCGCTCCATCAGGATCGCGCGTGCGCCGTCCAGCGCGGCCTTGGTGTCGGCCACGCCCTTCTCCGCATCGACGAAGCCCGCCGCGAATTCCTCCGGTACGAGCGCCGGATCGGCGACCAGTCCGTCGGCGAGCGGTTCCAGCCCGGCTTCACGCGCGATCTGCGCACGCGTGCGGCGCTTGGGCTTGTACGGCAGGTACAGGTCTTCCAGGCGCGCCTTGCTGTCGGCCGATTCGATATCGGCGCGCAGCTCGTCGGTCATCTTGCCCTGCTCCTCGATGCTCGCCAGCACCGCGATACGACGGTCCTCGAGTTCGCGCAGGTAGGACAGGCGCGTTTCCAGGTTGCGCAGCTGGGTGTCGTCGAGGCCGCCGGTCACTTCCTTGCGGTAGCGCGCGATGAACGGAACGGTCGCGCCTTCATCGAGCAGGCCGATCGCGGCCTGCGCCTGCTGCGGCTGGGCGCCGATTTCCTCGGCGATGAGACGGGCGATCTTCGCGGCGATCTTCACGCCAAACTGCTTGGAGTCCTGCATTGCTTCCAATCGTGTAGCCCCGGCGAATTCCGGGAGAACGTCGATTGTCGCAACGCGCGCGGCGGTGCGGTACCCGTTGACATTCGGCGCGCCCGCGACGCGGCGGTCGCGCTCAGTCGACCAGATCGAGCACCGGCAGGCCGAGGCGTTGGCAATGGTCGCGGTACGCCTGCAGTTGCGTCGCGGCCGACGCGCGCGAGCGGACGGCGCCCGCGGCATCGATGAACTCGACCTCGCCCATCACCACCACCAGCGCGATCATTTCCTCATCGCCAGTGACCTTCCACCAGTCGGCATTGCCGGGCGGCTCGTAGACATAGTCGCCGGGACCGATGACCTCACCCGTGCACAGCGTCCGCGTGCCTGTGAGGTTGTAGGCGTGGATCTCACCAGTGTGTCGGTGCAGCGGCATCAGCGCACCGGGCGACATCCGCAGCAGCTCGACAAAGCCGCGCCCATCGGCGAAGAAGCGCAGCGGCTTCCAGGACTTCTCCGCGTTCATGGGAATCCACGGCGTGGCCGAGGCCGGGGCGACGCGGCCGGGGAGGAAGTCCTGCACGAAGGGACGGGCTACGGTCATGTCGGTTCCAGGCGGCTTGGTGGTCCGTGGGCGATACCGTAGGCTGGCGACTGGCCCCTTGGTCGGACCAGTTGCGATGACTTCGCGGGAACCAGTTTTCGAATTTCCCCTCAACCTTGGCGCGGGCGAAGGTCGCACCCGGCAGCTGCACGAGCAGCTCCGTGCGGCGATCCTCGACCACCGGCTTCGCGCCGGCAGCCAACTGCCGTCCACCCGCCGTGTCGCCGATGCGTACGGGCTCGCCCGCAACACGGTGAACGCGGCCTACGACCTGCTGGTCGCCGAGGGTTACGTCGTCACCCGGACCGGCGCGCGTGCCGTGGTCGCCGATGTCGCCGCGCGTCCGGCCTCGCGACCGCCACGATTCGATGACGGTCGCCTGCGTGGTGCGTGGACACCGCCGACATGGAGCAGTGCGGTGGCGACGGGCGATGCGTGGGCGTCGACGTTCCGCCTCGGCGTTCCCGACCATCGGCAAATACCTTTCGAAGTGTGGCGCCGGCTGCTGTCGCGGGCGTTCCACCCACGCCACGGCGCGGCATTCGGCTACCAGCCACCGCATGGACGACCGCGCCTGCGCGAGGCGATCGCCGGGCACGTGTCGTTCGCCCGCGCGGTTGCCGCACGCGCGGACGACGTGATCGTCACGGCCGGCGCGCGCCAGGCGTTCGATCTGCTCGCACGCTTGCTGGTCGAGCCAGGCAAGACCACGGTCGCGGTGGAGGATCCCGGTTATCCGACCGTGCGCGATGCCTTCATCGGCGCGGGTGCGCGTGTGGTCGCGGTGCCGGTCGACGATGAAGGACTGTGCGTGGATGTGCTGCCCGACGATGCGCGCATCGTCTATGTGACGCCTTCGCACCAGTACCCGACCGGCGTGGTGATGTCGATGGCGCGTCGTCGCGCGCTGCTCGCGTTCGCGCACGAGCGCGACGCGCTGGTGATCGAGGACGATTACGACGGCGAGTTCCGCTACGGCACGCGCCCGCTCGATGCGCTGCAGACGCTCGACCGCGCCGGTCGCGTGGTTTACGTCGGTACGTTCTCCAAGAGCCTGTTCCCGTCGCTGCGCATCGGCTACGTCGTCGCCCCGGCATGGCTGCACGGCGCGCTGGCCGCGGCGAAGGAGCATGCGGACACCTGCGGCAATGCGCAGCTGCAGGACGCGCTGGCTGATTTCATCCTCGAAGGCCATCTCGCGCGACATGTCAGACGCATGCGCAAGGTCTACGCGGGGCGTCGCGACACCTTGATCGCGATGCTGGACGGACCATTGTCGCGCTGGCTGCAACCTGTCGCGGCCGAAGCAGGCATCCACGTGGCCGCACGATTCCACGATGCCGATGCGATGGCCGCGCTGATGCCACGCCTGCGCGAGCATGCCGACGGCGTCATCCCGCTGCGCGCACTGGCGCAGCGCGAGGACGCGATCGACGGCATCGCATTCGGCCTGGGCTGCATCGACGAGGACGGCATCCGTACGCGACTGCAATCGCTCGCTCGAGCGATGCAGCGCTGACTACGCCGCAACTGCGGCGAGATGACGGTCGAACGACGCATCCACTGCCGCACGACCGCCACCGAGGATGTTGCGCCCCCAGGTGTAGCCATACACATCGTCGTACTCGAAGCCGCGCAGACGATCGCGCATTGCGTGCACGTCGGCGGTCTTCATGGGAATGTAGTTCGGATAGCTGTACATGAAGGTGACATGGCGACGATCCAGCACCACCTGCAGCGCGTCGCCAGGAAACAGTGCGCCACCTGCACGCGGTCCGTCGCTCCAGTGCAGCGCGGTGCTGCCTGTGAAGTGTCCACCTGCACGAATGAGGACGACGTCGTCCGACAGCCGCAGCGTGTCGCCGCGCCAGTGCTCGATGCGCGGCGACGGGCGCATCACCCATTCGCGGTCGGCCTCGTGCAACAGGATCGGCACGCCGCCGAGCGCTTCGCTCCATTCGACCATCGCGCTGTAGAAATGCGGATGCGAGATGACGATGCGATCCACTCCGCCGCGCGCGTTCAATGCGGCGATGGCTTCATCGGTGACCAGGCTGACGCATTCCCACATCAGGTTGCCCGCGCCGGTCGGCAGCAGCAGCGCGCGTTGCGGGATCGCGAATTCACCCGCGATGCCTATGCCGAGCAGGCCCGCGTCGTCCTCGATGCGCAGGCGATGGTCCTGCGCGAGTTGCGTGTGCGTGGTCCACGACTGGCCATTCCAGCCGACATATTGGCGTTCGTCCTCGCAGATGGGACACCGCGAAGGCGCTGTCGCGCTTTCGGCGTACTGGGTGCCGCAGGTCTCGCAGAGGAAGCAGGGCATGGTGGCGCTCCGGCGGGGCGATGGCCCCGGACGACACCAGCGTAGGAAGGGTCGGTATCGCGCGGCGGAACCAGTCTGCGCGGATCCACGGGATCCAGTTCGATTACTGCGGCGGGGCCTGCAGTTCGCGCGCGTCGAGGAAACCGTCGCGGTTGCGGTCCTGGCGGACGAAGCGTTCGGCCAGGGTCTGTCGATGTTCGGCCAGGCTCACCGGCTGGCCGCGTCCGCCGGGGAGTTCGTCGGCCGACAACACGCCGTCGCGGTTGGCGTCCATGCGAGTGAAGGCGTAGCTCAGCCAGTCCTGGTATTCGACCGGCGAGATGCGGCCGTCGCGATCGGCGTCCATTCGCGCGAGGTAATCGGAGCCGGCCTCCACCGCGGGACGTTCCTCCGGCGGCGATTCCGGCGCGGCCGTCGCGGGCGTGCGGGTGGACAGGTGCATGGGGATCGATTGCGCGGTGGCGCTCGCGCTCCACATCAGCGCGATGCACAAAACGAAGCCCGCGCGTTGCGGCGCGGGCTTGCGTGTACGCGTGCGATCCATCGCGGTCGAACGGATCAGGCGGCGCGCGCCGGCGCCAGGGCGTAGCCCTTCAGGCGCGCGGAGAACGCCTGCAGCGCCTGGATGCCGCTGGCTTCCGCCTCGGTGCACCACGCGTGCAGTTTCGACAGCGTGGCCTGCGCGTCGTGCGAACGGTCGTCGAGCACGTGCGCGAGGCGCTGGCGGAAATCGGCCAGCGTGGCCATCTTCGGCCGCTCGGCCAGCCACGCCTGCAGCTTGGCGCGCTTGTCGTCGTCGAGCCAGCGACCGCCATCGGCGAGTCCGTGTCGCATCTTGCGCGGCAGCTTGAACTTGGCCTCGCGCAGCGCCGGCAGCGTGACGCTGCGGTAATAGTCGGTCATCGCCTGGAACCGGATCGCCAGCAGCGCCTTCAGCGTCTCGCCGTCGGGCATGGCGATGTTGGGGCGCACATCGAGCGTCGGCGCCACGCGCAGCACCTTCGCCAGGCGCACCTTTTCCAGCAGCTTGATCGCACTCCAGCCGATGTCGAACTCCCACTTGCGCAGGGCGAACTTCGCCGACGACGGGAACGCGTGGTGGTTGTTGTGCAGCTCTTCGCCGCCGATCCAGAAACCCCACGGGGTGAGGTTGGTCGCGGTGTCGGTGGTTTCGAAATTGCGGTAGCCCCACCAGTGGCCGAGGCCGTTGACGACACCGGCGGCCCAGAACGGGATCCACACCATCTGGATCGCCCACGCGGCCACGCCCATGAAACCGAACAGCGCGAAGCTGATCGCCAGCATCAGCACCGGACCCATCGTCGCGTGCGGCGTGTACAGGTGACGCTCGATCCAGTCTTCCGGGCAGCCCTTGCCGTACTTCTCGATGTCCTCGCGCTGGCCGCGCGCTTCACGGTAGAGCTCGACGCCGCGCCACATGACGGTATCGATGCCCTTGAACTGCGGGCTGTGCGGATCTTCCTCGGTCTCGCACTTGGCGTGGTGCTTGCGATGGATCGCCGCCCACTCGCGCGTGATCATCGAGGTGGTCAGCCAGGTCCAGAAGCGGAAGAAGTGGGCGAGCACCGGATGGAAGTCCACGGCGCGATGCGCCTGCGAACGATGCAGGTAGAGCGTGACGGAGAAGATCGTCAACTGGGTGACGACCAGCAGCCAGACCAGCAGTTCGCCCCAGCTGGCCTGGAGCAGGCCACCGGCGAGGAAATCGAGGAGGGAAGCAGACATTCGTGACTCCGGGGGGAAACGGGCCGGGCGCATCGCGCACGGTCCATCGGCAGATCATGCCAGCCACGCAGCACCGTTCGCGCCGGTATGGCCTTGATTTGTGATGGGGTCGTTCAGTCCATCCTGCAAGGCCGATCTTCACGAAACCGAACGACCGGCGATGCGCCTTCGCAGGCGTCCCAGCGCCGCATCGGCGTACTTCTTCAAGGCTTTCCGATCGACATTGCTGAATGGGGAATCCTCACCACAGTGCGCCAGCAGCAGGCTCAGGTCCTGCGCCTCGCCCAGGCGTTCGGCGGTGCGCTTGTCGAACGCATCCGGCGCGTCGTGCACCGGCAGGCCGATGGCCGTGAGCGCATGGCGTTGTTGCGAGGCTCGACGCGCGCGGCGTCGCCAGCGGTGCCAGTCGCGGTCGTCGCCGGTGCGCTGCGCGCGTTCGCGCGCCTTGTGCACGCGGACGTCGGCGTCGGCGATGGCCATGCGCATGGCGCTCGCACTGACGCGCTCCCACGCGAGCGCGGGCAGCGCCGCGCGCACCACCGCGATCAGCGACCGACGTCGCTCCATCGCCGGATCCACCAACAGCGCCGCCGCGCCGGTCGCGTCGCGCGCGGCGACCGCGGCGGCGTGCGCGCGTTCGAGCAGTTCGCCGCTGGCCTGCGAACGCTTGCGCTTGCGCAGGCGTTCGATGGTTTCGACCAGCGCATGCGCGTCGCGCAGCGCGGACATGCCTTCATTGAGCCGGCGCAGTTCGCGGTCGAGCAGCGCTTCGCCGGGACCGAGGATGCCGTCGCCCAGTGCGAGCATCGAACGCACGCGGCGCAGCGACTTGCGGGCACGGTGCACGCCCTCGTGCAGGTCGGCATCGGCCAGCGCGGTGCTGGCGGCGTCGAGTTCGTCCAGCGCATGCAGGCCCAGCGCCGCGCCGGGCGAGATGCCCGTCACGGGGTCGGTCGCTGCGGCCTCGGCGGGCTTGCCCATCGTGGGTGGCGATCCCATCTGGTGCGGACGATCGAATAGTACGCTGGCCCCCATGCCCGAGCTGCCCGAAGTCGAAACCACCCGTCGCGGCCTGGCGCCGCACGTCGAAGGCCGCCGCGTGATCGGGGTGACTCTGCGCCGGCCCGACCTGCGCTGGCCGATCCCGGAGGAGATCACCCGCGACCTGCCCGGCCAGCGGATCGACGCCGTCCGGCGGCGGGCGAAGTACCTCCTCCTGGACACCGCCGTCGGCAGCGCCCTGCTCCACCTGGGCATGTCGGGCAGCCTGCGGGTGATCCCGGCCGACACGCCGCTGCGCGCACACGACCACGTCGATATCGCCCTGGAAGGCGGCGGCAAGGCCGGACGCGTGCTGCGCTTCAACGACCCGCGCCGGTTCGGCTGCCTGCTGTGGCAGGCACCGGGGGAAACCCACGAGCTGCTCGCCGACCTCGGCCCGGAACCGCTGGCGGACGACTTCGACGGCGACTATCTGTTCGCGATGAGCCGCGGTCGCAGCGCGCCGGTGAAGACGTTCCTGATGGACCAGCGCGTGGTGGTCGGGGTGGGCAACATCTACGTGGCCGAGGCGCTGTTCGCGGCCGGAGTATCGCCGTTGCGGGCGGCGGGCAAGGTCTCGCGTGAGCGCTACCGCCAGCTGGCACAGGAGATCCGCCGCATCCTCGGTCACGCGATCCAGCGTGGCGGCACCACGCTGCGCGACTTCATCGCTCCGGACGGGGCGCCGGGGTATTTCGAGCAGGAACTGTCGGCCTACGGGCGGGGCGGCGAACCCTGCCCCCGTTGCGGTCGGCCGCTGAAGCAGGCGTCGATCGGCCAGCGCACCACGGTCTGGTGCGGGCATTGCCAGCGGTAAATGTCAGAAATTTCTGAAGCTCGTACGCGTTGCTTTCCGATGCGCCTTTTTCGGGGTTGACGTCACAAAAGCGGTATAGTCCCGACCACTGCGCATGGGGTCGCCAATGTCCGAAACCGCGGATATCACCTTGCTGCTCGACGCCGCACGCGACGGAGATCGCGGTGCGCTCGACCGCGTGCTCGCCACGCTGTACCAGGAGCTGCACACGATGGCGCGGCGCCAGCTGGCCGGCCAGCATGGGCAGACCCTGGACGCCACCGCGCTGGTGCACGAGGCCTACCTCAAGCTGATCGGACGGCGCGAAGCGCAGTTCGACGATCGCGCGCACTTCTTCGCCTACGCCGCCTCGGCGATGCGCAGCGTCGTGGTCGACTACGCGCGCCAGCGCCTGGCGCAGAAGCGCGGCGGCGACTTGCACCGCGTCACCGAATTGCCCGACGACGTCGAAGGCGGCCTGCGCCTGGACGAGGACACGCTCGGCCTGGACACGGCGCTGACCAAGCTCGCCGCGGTCGATCCGCGCCTGGCCCAGGTGGTGGAGCTGCGCTATTTCGCCGGATTGTCGGAGCTGGAGATCGCCGCCCTGTTGGAGCGTTCCGAGCGCAGCATCCGCCGCGACTGGCAGAAGGCGCGGCTGTTCCTGCTGGCCTCGCTGAAGGAGTGAGCGCAGGGAAGTGAGAGGTGAGCGATGACAGGCTCACGTCCGCCCGGCTCGCTTCCCACTCTTTCCTACGCACTCCTGCCACATGGATCCCGAGCGCTGGCAACGACTCTCTCCACTGCTCGACTCGCTGTTCGAGCTGGAGCCTGACGCCCGCGCACACCGGTTGCAGCAGTTGCGCGACGAGGATCCCGTCCTTGCCGACGAACTGCAGACGCTGATCACCCTCGACGAAAGTCACGAGGATTTCCTTTCCGAACCGCTGGTCGCGCCGCTGGCCGGCCTGCGCGCGGGCGCGGAGGTCGGACCGTACCGGCTCGAGCGCCTGCTCGGCGAAGGCGGCATGGGCCAGGTATGGCTGGCCGCGCGCGCCGATGGCCTGTACCAGCGCCGCGTCGCGCTGAAACTGCTGCGCCCCGGCCTGGCCGACAGCAACCTGCGCATTCGCTTCTCGCGCGAGCGGCAGATCCTCGCGCGCCTGGCGCACCCGCATATCGCGCGCCTGCTCGACGCGGGCATCAGCAGCGACGGTTTGCCGTACCTCGCGCTGGAGTTCGTCGAAGGCGAGCCGATCACCGACTACTGCCGCAACCACCAGCTACCGCTGGAACAGCGGCTGCGGATGTTCCACCAGATCTGCGACGCGGTCAGCCACGCGCATGCGAACCTGATCGTGCATCGCGACCTGAAGCCGTCGAACATCCTGGTCACGCCGAGCGGCGACGTGCGCCTGCTCGATTTCGGCATCGCCAAGCTGCTCGATTCCGAAGCGCCGATGGTCGAACAGACGCGCACCGGCGTGCGCGCGTTCACCCTGCACTACGCCGCGCCGGAACAGGTACGCGGCGAGCCGGTCACGACGATGACCGACGTCTATTCGCTCGGCGTGGTCCTGTTCGAACTGCTCACCGACACCAAGCCGTACCGGCTCAAGCGCCAGACCGATGCGGAGTGGGAAGAAGCGATCCTCGCCGCCGATCCGCAGCGCCCTTCGCAGACGGTCCTGCGCCGCACCGAGGACAGCGGCGCCGAGGTTCATGCACTGCGCCGACAAGCGCGGCAACTCGCGGGCGATCTCGACAACATCGTGCTGAAGACGTTGTCGAAGCGGCCGGAGCATCGTTATCCGTCGGTCGAAGCGCTTGCACTCGACCTCACTCGGTACGAGGCCGGACGCCCCGTGCAAGCGCGCCCGCAAAGCGTGGGTTACCGCTTCGGCAAGTACCTGCGCCGGCATCGCTGGTCGCTCGCCACCGGTGCTCTGGTGGCGGTGGTGCTGAGTACGTCGCTGACGATCGTCGCCTGGCAGGCACGGCAGGCGGTGGCCGAAGCCGGCCGCGCGCAGGCGATGCAGGACTTCATGGTCGGCGTGTTCGAAAGCGCGCGTGGCACGCCGGAAGGACAGGCGCTGGACCTGCGCGGCCTGCTCGACGGCTCGCTCGAACGCGGCAACCGCGAACTCGCGCGGCAGCCGCGTGCGCGTGCGGAGCTGTTCGGCGTGATCGCGCGCCTGCGCATCGGCCTTGGCGATTACCGCGAGGCGCTCGGCCTGCTCAACCGGCAGGCGGCGATCCTCGCCAGCACCGACGAAGTGCCGGTGAGCCTGGAACTGGAATCGCTGACCCAGCGCGGCCAGGTGTTGCGCCTGCTCGGCGCGTCGCGCGATTGCATCGCGCTGATGCAGCCGGCGCTCGCCACCGCGCGACGCGAACAGGCGCAGCTGCCGCCTCAGGTCAGCGAGTTCTACTCGCAACTCGGCCGCTGCCGTCGCGATAACGGCGAACGGCAGGGCGCACGCCAGTTGTTCGAGCGTTCGCTCGGGTTGCGCCGCGACGATCGCGACGAAGTCGGCACGGTCGAGAACCTCATTGATCTCGCCAACCTGCAGGCCGACGCCGGCCAATCCGGTGCGGCGTTGCAGGGCTATGCGCAGGCGCGCGACCAGCTGCGGCAGAAGGTCGGCGAACGACATGCGCTGCAGGTGGAGATCGGTTCGCGCGTGGCCTCGCTTCGGCAGGGACTGAACCAGACCGACGCGGCCGAGCGCGAGGCCAGCGATGCGTTCGCGCTCGCGCTGGAAATTTACGGCGCGCAGCATCCGGCCACGCTGTCGCTGCGGCGCCAGCTCGCACTGCTGCACATCGACCAGGGCCGTTATGCGCAGGCCGAGAAGGAACTGCGCGAGGCGATCGCGATGCAGCAGCGGCGCGTATCGATCGGCGATGGCGATCCCGCCGAGATCGCGCGCGGCACGCGCGACCTGGGCCAGTTGCAGCGCCGGCTCGCGATGGTCGCGTGGGAGCGTGGCGACAACGCCAGCGCGATCGCGGCGATGCAGCGCGCGGTGACGCTGGCGCGCAAGCAGGAGGATCGCGCACAGCTGGCCGACGCCCTGTTCGAGCAGGCGCGCCTGTTGCACGCGACCGGTCGCGACCGCGCCGCGCTCAAGGCGATCGATGAATCGCGTGAGCTGCGTTTGGACCTGCTCGGCCCGCGCCATCCGCTGATGGGCGATACCGATCGCGTGCTCGGCCTGGTCGAACTGTCGCTCGGCGACCACGACCGTGGCATGGCCCACCTCGCCCAGGCGGTCACGCTGACACGCAATGGCTACGGCAGCACGCATCCGAACACGCGCGAAGCCGAACTCACGCTGGCGCGACAACAGGCACTGGACGGCGACGACACCGCACTGACGCGACTGGATGCCCTGGCCGGCTTGTCGCAGACCGACCTGGAGCTGCGCCGTACCGCATGGCGCGCGACCGCGTACGCCGCGCAGCTGCGCTGCCACGGACCGGATCGCGATCCCGCGTTGGCGCGGTTGGCGATCTTGCAGGAACAGCTGCTCGCGACCCAGCCCGACGGCGGCGCGATCCCGCGCGAGGTCGGCTCGATCGTGCGCGGTTGCGGTTAACCCAGCGGGAGCGGCGGCTGCGAGGGTTCGATGGTGCCTTCGCCGCGCATGACCTTCTTGTATTCGGCGCGCGATACCGAGACGTAACGGTCGTTGCCGCCGATCTCGACCTGCGGGCCTTCACGCACGGCGCGGCCCTGCTCGTCCACGCGCACCACCATCGTCGCCTTCTTGCCGGTGTGGCAGATGGTCTTGATCTCGCTGAGTTCGTCCGCCCACGCCAGCAGGTACTGGCTGCCTTCGAACAGTTCGCCGCGGAAATCGGTGCGCAGGCCGTAGCACAGCACCGGGATGCGCAACGAATCGACCACTTCACTCAGCTGCCACACCTGCGCTTTCGTCAGGAACTGCGCTTCGTCGACCAGCACGCAGTTCAGCGCGCCGCTGCGCGCGATGTCGCGGTGGACGATCGCTTCCAGGTCGTCCTCGCGTTCGAAGGCGATGCCGTCGGCGCGCAGGCCGATGCGCGAGGCGACGGTGCCCGAGCCGGCGCGATCGTCCAGGCGCGGGGTCAGGATCGCCACGCGCATGCCGCGCTCGCGATAGTTGTGCGCCGACTGCAACAGCGTCGTGGTCTTGCCGGCGTTCATCGCCGAATAATAGAAATAGAGCTTTGCCATGCGCCCAGTTTAAACGGTCGCGGCGCGCTCGCTGCCTTGCGCGATGCGTTGCGCGCGGGCTTTCGCCGCCGTGGCCCAGCGCTGCGCCATCGCCGGCGAGGTTATGCACACCGCGTCGAAAGTCACCGTGGTGACGGCGCGTTCGAGCAACTGGATGTCGGCTTCGTGCTGGCGCGCGACATGCGGGTCCTCGAAGAAGATCGCGCGCTGGCACTGGCGCTCCAGCACCAGGTCGGCGATCTGCGCATCGCCACCCATCGGGCCGCTCTCGAAACGATGGGCCCAGGCCTGCCCCTGTGGCCAGCCGCGGCTCCAGGCCAGCTCGTTGAGGCGCAGGCCGGTGGTGCCGGTAGCGACGCGGCGCGAAAAGCGCGAGAGCAGGTCGAAATGCTCGGCGGCGTAGGCCAGCATCTGCGGCTTCATCGCGTCGTGCGCGATCAGCGCCAGCGTCTGCGATTCGAAGGCGTGCAGTACGTCCACGCCCGGGTCCGGTGCGAGCCCTGCGTGGATGCGTTCGACCTCGATCCAGTCGCGTGCCGAAGCGACGGTCGAAATGAACGGCTTGCCGTGGATCACGCACTGGCGCTTGAGTGCCACCGCTTCCGGAAACACCGAAGACGGATCGACCGGATCGATCAGATAGATCGCGCCATCGAGCGTGCGCTCCGCGCTGCCCAGGCCGACGACTTCGGCGACCAGCTTCATCAGTCCGCCCTCGCGTCCGTACGGATAGCGGCGCAGGCCGGTGTAGCCGGCCAGCATGCCGGCCGCGGCGATCGCATCGAACGTGCGTCCGACGGTGTGCAGCTCGATGCCCAGCTCGCGGATGCCGGGTTCGCAGGCGCGCAGCCAGCGGAACAGCGCGGCGTCCTGGCTCAGGTGGTGCAGTCGGTTGGCGGCCAGGCCCAGGCGCATGGCGGATCCCGTGGGAGGTGAAGGCGCAGTCTAACCGCGCCGGCGCGCCCGGCTGGATCGTGCGTCAGTCGTCCGCGTCGGTCTTCGTCGCCGGCCCGACCTCGACGTTGCCGTGCTTCCAGATCGCGTCCTCGACGGCCCAGTAATGCTTGGGGTTCAGTCGCCACGACGCATATATCGCGCTCATCTCGACCTGGTCCGCGTCCCCGCCCATGCCGCCGGGACCGACGCTCGGCGCGTAGACCTGCAGGCGTCCGTCGTCGTAACCCGTGCGGCTGCCGGTCATGCGGGTACGCGTGTGCAGCATCGCGTCCGCCAGACGCGGCTTGGCGACCTTGTCGCCGTACTCCGCGTACAGCGCCACGCCGATGCCCTGCGCGCGCTCACGCTGTGCATCGTCGAGTTCGAGCCACATCTTCTCGCGCAGGATCACGAAGGTCGGATAGGCGCGCTCGGCGGCGAGGTCGGCCCATGCATAGGCCGTCGCCGGATCGCGCTCCACGCCGACGCCGTGCCAGTACATCAGGCTGAGTCGATGCTGAGAGTACTTGTCCGCATAACGCGCAGCCTTGCGGAACTGGCGCAGCGCATCGCCCCAGTTGCCATTCACGGCGCTCTGCGCGGCGTACAGGCGATAGCGCTCGTTGGGCAGCTCGTTGGACTGGCGCGTGCGCTGGTCGAACGAGCGCAGGGTCATGTGGTCGGTGTCGGCGAGCACCGCCTGGACGGCCTCGGGCGAGGGTTCTTCGGGGCCCGGGCCCGCGGCGAGCGCGGCGGCAAGGGCGAACGTGGCTAGCAGTTCCATATCGTCTCCCTTCGATGTCGAACCGGGCGGACAAGCCTGCTCCGGTGCCTGGCGCGGTCTGGTCGCGCGTCGCCGCGAGAATGACCGCGCGCAACACCACGGCGCCAATCCCTTGCCGTGGTTACGGCACAATACCCGGCCGCCTCCGCGGCAGCAATCGACGCATGCACGGTCTCAATCCTCCCCAACGCGCCGCCGTCCTCCACACCGAGGGCCCCCTGCTCGTGCTCGCTGGCGCGGGCAGCGGCAAGACGCGCGTGATCGTGGAGAAGATCGCGCACCTGATCGCCTCCGGCCGCATGCCGGCGCGCCGCATCGCCGCCATCACCTTCACCAACAAGTCGGCGAAGGAAATGAAGGAGCGCGTCGCCAAGCGCATCAAGGGCGATGCCGCCGAAGGCCTGACCGTGTGCACCTTCCACGCGCTGGGCCTGAAGTTCCTGCAGATCGACCACGCCAAGGCCGGGTTGCGGCGCGGCTTCTCGGTGTTCGACAGCGACGACAGTACTTCGCAGATCAAGGACCTGATGCCGCCCGGCAGCAAGCCCGACGCCATCGACGACATGCGCAACCTCATCTCGCGGGCGAAGAACGCGGGCCTGTCGCCGGAGGAAGCGCTGGCCGTGTCGAAGAGCCCGCGCGAGATGGAAGCGGCGGTGATGTACCAGCGCTACCAGGCGCGGCTGTCGACCTTCAACGCCGTGGACTTCGACGACCTGATCCGCCTACCGGTGCAGATGCTCGAAGCCGACGAAGGCATGCGCCTGGCGTGGCGCGAGCGCATCGGTTATCTGCTGGTCGACGAGTGCCAGGACACCAACGACGCGCAGTACCGCCTGCTCAAGGCGCTGGCCGGCGACAAGGGCCTGTTCACCTGCGTGGGCGACGACGACCAGTCGATCTACGCCTGGCGCGGCGCCAATCCGGACAACCTGCTCAATCTCGGCAAGGACTATCCGAAGCTCGAGATCATCAAGCTCGAACAGAACTACCGCTGCTCCAACCGCGTGCTGCGCACCGCCAACGCGCTGATCGCGCACAACCCGCACGAGCACCCCAAGACGCTGTGGAGCGACCAGGCCGACGGCGAGCGCATCCGCGTGTGGGAATGCCGCGACGGTGCGCACGAGGCGGAGAAGGTCGCGGCCGAGATCCATTTCCTCGCCGCTGCCAAGCAGGCGCCGTGGAGCGATTTCTGCATCCTGTTCCGCGGCAACCACCAGAGTCGCGCGCTGGAGAAGGCGCTGCAGTTGCTGCGTGTGCCGTACCACCTGAGCGGCGGGACCGCGTTCCTGGAACGCGGCGAAGTGAAGGATGCGCTGTCGTGGCTTCGCCTGATCGCCAATCCCGACGACGACGCGGCGTTCCTGCGCGCGGTGCAGTCGCCCAAGCGTGAAGTCGGCGCGACCACGCTCGCCAAGCTCGCCGAGCTGGCGCAGCACGCACACATGCCGATGTCGCGCGCGGCCGAACAGATCGGCGTACTCAAGCAACTCGCGCCGCGTGCGGCCAATGCGCTGGACGGCTTCGTCAACATCGTGCGCCACCTGCGCGGCGAAGCCTTCAAGATCAGTCCGGCCGAACTGGTGCGCGTGCTCGCCGATAAGAGCGGGCTGCTCGCTTCGATCCGTGCGCAGTGCAAGGACGACGCGACCTTCAAGCGCCGCAAGGAGAACCTGGAGGAACTCGCCGACTGGTTCGACGGCGGCAAGGGCTCGGGCCCGGGCGAACTGGCCGCGCAGCTCGCGCTGCTCTCGCACGCGGACAAGGGCGATGCCGGCAACCAGGTGCGGCTGATGTCGCTGCACGCGGCCAAGGGCCTGGAGTTCCGCTACGTCTTCATCGTCGGCATGGAAGACGGCACGCTGCCGCACGAGATGGCGCTGGAAGAAGGTTCGCTCGAGGAAGAACGCCGCCTGCTCTACGTCGGCATTACCCGTGCGAAGGAACAGCTGTGGCTGTCGCATTCGCGCGAGGCACAGAAGTGGGGCGACAAGCTGCGCCTGCAGCCGAGCCGGTTCTTCGACGAACTACCCGTCGCGGAGATCCAGCGCGACGGCGCCGATCCGGTCGCCGACGCTGCGCGCAAGCAGGAACGCGCTGCCGCGGGCTTCGCTGCGATCAAGGCGCTGCTTGGCGAGTGAAGCAGGCACGGCTGCGCCTGCCTCCTGACGTCATCCCCGCGAAGGCGGGGATCCATCACTCCAACGTGTCACGCGATACGAAAGATTGATGCGCCTGACAGTTGGATCCCCGCCTTCGCGGGGATGATCGCCTCGAAGCGACGCCCACTTGAACCGGCGTGCATCGAATGGAGAATGCAACGATGAACCTCCAGCGCATCCACCACGTCGCGATCATCGCGTCCGACTACGAACGATCGAAGCGGTTCTACACGCAGGTGCTCGGCCTGCGCGTCGTCGCGGAGGTGTATCGGGAGACGCGCGATTCGTGGAAGCTCGACCTCGCGCTGCCGGACGGCACGCAGCTGGAGCTGTTCTCGTTCCCCTCGGCGCCGCCGCGGCCGTCGTATCCGGAAGCCTGCGGCCTGCGCCACCTCGCGTTCGAAGTCGCCGATGTGGTTGCGTCGGCGCGCGAACTGGAAGCGCAGGGCATCGCGGTGGAACCGGTGCGCATCGACGAGTACACCGGCCGGCGCTTCACCTTCTTCGCCGATCCAGACGATCTGCCGATCGAATTCTACGAGGCGCCATGAGCTTCGCCCTCCATCCCGCGCAGGCCGGCGACCACGCGCGCATCCTCGCGCTCAACCTCGAATCGGAAGAGATGCTGAGCCCGATGGACGCAGCGCGACTGCGCGAACTCGATGCGCAGTCCGCGTACCACCGCGTCGTCGTCGAAGGCGATGAGGTGGTGGCGTTCCTGCTCGCGTTCCGCGAAGGCGCGGCTTACGACAGCCCCAATTACGTGTGGTTCGCGCAGCGCTATCCGCGCTTCCTCTACATCGACCGCGTGGTGGTCGCGTCCACGCACCAGGGCCGCAAGCTCGGTGCGATGCTCTACCGCGACCTGTTCGATTTCGCGCGTGCGCACGGTGTCGGCGTGGTGACGTGCGAGTACTACACGCAGCCGCCGAACGAGGCCTCGCGCCGT
The DNA here is from genome assembly GCF_009765165.1 of Lysobacter panacisoli. NCBI lineage: Bacteria > Pseudomonadati > Pseudomonadota > Gammaproteobacteria > Lysobacterales > Lysobacteraceae > Lysobacter > Lysobacter panacisoli. The sequence goes on from NZ_VLNU01000001.1 coordinate 1,329,606, forward strand.
TTCCATGCGGGGTTCGGTTTCCGCGAAGTCGGCTCGCAATGGGTCGCGGACGGTCGCAAGCAGGTGTCGCTGCAGGTGGCCGACGCCTGACAGCGCAGCGCGCGCGGCGCAACGGAAGTGCCATCGACGTGGGCTAAACTCACGCGTCTTCCTGCCGCCCGTGGATCGCAATGCAACGTCGCGCCCTCACCTTCTCCGTACTCGCCTGCGCGCTCGCGCTCGGCGCCTGCCAGCGGGCCGGTGCGCCCGCGTCCGACGCCAAGACCACCGGCACGACGGCGGCGACACCCGCGCCGGCGAAGGCGACGGTCGTGGCCGACGACAACCTCAACGCGGTGCTGTGGGTGCAGGCTTCGGCCGAGTACCAGGCCGCGACGACCACGGTCTACCGTGCCGCCGCCGACAAGCTCGACGTCGCGCTGAAGCAGAAGAACTGGGACGCGCTGGTCACCGACGAACGCGGCAACGCCGCGACCGGCCTTTCGCCCGCCGTGGTGATGGACGTCGACGAGACCGTGCTCGACAACTCGCCCTATCAGGCGCGCCTGGTACGCGACGGCAAGGAGTTCGACGAGGTCACGTGGGATGGATGGGTCGCCGAGAAGAAGGCCAAGGCCGTGCCGGGCGTCGTCGAGTTCGCCAAGGCGGCATCGGCGAAGGGTGTGACCATCCTGTACCTGTCCAATCGCGCCGTGCACCTGAAGGAAGCCACGCTCGCCAACCTGCGCGCGGTCGGCATGCCGGTGAAGGACGACAGCGTATTCCTTGGATTGGGCACGGTCGTCGAGGGCTGCGAGCAGAACGGCAGCGAGAAGAATTGCCGCCGCCGCCTCGCCGGCCAGAAGTACCGCGTGCTGATGCAGTTCGGCGACCAGCTCGGCGATTTCGTCCAGGTCGTCGCCAATACGCGCGAAGGCCGCGCGCAGTTGCTCGACGAGTACGGCGACTGGTTCGGCGAGCGCTGGTGGATGCTGCCCAACCCGACCTACGGGAGCTGGGAACCGGCGCTGTTCAACAACGAATGGGGTCAGCCGCGCGACGCGCGACGCGAGGCCAAGCGCGCGGCGCTGGATGTCGCGCCCTGAGTGGCGCGATATCGACTTAATTAAATCAATGAGATAGATCGTATAACTTGAGGTGTTGCATCAGGTTCGCAGGGCGGGTAGTCTCCCTGCGTCCGGCGCGAGCCGGAGCCATGCCACAACTCGAAGTCCTCCGGCCCCGGCCGGGTTTGAAGGAGGCCCCGCGCCTCCTTTTTCTTTGCGCGATGTCGCGCGTGCGATCAGTACTCGACGGTCGCGGTCACCGTGTCGGTGTACGAGCCCGCGGTGAAGGTCGGCGTGGCCGGTACGCGGCCGTAGACCGTGTGCGCGGTCGGCGTCCCCTGGCCTGCGCCGGTGCCGGCGCCGATCACGGTGCTCGTGCCGCTGGCACCATCGCCCCAGATCGTGTTGCGCGCGGCGGTCGTGTAGAGGTTGTAGTTGATCGTCTGCGGTCCGGTGCCGTTGAGCGCCATCCGGCGATTGGGCAGCGTGCCGTTCAAGCCGGCGTTCAACTTCACCGTGTAGGCGGTGCCATTGGTGCAGGTGACCGTCAGGTTGGCCTGCGCATCGCGCGCGGTGGCGAGCGAGGTGTGCGTGCCGAAGTCCAGGTTCTGCGCAGCGATCAGGCAACTGCCCTGCAGCACCGCGCGCGAGGTGAAGCTGTAATTCGGCGTGGCCGGCGCGACGTTGTTCGCGCAGTTCGCGTTGGTGGCGGTCGAGTAGCCCCACACCGCGCTGATCGGCTCGTTGTACGTACCCGGCGTGGGATTGTTGGGCTGGGTCGCAGCCAGCCGTCCGTACAGCGGGATGATCCGCGTCACTGGCGTGTTGCGCGAGGCGATGGTCAGCGTTGCCGACGCGTTGTAGGTGTAGTTGGCCGGCTGGGTGTAGGTGCTGTCGGTGTAGATCTGGTAGTCGAGCGTGCGCACCGGTGCGGCGGTGCGGTCCATCTGGCGCGGGTTGCCGCCATCGTTGGTGCCGATGCAGACCAGCACGGAGTCGCCTACATCGTTGTTGTTGTTGCCACGGCAGGACACGGTCACGTTGAGCGTGCTGGTGACTGCGCCGACCGGCAGCGTCAACGTGCCGAAATTCAGGTCGCTGGCGTTGTCGACCGTGCAGGTGATCGCGGCGGACGCGGCGCGCGGGAACAGCAGCGCGGCCAGGGCCAACAGGGCGGCGACGGCGAGGTGGCGCATCAGGGTTGCTCCTTGTTCCGGCATTGCGCAGGCGCGACGGCGCCCGGTTCGGCAGCGCGCGCCAGCACCGGCGCGACGGTGGTGCATTCCACGCCGGCACGGGTCCAGGTCAGCGTTTCGCCGTCCACGTAGTTGTCCAGCCACAGCTCGCCATCGAAACCGACGATGGACTCGCGACCATCGGCGCGATGCACGCGCATGCCGGCCTCGACGAACTTACCGTCGGCCGCCCGCAGGGCGATGGTGGCGGTGCGCACTTCGCGGATCACGAACGGAACATGCACGCCGCTGCGATCCGGCGGCGTGACGAGGCGTTCGACCGACGGCACTTCCACCGACGAGGACAGCCCGTCCGGATCGATCGCGATGCGGTTGCGCTGCCAGCCGCGCAGTTCCGGCAGCAGCAAATAACCCTTGGCGTTGGTGCGGCCGGCGACGCGGTTCTCGTACAGGATCGGCACGTCGGCCACGCCGTTGGTGGAAACCACGGCGAAGGAGTCGGTAATGGTGCGGCTGGTGAAGGTCGAACCGCCCATCCACACGAAGCTGCCGGCAGCCTGCGCGTACGCGCCTTCCTCGCCGCCGATGCGGTCGATGCCGCCCCAGACGTCGGCCGAACGGCCGCGCCAGCCCACGCCGAGTGCGCCGTCGCCATCGTCGCGCGCCTGCACTTCCCAGCCCACGCCGCCGGCATAGGGCAGCGGCTTGCGCAGCGAGGCACCGAAGTCGGTCTCGCCGTCCTGGCGGTCGGCCCACGCCGACGCGTCGATGTCGCCCAGCGGGACGCTCACCGACAGCGACGCACCGTGGCCGGCGCGATCGTCGTCGAACGCGCTGAAGGTCCACGAGAAGCGGCGGTAACTCTGGTTGAAGCCCAGGCCGAGCGTGCGGCTGACCGGCGACTCGCGGTCCTCGTAGCGGATCCACGACAGCGACACCGAGCCGCGCGGGATCGACAGCCACGCCGAAGCGCGGTCCTGCTGCAGCAGCGGCAGGCTGCCGTCGTGCAGCGTGCCGATGTCGCGAAAGCCGCGGCTGGCGCGCTGACTGTAGAGATCGAAGCCCACGCGCTGGCCGAACCACTGGTAGCCACCGCCGTACTGATCGCCCTCGTGGCGGCCGGTGCTGCGGGCGAAGTTGCCGGTGAACACGCCGAAGCGACCCAGCGGCGACCACGCGAAGCCGGCGCCGGTGAGGCGAACGTCGTTGGAATACTCGCCGTGCAGTTCGCTGGTGAAGTTGTCGGTGATGCCGTGGCGCCAGCTGCCGGTGGCGACGCGCGAGCTGGCGTAATCGTTGGAATGCACGCCGTAGTTCAGGCGCAGCACGCCGGCTTCGATCGAGAAATCGTCGAGGCCTTGCGCCAGTCGCTGGTAGTCGACGTACAGCGGTACGGTGGTCTGGGTGGTGCGGCCCATCGCATCGGTGACGACGACGGTGGCCTGGCCCGCGCCGGCCAGGCGCGGGAAGTCGCTCAGCACGAACGGGCCGGGATCGACCTCGGTGCTGTACTGGCGCACGTTGTTGACGTACAGGTCCACCGACGACGGCACGGTGGCGTCGGCGCTGAACTGCGGGATCGGGTAGATGATCAGGTCCGGGCGCACGCTGAAGTTGCGGCGGTACTGCACGCCGCCCATGCGCACCGGGCGCGTCCACGACATGCCGCCGGAGATCAGGTCGCCGACGGTCCACGTCGCCATGCGCTGCGGATCGGAGATCGTCCAGCGCGTGTCCAGTCGCAGGTAGCCGCTTTCCTGGTCGCCGGCGCGGCTGACGCCGATGTTCTGCAGGCTGCCGAACGCACCGAACCAGCGAATGCCGGTGCCGAGCGAGGCGGTGTCGCTGTCGTCGTAGTGGCGCGCGTAGACGTCCCAGTCCAGCACGAGCCCCTGGTCGCGGTTGACGCTGATCGGCGCCGGCGAGCGGTAACCGATGCGGTTGGCGCGGCGCAGCGCCGCGGCCGGCGTCAGTGCGACCTGCTGCAGCGACGCGTCGTAGCGGTAGCTCAGCCCGGTGATCGCGTCGAGCGCGATGCGGCCGTTAGGATCGGCGGTCACGTTGTCCGGCAACAGCAGGCCGATCGCATCGAGGTCGGCTGCATCGACCGACAGGCGTTCGCCGACTTTCTCGAAGCGCACCAGCGGACGCACGATCTGGCCGTCCATGACGATGTCGAGGTACAGCGACTGCGGCGCCTGCAGCAGCGACTGCTGTTCGGCACCGGAAAGATTGCGCTCGCCCAGGGTGGCGTCGAGCCCGGCCGTGGCATGCGCCGACAGCGCGGCCGCCATGAGGATGGCCGCGACGGCGCAGGCGAGACGGGTGGGTTCAGCGCGCGGGCGACAGTTCAAGGACCGCCGGCTGACCGTTCAGCCGGACCTCGAGCTGTTTCCACTGTGCGGCCGAACCGAGCTTGGCGGCGTCCAGGGGAAAGCGACGGGAACTGCCCGCCAGCACGTAACCCAGCAGACCTTCGATGATCTGCACGTCGTGGCCGTCCTGGCCGATGAGGCGGCTGGCGCCGAGCTGGGCGGCCACGCCTCCGCGGTTGCTGCAGGTCAGTTCCGCCGCGCCGAGGCGGCATTCCAGCGCCACGGGCGCCGGATCGGCGGCCCGGACGAATACGGGAATCAGGTACCGCATGCGTACCGTGACGGCGCTGCCCTGGTTGGCAGCGGGATCGCCCGGCAGCTCGTCCACGACCACGCGATAGGTTTCCTCGCGGGCCGGTGCGGCGTCTGTATTGCGCACGATGCGCACGAGCTGGTCTGCGCCACCGGCGATTTCCACCACCGGCGGGCTGACCGTCAGCGCGTTGCTGGGTTCCAGGACGTCGTCGTTGCCGTCCTGGGTCCAGCGGTACACGCGGATCTGCGCCGCCACCGGGCTGTCGCCGGCGTTGCCGAGCATCAGCCTGCCGCCCCGGACGCCGGGGATCAGGTCGACGCTGGTCTGGCGGGCCTGGAGCTGGCCGCGTGCGTGCGCGACCCCGCCCACCAGGGCGAGGACAAGCAGGACGGCGGCGAGCGGGCGGCGCAGTTTCATCAGAACGAGACCGTCGCGGTCACGGTGTCGGAGTAGTCACCGGTCGCCTTCGGATTCTGCGCGCCGAACACGCGGCCGTACACCGTGAAGCTGGTGGCGCCGGCGGCCGAACCGGCCAGGGTCACGTTGCCGCTGGTGCCGTCGCCGATCACGTTCGTGCGGCCGGTTTCGGCGTACAGCGAGTAGTTGATCGTGTCGGTCAGGGTGGCGTGGGTCATCTTGCGGCTGGCGAACGTGGCGCCCGTGCCGCCGCCGGCGCTGATACCGACCTTGTACGGACCCGCCGAGACGCAGGTGACCGTCAGCGTGGTCTGGGCGTCGATGTTGTTCAGCAGGGTGCTCTGGGTGTTGAAGTTCAGCGGATTGGTGGTGATCGAGCAGCTGTTGTCGAGCTTGATCGACACCTGGAAGTTGGCGCTGGCGGTGCCGGCGGCCATCGCGGCCGGGGCAGCGGCGAACAGGGCAGTAGCGAGCAGGGCAGTCTTGAAGAGCTTCATTTCGGTCATCTCCGCGCGTGGTTGGCGCATGCAACCGGCGCAACGCCGGGGGTCAGATGCCTAGGAAGCAGAAAGTGTGCCAAAGGTCTCAAAACCGCTTCGAGTCCGTGAAACTGCCGTGAAGGACGGGCAAACCGGGCAAAGCTGAACGAGATTTCCATCACACTTTCGACACAAAAGGTCCGGAATGACGACTTGCGTCACATTTGGCCCTAAAGGTTTTCCAATTCCTGCCGATACTTCCGCGCCCTTTTGAATCCGCGACTTCCTTGGCTTGCCCCACCCGGGCCCGGCCGCCAAGATGCAGCCAGCGACTTGGGGAGAGCCGCATCCAATGCCTTCGATTGCCCGCGCCACTGCTGCGCTGATGCTGGTTGCCGCGCTCGCGGCGACGGGCTGCCAGCCTGCGCCCGCGCCCGTGGTCGAGCCGACTCCGACCGAACCGGCCCAGGCCGTCGAACAGCTGGTCCGCGACCTGCGCCGCAACGACCTGGTGGGCTACGCCCGCCACGCCGTCCCGCCGGCCCTGCATGCCCGGCTCGATCAGGCCTGGCGCGAGGGCCGGACCCGCTGGCCGCTGACCGAACTTCCCCTCGACGACCGCCTGCCCGCCTTCGTCACATCACTGTCCGCGCCGGACGCCGAGAAGCAGCTGCTGACGGTTTATCGGCGTCAATTTTCCGGCGCGAACGCCGAACTCCGCTCCGCTGCGGCAACGCTGGGACTGTTCGCTACCCAGTACCTGCGCAGCGAAGGCGACTACAGCTCCGACGAGCGCGCCCATTACGTGCAGCTGGTGGGCGCGATCAGCCGGTGGGGCCAACGGGCCCCGCTGGGTGACCTGCAACGGGCGCGCCAGTCGATCCCGCAGCTGGTCGCCGCCGCACGGCAGACCGGCCTGGCGGGCGGACCGGACCGCTTCCGCGATCTGGGCATGGAACACAGCCTGGAGCGCATGGGCCCGTTCTTCGCGCGCCTCAAGCAGGTCCTGCAGCGGTACCAGCTGGACCTCGACGCCGACCTCGGCACGGTCCGCGCCGCGCTGATCGAGCAGGACGGCGACCGTGCCCGCGTGAGCCTGCACTACACCCTCGCCGGCCAGGCCATCACGGCGGAACTGGCGGTGGAACGCATCGACGGCCACTGGTACCTCAGCGACGCTCTGCGCCATGCACAGACCGAGGCCGCGCGTCCGGCCGTCGCGGCGGCCGTTCCGCCGGGCTGAACGCGGCCGTTGCCGCGAAAGGCATAATGCCCGCGATGCCGAAACAGACTCCCTTGCCTTTCCCGGACGCCAAGCAGGACGCGCCGGCCGCCGATACCGCCGCGGCCCGCGAGGATGCCGACGCGCCCGCGATGCCGTCCGAGGACGGCGTCGGGCCTGCCGACGCGCGCGATCCCGCCCAGACGGAACTGCCGATCGGCGCCCCGGATCCCGGTCCGCGTCGCCGCCGCGTCGCCGCGCCCCGTCGCCCGTGGTGGGCCAAGCTGCTCGGCCGGATGATGGCGCCGTGGGTGCAGCTGACCATCGAGCCGCGCAATCCCGCCGCCGAGATCCCCGAGGAATGGAGCGGCCGTCCGGTCTGCTACGTGCTCGAGGACTACGGCCTGAGCAACGCGCTGATCCTGGAACGCGCCTGCCGCGAAGCCGGCCTGCCCTCGCCGCTGCAACCGCTGCCCGGCGATCCGCTGCGCCGCAAGCGCGCCTACCTCGCGCTGTCCCGCCGCAACGTCAACACACTGACCCAGCTGCAACAGTCGCTGGGCAACGCGCCGGCCTCGCCGAAAACGCACTCGGGCTCGCTCGCCCGACTGCTCGACGCGCACCGCGCCGATCCCACGCTGGACGTGCAGCTGGTGCCGGTCTCGATCTTCGTCGGCCGCGCGCCGGACAAGAGCAGCGGCTGGTTCTCGGTGCTGTTCTCGGAAAACTGGACGCTGGTCGGCCGCTTCCGCCGCCTGCTCGCGATCGCCCTCAACGGCCGCGACACGCTGGTGCGTTTCGCGCCACCGGTCGGGTTGCGCACGATCGTCGACGAAGGCCTGCCGGCCGAACGCACGGTGCGCAAGCTCTCGCGCGTCCTGCGCACGCACTTCCACCGCATCCGCGAGGCGGTGATCGGCCCGGACCTGTCGACCCGCCGCCTGCTGGTCGACCAGGTGCTGGCCGCGCCGAGCGTGAAGGAAGCCATCTCCGACCAGGCCGCACGCGACAAGACCTCGCTCGCCGATGCGTGGAAGAAGGCGCACGCCTTCGCCTACGAGATCGCCGCCGACTATTCGCACCCCGTGGTGCGTTCGGTGAGCTTCCTGCTCACGCCGGTGTGGAACCGCATCTATCGCGGCGTGCTGGTGCACCACCTGGACAAGCTCAAGGACGACGCGCCTGGCCATGAAGTGGTCTATGTGCCCTGCCATCGCAGCCACATGGACTACCTGCTGCTGAGCTACCTGCTCTACACCAAGGGCATCGTGCCGCCGCACATCGTCGCCGGCATCAACCTCAACCTGCCGGTGGTCGGCACGCTGCTGCGCAAGGGCGGCGCGTTCTTCATCCGCCGCAGCATCCGTGGCAGCGCGCTGTATTCGGCGGTGCTGAGCGAGTACGTCGCGCAGCTGGTCTCGGGCGGTTATTCGATCGAGTACTTCGTCGAAGGCGGACGTTCGCGCACCGGTCGCCTGCTGCCGCCCAAGGGCGGCATGGTCGCGATGACGCTGCGCGCGTTCCTGCGCCAGCCCACGCGCCCGGTGCTGTTCCAGCCGGTGTACATCGGCTACGAGAAGCTGATGGAAGGCAACAGCTACCTCGACGAACTCTCCGGCAAGCCCAAGGAGAAGGAATCGATCTGGCAGCTGCTGATGGGCATTCCCAAGGTGCTGCGCAGCAACTACGGCCAGGTGGTGGTGAACTTCGGCGAGCCGATCCGCCTCAACGACGTGCTGGCCGAGCACGCACCGGACTGGAACGGCCAGCCGGTGGGCGAGGACGAGAAGCCGGGCTGGTTCTCGGACACTGTCGATGCGCTCGCGCAGCGGATCCAGGTCAACGTCAACCGCGCCGCCGACGTCAATCCGATCAACCTGCTCGCGCTGGCGCTGCTGTCCACGCCCAAGCACGCGATGGGCGAATCCGACCTGCTCACCCAGATCGCGCTGAGCAAGACGCTGCTGGCCGAGCTGCCCTACTCCGATCGCGTCACCGTCACCCCGCATTCGCCGCAGGAGATCGTCGCCCACGGCGAGGAGATCAACGTGCTCGCGCGCATCACGCATCCGCTGGGCGACGTGCTCGGCGTGAGCGGCGACAAGGCGGTGCTGCTGAGCTACTTCCGCAACAACGTGCTGCACCTGTTCACGGCGGCGTCGTGGATCGCGTGCTGCTTCCAGAACAACCGCCGCATGAGCCTCAACGGCGTGCAGCGCCTGGGCCGCAGCGTGTACCCGTTCCTGCAGGAAGAGCTGTTCCTGCCGTGGACGGAGGACGAATTCGCCGATCGCCTCAACCGCACGGTCGAAGTGTTCATCCGCGAAGGCCTGCTGGAGAAGATCAGCGACGACGAAGGCGGCATCCTCGCGCGCAATGCCGGCCAGACCGACGAGGTGTTCCGCCTGCGCGCGATCGGCCACTCGCTGCAGCAGGCGTTCGAGCGCTATTACATCGCCATCTCGGTGCTGGTGAAGAACGGCCCGGGCACGCTCACCGCGTCCGAACTGGAGGGCCTGTGCCAGCTCGCCGCGCAGCGCCTGTCGCTGCTGTACGCGCCGGCCGCGCCGGAGTTCTTCGACAAGACGCTGTTCCGCGGCTTCATCCAGAAACTGCGCGAAATGAAGCTGGTGTGGCCCGACGAGAACGGCAAGCTCGCGTTCGACTCGCGCCTGGACGTGTGGGCCAAGGACGCCAAGTTCATCCTCGGCCGCGAACTGCGCCACACGATCGAGAAGATCAGCCCGGAGTCGGCCAAGCCGGCGCCCGCGGAACCGACCGCGGCGTGAGCCCTTGAGCCCCTCTCCATGCGGGAGAGGGGTTGGGGTGAGGGGCAACGAAGAGAACATGCCGAGCCGCCGGTGCAGTACTGCACTGCGGCTCAGGACCTGATGCTCCTCCACCCCTCATCCGCCCTTCGGGCACCTTCTCCCGCAGGGAGAAGGGAAACAGCAGCGCGGGTTCTGCCTACGCCGGCTCGTCCGGGATCAGCGCGCTTTCCAGCCGCGCGATGCAGTCCTTCAGCCACAGCTTGCGCTTCTTCAGGCGCTTGACCGTCAGCTCGTCCGCGTCCGGCGCAAGGGCCAGGCGTTCGATCGCCGCGTCCAGGTCGCGGTGTTCCAGCCGGAGTTCGGCCAGCTGGCGCGCGAGCACGGCGGGATCGTCACTTTCGATCATGCGCGAAGCTTAACGCGCCGCCGCGGCCAGCGTCACCGCGGGCCGGCCGGTAGAATGGTCGGTCCATGAGTACCGTCCTGCCGCTCCTCGAACCCCAGCCGCACGCGCGCTCCGGCACGCGGCGCGCGCACGAGAACAACAAGCTCGCCAAGCGCCTGCGCCACCAGGTGGGTCGCGCGATCGCCGACTTCGGCATGATCGAGGACGGCGACAAGGTGATGGTGTGCCTGTCCGGTGGCAAGGACAGCTACACGATGCTCGACATCCTCCTGCAACTGCAGCAGAAGGCGCCGGTGAAGTTCGAGCTGGTCGCGGTGAACCTGGACCAGAAGCAGCCGGATTTCCCCGAGCACGTGCTGCCCGAGTACCTCGAGTCGATCGGGGTGCCGTACCACATCATCGAGCAGGACACCTATTCGGTCGTCACGCGCGTGGTGCCGGAAGGCAAGACGATGTGTTCGCTGTGCTCGCGCCTGCGTCGCGGTGCGCTGTACACGTACGCCGAAGAGAATGGCTTCAACAAGATCGCGCTCGGACATCACCGCGACGACCTGGTGGCGACGTTCTTCCTCAACCTGTTCTTCCACGCGAAGCTGTCGGGCATGCCGCCCAAGCTGCTCAGCGACGATGGCAAGCACGTGGTGATCCGTCCGCTCGCCTACGTGCGCGAGGACGACATCACCGCGTACGCCGAAGCCAGGGCGTTCCCGATCATCCCGTGCAACCTGTGCGGCTCGCAGGAAAACCTGCAGCGCAAGCAGGTCAAGAAGATGATGGACGCGTGGGAACGCGAGACGCCCGGCCGCATCGAGACCATCGCGCGTTCGCTCGGCGACATCCGCCCTTCGCAGCTGAGCGATCCGAAGCTGTTCGATTTCCTCGCGCTGGGCCGCCACGGCGACGCGCCGCTGCCGGACGCGCATGCGTGGCTGGCGGGCGAGCCGCATGAGACGCGGGATTCGGGAGTGGAGATTCGGGATACGTAGAAGCCTGTCCGTCGCCGCATCCTGCCTGTCCGCATCTCTCATCCGAATCACGAATCACGGCCACTGAATGTTCTTTCGCAACCTGACGCTGTTCCGCTTCCCCACCACCACCAAGTTCGACAGCCTCGAAAGCGGCTTGGGCGAATGCCAGCTCAAGCCGGTCGGTCCGCTGGAACTGTCCAGCCGCGGCTTCATCTCGCCGTTCGGCCGCGATGCCGATGCGATGTCGCACAGCCAGGGCGATGCCACGTGGCTGGCCGTCGGCGGCGAGGACAAGATCCTGCCGGGCTCGGTCGTCAACGACATGCTCAACAAGAAGCTTGCGGACATCGAGGCGAAGGAAGGCCGTCGTCCCGGCGGACGCACGCGCAAGCGCCTGAAGGACGAGCTCATCACCGACCTGCTGCCGCGTGCGTTCGTGAAGCCCAGCCGCACCGATGCGCTGATCGACCTCGGCCACGGCGTGGTCGCGGTCGATACGTCCAGCCGCAAGACCGGCGAGAACGTGGTCAGCGAGATCCGCCGTGCGATGGGCAGCTTCCCGGCGCTGCCGCTGAACGCGGAAGTCGCGCCGCGCTCGGTGCTGACCGGCTGGGTCGCGGGCGAACCGCTGCCGGAAGGCCTGTCGCTGGGCGACGAGTGCGAGCTGCGCGATCCCATCGACCAGGGCGCGGTGGTGAAGGTGCAGCGCATGGAGCTGCAGAGCGACGAGATCACCAAGCACCTGGAATCGGGCAAGCAGGTAACGCGCCTGGCGCTGAACCTCGACGACCATGTCTCGTTCGTGCTCGGCGAAGATCTCGTCGTGCGCAAGTTCAAGCTGCTCGACGGTGCGGTGGACGAGCTGGAATCGACCGATCGCGACGACCTGCGCGCCGAACTGGACGCGCGTTTCGTGCTGATGGCGGGCGAGTTCCGTCGCCTGTTCACGGTCCTGGAGGGCGCGCTGAAGCTGTCGAAGGCGGAAGCCTGATAGCGCTTCGGCATTCACGCGGCGTCGCCTGCGACAAGCGCAACGCGACGCCGTTATGATCGGCCCATGCCCTCGCCGCTCCGTCCGCTCGCACGCCTGTTCGCGCCTACGCCGCGCACGGTCGAACGCGAGGTGCTCGATGTCGAACTACCTGACGGTCGTCGTGTAGCCCTGCAGCGCGTGCGCGATCCCCGTGCGCGCCGGCTGAAGCTCTCCGTCGACGAACGCGGCGCGCGCCTGACCGTGCCGATGCGCGCCAGCGTCGCCGCGGCCGATCGCTTCCTCGCCGAACACCGCGACTGGCTGGCTGCGCAGCTGGCGCGCTACACCCTCGACGACATGCCCGCGCTCGCGCCCGGCGCGACGCTGGAATTGCCGTTGCGCGGCGCGATGCACGCGCTGCGCTGGCAGGCCGGACGCTTCACCCGGCTCGACCACGCGGACGATGGCAGCGGCGATCTGGTGTTCACCCACCCGGCGCGTGCCGGTGAGGCCGCGATGCGCCGCGCCGTGCGCGACTTCTACGAAGCGCAGGCGCGTTCCGACGTCGGCCGCTGGCTGCCGCGCTACCTGCCGTCGCTGCCGCGGCCACCGCGACGCACGCTGTTCAAGATGATGTCGTCGCAGTGGGGTTCGCTCGCACCCGACGGGTCGATGGCGCTCGACCTGTCGCTGGTGCTGGCGCGTCCCGGTGCGTTCGAGTACGTGCTGGTGCACGAGCTTTGCCACCTGATCCACGCCGACCACTCGCGCGCGTTCTGGCGCGAGGTCGAAGCGCGCTACCCGCACTGGCGCGAAGAGCGCGAGTACTTCCACGCCGAAGGCCGGCGCTTGAAGGCGACGCTGCGCGCGTTGTGCGGGAAGCCCGCCTGACGCTCAGCGCGTGAAGAAATCGCCGATCGTAGCGGCCAGCGTTTCCGGTTGTTCCATGTGCAGGTGGTGGCCGCCTTCCATCACGATCAGCTCGCCCCGCGGCAGCAGGCCGGCACGTTCGCGGCGCAGCGGGTCGGGAAGGTAGGGCTGCGCAGGCTCGGCGAAGATCACTCGCGTCGGGCATTCGATGCCGGCGACCAGATCGCGGATCTGCGGCTCGGTCATGCGCTGCATCGTCGGCAGCGTCAGGCGCGGATCGCTCGACCAGGTGAAGCCGCCTTCCACCGGCACCACACCGCGCTCGACCAGCAACCGCGCCGCCGGTTCGGCCAGTCGGCTGCCGACCTGCAGGCCCGCGCTCATGCGCGCGCGCACCGCGACGGCGACATCGGGGAACACGCGCAGCGACTTGCCGCGTAGCGCACGCGTCGCGGCGATCGCGTCACGCATCCGGCTGACCGTGTGTTCCGGCACTTCGGCCAATGCACCGAGCGCCTCGATCGCGATCAGCCGCTCGACGCGTTGGGGACACGCCGCGGCGACCAGGCTGGAAATGCCCGCGCCCATCGAATGGCCGAGCAGCGCGAAACGGTCCCAGCCGAGCGCATCGGCGATGTCGAGCACCGCGTTCACCGCGGCGGCGAACGAGTAGTCCGCACCGGGCGGCAGGTGTGCGCTCGCACCGTGGCCGGGAAGATCAGGCGCGACCAGGTCGATGCCGTGCAGGTGCTTCGCCAGCGGCACGAAGCTCGCCGCATTGTCGAGCCAGCCGTGCAGCGCCAGCACGCGCGGCGCACCGGCATCGCCTGCGCGCAGTCCGGCAATGCGGCCGACGGGTGTGTCGAGGGTGAATTCGTGCAGGCCGCGCGAAGGCATCAGATCCAGTCCTTGAGCGCGCGACGCGCGATGTCCGCCAGCGCGCGCGCATGCGGCCGGCTGTCGTTGAGGCAGGGAATGTAGCGCAGCGTGCCGCCGTGCTCGGCGAATTTCTCCGACAGCATCATCGCCACTTCTTCCAGCGTCTCGATGCAATCGACCGCGAAGCCGGGCGCAACCACGTCGACACTGCGCACGCCGCGCGCGGCCAGCGCATGCAGCGTCGCCTCGGTGCTGGGTTCGAGCCACTTGTCGCGGCCGAAACGGGACTGGTAGGTCAACGTCCACTCGTCGCGCGCGAGGCCGAGCCGCTGCGCGATCGCCTCGGCGCCGGCTTCGCACTGGCTCGCATACGGATCGCCTGCGTCCACGAGGCGCTGCGGCAGACCGTGGAAGGAGAACAGCAGATGCCCGCTTTCGCCGTACGCGGCGCGATGCGCGCGGATCGAATCGGCCACTGCGTCGAGCCAACCGGCGTCGATGTGATAGTCATCGACCATGCGCGTCGGCAATGCGCGCTCGCGTTCGAGCACGTCGCCCACCGACGCGGTGGTGGTCGTCGAATACTGCGGATACAGCGGCAGCACCAGCGCGCGGCGCACGCCCGCGTCGCGAAGTTCGCGAAGGCGCGCGGACAGCGCGGGCGTGCCGTAGCGCATCGCATCGATGACGCGCAGCGACGGCATCTCCTCCTGCACCGCGCGCGCGAGCCGGCGCGTGTACGCCGCGAGCGGTGAACCGCCATCGGCACCGTCGAACCAGATGCTCGCGTACTTCTTCGCCACCGGCGCCGAACGCGAAGGCAATACCGCCAGATGCAGCAAAGGCAGCCACAGCCAGCGCGGCAGGCCGACAACGCGGCGGTCGCCGAGGAATTCCGCGAGGTAACGGCGCACGGCCGGCGCCGTCGACGCATCGGGAGTGCCGAGGTTCACCAGGACGAGGGCGGTGTCCGGCGCGGGGCCGGTGGATGACGTGGACGCGCCGTCGGCGACGGCGTCGTGGCTGGCGTGAGCGGGCATGCCGCATAGGATGACAGCTGCGCTCGTCCGCGCGCACCCGTGCGGGTATCCGTGCACCCGACCATGCGCGTGCGGGGCGATCGGTACGGCGTCGTTCTTGCTATCCACGACGCGGTTGGATGCGATCGCAGCACAGGATTGATCAGCTTATGCGAGCTTCATCCACTTCTGGCGCTTGACGCCGGCGCTGGTTGGGTGACGATTCATTGCCGAATCACTAGCCTGAACCGACTGCCCTGCCAGCGGTCGAACATCGACTTTCCCCTGGAGTCCGCCATGTCACGTCTGCCGCGCCTCACCGTCCTCATGATCAGCCTGGGTATCGCCACCGCCGCCGTGGCGGGTCCGCAGGAGGACGAGCGCGCGCGCCAGTCCGTGCGGGTGCTGACCGACATCCAGCAGATCCCCGAGTCGTCGATCCCCGACAAACTGCTCGACGAGGCACGCGGCATTGTCGTGGTGCCCGATTCGCTCAAGGTCGGCCTGGTCCTCGGCGGCCGTCGCGGCCACGGCCTGCTGTCGGTGAAGAATCCGGACGGCACCTGGTCGAACCCGAGCTTCGTCAAGCTCACCGGCGGCAGCATAGGCTTCCAGGCGGGCGTGCAGTCGGCCGACATCGTGCTGGTGTTCCGCAGCGACCGCGGTCTGGATTCGATCGTCAACGGCAAGGTCACCCTCGGCGCGGACGCCGGCGTGGCCGCCGGTCCGGTCGGCCGCAATGCCGCCACCGCCACCGACGGCCAGCTCAAGGCCGAGATCTGGTCGTGGTCGCGCGCGCGTGGCCTGTTCGCCGGCATCGCCCTGGACGGCGCGGTGCTGTCGATCGACGACGCCGCCAACGAGGCCGTGTACGGCCGCGACACCACGCCGCGCATGATCTTCGAGGGTCGCGCGCACGGCCAGCCGTCGACCGTGGTGGTGGATTTCCGCGACCGACTGGAAGAAGCCAGCGCCATCGCCCGCAACGCACGCGCGCACAACGACGCCGACGCCCGCGCGCGCAGCGGCGCGACGCGCCCGGTGACGCCGTCCGGCGGCACCACCACGGCCTCCCGCGCGCCGGCGCCCGCTCCAGCCCAGCCCGCCCAGGCCCAGCCGACGCCGTTCGAGACCGTGGAAAGCCCGGTTCAGGCCGAACCGCTCCCCTGATCTGCGTCAAACATCGGCGTTCTTAACTCCTTACACTCACCGGCATGACAGCGCGTGTCATGCCGGTGCGGTATTCTGAACATCCATTTTTCCGCGGACATTTCCTATGGGCGGTTTGAGTCTTTGGCACTGGCTGATCGTGCTCGTGATCGTGGTGCTGGTCTTCGGCACCAAGCGCCTGGGCAGCGTCGGCAAGGATCTGGGCGAAGCGGTTAAGGGCTTCAAGAAGGGCATGCGCGACGAGGACGACAAGCCGTCGGCCCAGCTGCGCGACGAGCGCGGCAACGAGCGCGAGTCCAGCGAAAGCAAGCAGGACGAGCGCACTCCGCGCTGACGCGGCGCGGGCGCGCTTTACCGGACGCCGGCCATGTTCGACATCGGGTTCTCCGAGATCTTCGTCATTGCGATCGTGGCCCTGCTGGTGCTGGGCCCCGAGCGCCTGCCCAAGGCCGCGCGCTTCGCCGGCCTGTGGGTGCGCCGTGCGCGCGCGCAGTGGTACTCGGTGAAGTCCGAGCTGGAGAACGAGCTGGCGGCGGATGAGCTCAAGCGCAGCCTGCGCGAGACCGGCGACTCGCTGCGCGAGGCCCGCGACGACCTCAACGCCGGCATCGACGAGGCGCGCAATCGCCTGATGCGCGAGCAGCAGGAGCTGCAGCGCGAACTCGATGCGCTCGACGCGCGCGTGCGCGATACGCAGGTCGACGAGCCGGCGCCCGAATCCGCGACGGACGAACCGGCTGCGCTCGAAGCGCCCGCTCGAACGCCCGCCGAAGCGCCCAACGTTTCCCACGCAGAACCCGACACCGAACCCACGCCTGTTGCGGCCGACGACGGAATGCAGCGCCGATGAGCCGCGACACCGAGC
This sequence comes from Lysobacter panacisoli, assembly GCF_009765165.1. Lineage (NCBI taxonomy): Bacteria > Pseudomonadati > Pseudomonadota > Gammaproteobacteria > Lysobacterales > Lysobacteraceae > Lysobacter > Lysobacter panacisoli. The sequence continues at coordinate 1,346,518 of NZ_VLNU01000001.1, forward strand.
CTTCGCACGCCGACGCGGACAGCGCCGCGGAACCACGGCTGATCGACCATCTCATCGAGTTGCGTGCGCGCCTGCTGCGCGCGGTGGTCGGCCTGCTGGTGGTGTTCCTGGCGCTGATGCCGTTCGCCGCCGAGATCTACGGCGCCCTCGCCCAGCCCTTGCTGAGCAAGCTTCCCGCCACCGGCCGGCTGGTCGCGGTGGACCCGGCGGGCGGCTTCTTCGTACCAGTCAAGCTGGCCTTCTTCGCGGCATTCCTGATCACCGTGCCGTGGCTGCTGTACCAGGCGTGGGCGTTCGTCGCACCGGGCCTGTACAAGCGTGAGAAGCGCCTGGCGCTACCGCTGCTGGTGTCGGCGGTGGCGCTGTTCTACGCCGGCTGCGCGTTCGCGTTCTTCCTGGTGTTGCCGACGGTGTTCGGCTTCCTCGCCAAGTTCACGCCCGACGTCGTGGCGATGACGCCCGACATCGGCAAGTACCTGGACTTCGTGCTGGTGATCTTCCTCGCCTTCGGCGCCAGCTTCGAGCTGCCGGTGGCGCTGGTGATCCTGGTCGCGCTGGGCTGGGTCACGCCGCAGCAGCTCAAGGACGCGCGCGGCTACGCCATCGTCGGCGTGTTCGTGATCGCGGCGGTGATCACGCCGCCGGACGTGGTTTCGCAGCTGATGCTGGCGATCCCGATGTGCCTGCTCTACGAGCTGGGCATCGTGGCCGCACGCTGGGTGCGGCCTGTCGAACGCAGCAAGGCCTGATCAGACCTCGATGCCGCCTGCGGCCGGATTGGCCGGCAACGGCGACGGTGCCTCGCCGAGCATGTCGCGCCAGGCGTAGTAGATCGTGCCGCCCATCACCGGCAGCAGCACCGCCATCATCAGCAGCTGGCCGAAGAAGAAAGCCGCGTTCTGGCCGATCGCGAACGCCAGCACCACCACGGCGATATTGATGACGATGCTCACCGCGAACAACGCGATGAACAGCAGCACGATCATCACGATCAATGCAACGAGGTTGCGCACGCAGGCGCGGAAGCTGATCCCCATCGCCGCGAAGGCGCGACGCTCGGTGAACATCACGTCGGGAATGGCGATGAAGGTGAAGAAGCCGGCGACCACGCCGACCACCAGCGCCGCAACCATCCAGCCGAAGATGCGGCCGGTCGGCAGCGTCTTGGCCAGTTCCGGATCGGGATTGGTCTGCAGCTGCTCCATCACCTTCACCATGTGCTGGAGCTGCTCGCCGCCGATCATCGCGACCAGCAGCACCGCCAGCACCAGCAGCGCCGCGAACTGCGGCAACAGCATCGCCAGCAGGCGCGGCATGCGACCGCCCTGCAGGCCCTGCAACAGGTGCGCCGGTTGCGCGCTGCGGCCCGAATCGACTTCGCGCGCGGCATGGATCACGCCGCCGAAGAGGATCGGCCCGAACAGCGCGACCAGGAAGCTCAGCCACAATTGCCCCGTTGCCGTGGCAAGCGCGGACAGGCCGCCCCAGATCACGCCGAGCAGGCCCAGCGCGAGCGGCGCCTTGCGCAACAGGGCGAAGCCGCCCAGCACCCATTCCGCGCCGGCACTGAACGGCACTTTGCGAATCTGCGTCATCACATTCCCCAACTGGATCTCATGGTCGTCCGCACGCGGCGGCTCAATGTCCGTGCAGGCCGCGCGCATGGCGCACGAACCGGCGCAGTACACGACGCGCATGCGGCGTCGCGCTGACCGAACGCGCCAGCGACTTGGCGCAACGGCCCTCGTTGTGCAGCGCTTCGCTGCGCGCTTGCACGTAGCCACGCATGTGCGTGGCGCTGAATTCGGGATGGAACTGCACGCCCCAGGCGCGCTCGCCCCAGCGGAAGGCATGGCAGCCGTCCTGCGAGGAGCGCGCCAGCACGGTCGCGCCGTCCGGCGCGCGCAGCACCGTCTGCAGGTGGGTCGCCTGCGCCGCGAACTGCGCCGGCAGGCCGCGGAACAGCGGATCCGCGTGCGCGTGGTCGTGCAGCTCCAGGTCGATGGTGCCCATCTCGCGACCGGTGGGGTTGTCGCCGACCTCGCCGCCCAGCGCGTGCGCGAGCAGCTGGTGGCCGTAGCAGATGCCGAACAGCGGCATGCCCGCCTGCGCGGCGTCGCGCAGCCAGCCGGCGCTGCGTTCGCTCCAGTCGCGACGCTCGGTGACCATCGCGGCCGAGCCGGTGATGATCGTGCCGGCGAAACCCGCGCGATCCGGCAACGCATCGCCGCCTTCCACGTTCACGACCACGGCCTCGTCGGCGTCGAGCCCGGCGGCCACGCGGATCCAGTGCGGGAAGCCGCGGTGGCGGCGCATCGATGCGACAGGCTGGCCGGTCTCGAGGATGAGGAAAGGCCGGGGATGACGAGGGTTCACGGCAATGACGGATGACGGCGGTGGATCTGCTCCCCCGCGCTGCGGAGGGGTCGGGCGGGCTTTGCGCGGCGGCATCCGCGGCGCGGAAAACCCAGCGGCATCAAGGCCCGTGGCTATACTAGCGCGCTTTGCAGCACCCCCACTGAGACGATGGCCGCACCTACCTTCCAGGAACTGATCCAGCGCCTGAACGCCTTCTGGGCGGATCAGGGCTGCGTGCTGATCCAGCCGCTCGACCTGGAGGTCGGTGCGGGCACCTTCCATCCGGCCACCTTCCTGCGTTCGCTCGGACCGGAGCCGTGGAACGCCGCCTACGTGCAGCCCTGCCGCCGTCCCACCGACGGCCGCTACGGCGAGAACCCCAACCGCCTGCAGCGCTACTACCAGTACCAGGTGGCGATGAAGCCCAGCCCCGACAACATCGTGGAGCTGTACTTCGACTCGCTCAAGGCGCTCGGCGTGGACCCGCTGGTGCACGACCTGCGCCTGGTCGAGGACAACTGGGAATCGCCGACGCTCGGCGCATGGGGCCTGGGCTGGGAGGTCTGGCTCAACGGCATGGAGGTCACCCAGTTCACCTACTTCCAGCAGGCCGGTGGCCTGGAGTGCCGCCCGGTGCTGGGCGAGATCACCTACGGTCTCGAACGCCTGTGCATGTACCTGCAGAACGTCGACAACGTGTACGACCTGGTCTGGACGCACGGTCCCGACGGCTCGCCGATCACCTACGGCGACGTCTACCACCAGAACGAGGTCGAGCAGTCGGCCTACAACTTCGAGCACGCCGACGTGGCCGAACTGTTCCACCGTTTCGATGCCTGCGAACGCGAGGCCCAGAAGCTCATCGAACTGGGCCTGCCGCTGCCGGCCTACGACCAGGTCTGCAAGGCGAGCCACAGCTTCAACCTGCTCGACGCGCGTCGCGCGATCAGCGTGACCGAACGCCAGCGCTACATCTTGCGCGTGCGCCGCATCGCCCAGGGCGTGGCCGAAGCGTATTTCGCCCAGCGCGAGAAACTCGGCTTCCCTGGCCTGAAGAAGGCCGCCGGCCAGGAGGTGGCGTGATGGCCATGCGTCCGCTCCTGATCGAACTGGGCACCGAAGAGCTGCCGGTCAAGGCGCTGCCCGGACTGGCGCAGGCATTCTTCGACGGCGTGCTCGACGGTCTGTCGAAGCGCGGCATCGCGTTCGCGCGCGGTGAGGCCAAGCCTCTGTACACGCCGCGCCGCCTCGCGGTGAAGCTGCCGGGCGTGGAAACCGAACAGCCCGAACAGAAATCGGAAGTGCTAGGTCCGTACCTCAACATCGCGCTCGACGCCGACGGCCAGCCGACCAAGGCCCTGCAGGGCTTCGCCGCGAAGGCCGGCATCGACTGGACGCAGCTGGAGAAGACCACCGACAACAAGGGCGAGCGCTTCGTCCATCGCGCGGTCAAGCCGGGCGCGCAAACGCGCGAACTGCTGCCGGAGATCCTGCGCGAGGCCATCGCCGCGATGCCGATCCCCAAGCCGATGCGCTGGGGCGACCACGATTACGGTTTCGCGCGTCCGGTGCACTGGCTGGTGGTGCTGCACGGCAAGGACGTGGTCGAGGCGGACCTGCTCGGCGTGCGCAGCGACCGCATGAGCCGCGGCCACCGCTTCATGCACGACAAGCCGGTGTGGTTCAGCACGCCCGACGACTACGTCGAATCGCTGCGCGCCGCATGCGTGCTGGTCGATCCGGACGAGCGTCGCGAGCGCATCGTGCAGGAAGTCGACCACGCCGCGAAGGCCGCCGGCGGCAGCGCGCGCATCGACACGGGCATCCTCGAGGAGGTCAACGGCCTCACCGAGTGGCCGAAGGCCGTCGCCTGCAGCTTCGAGCGCGAGTTCCTCGCCGTGCCGCAGGAAGCGCTGATCGCGACGATGGAAGCGAACCAGAAGTTCTTCCCGGTGCTCGATGCGGAAGGCAAGCTCAGCGAGCACTTCGTCGGCATCGCCAACATCGAATCGAAGGACGAGGTCGAGGTCCGCAAGGGCTACGAGCGCGTGATCCGCCCGCGTTTCGCCGACGCCAAGTTCTTCTTCGTGGAAGACATGAAGCAGGGCCTGTCCTCGATGAACGAAGGTCTGGCTTCGGTGAAGTACCAGGACAAGCTCGGCACCATCGCCGACAAGGTCGCGCGCGTGGCCGCGCTGGCCGAAGCGGTGGCGGCGCAGGTTGGCGTGGATCCCGCGCTGGCGCGCCGCGCCGCGGAGCTGTCCAAGGCCGACCTGCAGTCGCGCCTCGTCGGCGAATTCCCGGAATTGCAGGGCATCGCCGGCCGTTACTACGCAGCGGTCGAGAACCAGCCGCTGGATGTCGCGCACGCCATCGACGAGGCCTACATGCCGCGTTTCGCGGGCGACGCGATCGCGCCGTCGAAGCTCGGCCAGGTGCTCGCCATCGCCGAGCGCCTGGACACGCTGGCCGGCGGTTTCGCCGCGGGCCTGAAGCCGACCGGCAACAAGGATCCGTTCGCGCTGCGCCGCAATGCGCTGGGTCTGGCGCGCACGCTGCTGGAAGGCGGGCACGACGTGCTGCTGCACGACCTGATCGAACGCGCCGTCGCATTACAGCCGACCACGGCGGCCGACATCGGCAGCTACGACGTCACCCGCTTCGTCTACGACCGCCTGCGCGGCTACTACGCCGATCGCGGCGTGGCGTCGGTGCAGTTCGATGCGGTCGAGAACGTGCCGCACGATTCGCTGCCCGACTTCGACCATCGCCTCAACGCGATCGGCGAGTTCGCGAAGCTGCCCGAGGCCGAGGCGCTGGCCGCGGCCAACAAGCGCATCCGCAACATCCTCAAGAAGGTCGAAGGCGAGGTGACGTCGAAGGTCGACGCCGCGCTGTTCGCGGAGAACGCGGAGCGCGAGCTGGCCGACGCGGTCGACGGCGCGATCGCCGACACCGATCCGATGCTGGCGAAGCGCGACTACGTGGCCGCGCTCGGACGCCTCGCGCGCCTGCGTCCGCAGGTCGATGCGTTCTTCGACGGCGTGATGGTCAACGTCGACGACGCGACCGTGCGCAACAACCGCCTCGCCCTGCTCAAGCGACTGTCGGACCGACTCGGCAGCGTCGCGGCGATCGAGCATCTGTCGATCTGATCCCGCATCGCGGGCCTGCCTCGTGCGGGCCCGCAGGCGCCATCGCGGGGCCGTTGCGCGCGACCTGCGCGCGACGGCCTACACCGACCGTTAACCAGCCTCGCCGCACGCCCCGGTTATCCTGCCACGCATGCCGACCTTCCCCCGCGTCCTGGCCATCGCTGCGTTGTCGCTCGCCGCAGCCGGCACCGCGCAGGCGGCGAAGGTCGTTCAGGTGGACATCCGCGGGCTGGACGAAACCAAGACCCTCAACGTGCGCGGCGCGCTGTCGCTGGTCGATTCCGTCGGCAAGGACGTGCCCGGCCGCCGCCTGTCCTACCTGATCCGCGAGGCCGAGGACGAGACGCGCGAAGCGCTGGAGCCGTTCGGCTACTACTCGCCGACGATCAAGATCGAACGCAGCGGCAGCGGCGACACTGGCGTGACGGTCACCATCGACGTGACCCTCGATGAACCCGTGCGCGTGCGCCGTGCCGACATCGCGATCATCGGCGAGGGCAGCGAGGACCGTTACCTGCAGCAGGACCTCGCCGCGTTCCGTCCGCAGGTCGACGACGTGTTCGACCACGCGCTGTACGAGGCCAGCAAGACCAAGATCACGCGCCGCCTCGCCGAGCGCGGTTACTTCGACGCGGACTTCAGCTCGCGTCGCGTCGAAGTCACGCGCGCCGAGCGCGCCGCCGACATCGACCTGGTGTGGAGCAGCGGTGGCCGCTACGACATGGGCCCGATCACCATCGAGCAGGTGCCGGACGAGATCATCCGCAAGAGCCTGCTCGACAAGCTGATCTATTGGGAACAGGGCAGCTACTACCACCAGGGCAAGCTCGACCGCTTCCGCGAATCGCTGGCGCGGCTGGACTACTTCTCCAGCATCGAGATCGAGCCAAAACCCGAAGAAGCCGTCGACAACGAAGTGCCGGTCACCGTCACGCTGACGCCGGCCAAGCGCACGGTCTACACCGCCGGTGCCAGCTACGGCACCGATAGTGGTCCCGGCGTGCGCCTGGGCATGGAGCGCCGCTACGTCAACGACCGCGGCCACAAGGCGCTGGGCCAGATCGACTGGGCGACCAAGCGCAAGACCGCGACTGCGCAGTACCGCATCCCCGCGTTCGCGTGGCTCGACGGCTGGTACACCTTCAGCGCGCAGTACTACGACGAACAGACCGACTACATGGACACGCGCAAGGTCGAGATCGTCGCCAGCCGCAGCGGCCAGGTCAGCCGTCGCCTCACCGTCATCGCCGCGCTGCATGCATTGCGCGAACGCTGGGCGTACGCGGCGTTCGAAGGCGGCGCGGACGGTCCGGATCCCGGCACCGACGAAGCCAACGACGCCGAAGAGAGCGACGAGCTCGTCACCACCGGGTACAACTACGCGACGTTCCTGTATCCGTCGCTGCGCGCCGAGTACATCGACACCGACGACCGCATCTTCCCCAGGCACGGCATCGGCGTCACCGTGGAAGTGCGCGGCGGCCTGGAAAGCGTCGGTTCCGATGCCGACTTCGCGCAGGCCTGGGGCCAGGCGCGCTGGTACCAGGGCATCGGCGCGGCCAATCGTCTGATCCTGCGCGCCGAAGCCGGCGGCACGTTCACCAATGCGCTGGTCAACATGCCACCGAGCCTGCGGTTCTTCGCCGGCGGCGACAACAGCATCCGCGGCTACGGATTCCGCGAAGTCGGCCCGAATACCATCGGCATGGACGGCAAGAAGTACGCGATTGGCGGCAAGTACGTCGTTACCGCGTCGGCCGAGTTCGAGCATTACTTCAACAACGGCCCGTGGGGTGCGGCGGCCTTCGTCGACACCGGCGACGCATTCAACAAGTTCGGCGGCGAAGTGTCCGATCCCACCGACCGCGACCAGAATTTCGACCTGCACACCGGCGTTGGCGTCGGCGTACGCTGGCGCTCGCCGGTGGGCCCCGTGCGCCTGGACATCGCGCGCGGCCTGAACGATCCGGATTCGGATTACGAGATCTACCTGAACATCGGTGCGTCCTGGTGAGGCGTCCATGAGCGAGCCCACTCCCGCCAACGAAATCCCGCAGGACCCGCACGAACAGCGGATCGCGGACCTGCGCAAGCGCCGCTTCGCGCGGCTGCGCTGGCTGGCCGTGCGCGCGGCGATCGTGTCGGTCGCGCTGGCGCTGATCGCGGGCGTGTTCCTGTACTGGCTGCTCACCAGCATCGGCGGCCGCGACCTGCTGATGGCGCAGATCGTCGCTCGCCTGCCGGAAAACGCGACGCTGTCGTGGCGTTCACTCGAGGGTCCGCTGTCGGGACCGCTCACGCTCAACGGCGTTCGCTTCACCTACGACCGCATCGTGTTCACCGCCGACCGCGTGCACATCGATCCGGCGATCCGCCCGCTGATCCGCCGCCGACTGCGCCTGGATGCACTGCAGATCGCCAACGCGACGCTGGAACTGCCCAAGAGCGACGAGCCGTTCGAGCTGCCGCAGTGGCCCGACGTGCTGCCCGAGATCGCGCCGCCCCTGGAACTGCAGGCCGACGACGTGCGCGTCGACGGCTTCGTGCTCACGCAGGAGCGCGAGAAGCTGATCGACATCCGCACGCTGCGCGGCGGACTCGATGCGCGGCAAGGACAGCTGCATGTCGAGCACGTGTTCGTGGACAGCGATCGCGGACGCTTCAACCTGCACGGCGACTACGTGCCGCGCGACGATTACCGCACCGATGTCACCGCGAGCGCGGTGCTGCCCGCGGCGGAAGGACGCACGCCCGCGCGCGTCGGCCTGGTCGCACGCGGCGATCTGTCGCGCATGAGCGTCGCCATCGCCGGCCACACGCCGTCGCCGCTGCACGCGAGCAGCGTGCTGCGCGGTCGCGACCAGCCGCGCTGGCGGCTGGATGCGGATTCCGAAGGACTCGACATCGGCCTGGTCACGGGCGCCGAAGCCAGCGACGACGACCAGCCGCTGATCTTCAGTTTCAGCGCCGACGGCGTGGGCGGATCGGCCGACCTGCGCGGCGAACTGCGCCAGGGCGATCTGGTCGCGACGGTGCTGCCATCGAAGGTGCGCGTGGAGAACCAGGTGCTCGACGTGCAGCCGCTGTCGCTGCGCATCTTCGACGGCACCGCGACGCTGCGCGGCACGGCGGATTTCAAGGATCCGGAGAATGCGCGCTTCCGTTTCGCCGCGAACGCGCGCGACCTGACCTTCGGCGGACAGACCACTGTCCCCGCACCTACGACGAATCCACCGGCGAGCGTGAGTGCGGCCAAGCTGCAGAAGGTCACGACGCAGGCCGCACCGGGCGAGCAGACCGTGCCGGTGGCGATCCAGGCCGACGCCGACCTGGGCTTCGCAGGCACGATGAAATCATGGGCCGCGATCGGCAATGCCACGCTGCGTCGCGACGGCGAGGAAGCGACGGTGCGGTTCGACGGTCGCGGCAACGACGAGCGCATGGTGCTCAAGACGCTGCAGGCGCGCATGCCCAGCGGCACGCTCGATGGCAGCGGCACGGTCGCGTGGGCGCCGTCGCTGGGCTGGGACATCAACGCCACGCTGGCCGGTTTCGATCCGGGCTACTTCGCCGCGGACTGGAAGGGTTCGGTCAACGGCAAGCTCGCCACGAAGGGCAGCACGCGCGACGACGGCGGACTGGAAATCGCCGCGGATGCGACCAGTCTCGGCGGCCGTCTGCGCAACCGTCCGCTCGGCGGACGCGCGCGTTTCGCGATGCACGGCGCCGGCAACGCGGGCGGCGAAACCGCCTACGACGGCGACGTCGCGCTCACGCTCGGCACCAGCCGCATCGACGCGAAGGGCAAGGTCGCCAGCGCGCTCGACATCGACGCGAAGTTCTCGCCGCTGGTACTCAGCGACCTGCTGCCCGGCGGCGCCGGCACGCTGCGCGGATCGCTGCAGTTGAAGGGTCCGCGTACCGCGCCTGACGTCGTCGCCGACCTCACCGGCAGCGGCCTGAAGTACGGCGACTACCGCGCCGATTCGTTGAGCGCGAAGGGTCGCCTGCCGTGGCAGCGCGGCGACGGTGCGATCGCGATCCGCGCGAGCGGACTCGAAGCCGGACTGCCGTTCTCGTCGCTGAGCGTCGATGCGCGCGGCGCGGTCGAATCGCTGCAGCTCCAGGGCGAGGCACGCGGCGACATCGGCGTGCTGACGCTGGCGGGCAACGCGAACAAGCGCGGCAACACGTGGCAGGGCGCGCTGTCGGCGTTCCAGCTCGCACCGGTGCGCGGCGCGTCATGGCGACTGCAACAGGCGGCGCGCTTCAGCTGGGACGGTCGCAACGGTTCGCTCAGCAACAGCTGCTTCGTCTCGAGCGGCGGCGGCTCGCTGTGCGCGAACGCGGACTGGCCGCGTCGCGGGCTCGCCGTGCGCGGCGAAGCGCTGCCGTTGAGCCTGCTGGTGCCGTACTTGCCCGAGCGCGAAGAAGGCCGTCCGTGGATCCTGCGCGGCGAGATCTCGCTGGATGGGCAGCTGCGCCCGGTCGGCAACGCGTGGCGTGGACAGGTGAATGTGCGCTCGGCCGGCGGCGGTCTCAAGAACAGCGCGCGTTCGCGTCGCGAAGTATTGAGTTACGACAACCTTGCGCTCAACGCGACCTTCGACCCGCGCCGCATCAACGGCGAGCTCACCACCGCGTTCAACAGCGGCGGCCGCATCGATGCGCGCATCGCCACCGGCTGGGACGACTTCGCGCCGATCGCAGGCGAGGTCGCGATCAACACCGACGAGCTGGTATGGCTGGAACTGTTCTCGCCCGACATCATGGAACCGAAGGGCCGCCTCGACGCGCGCATCACGCTTGCGGGCACGCGTGCGCGGCCGCAGCTCGGCGGACAGGCACGGCTGTCGCAGTTCAGCACCGAGATCCCGTCGCTGGCGATCGTGCTGGAGAACGGCGACGTGCGCGTGGACGCGCTGCCCGACGGCACCGCGCGCATCGACGGTTCGATCCGTTCCGGCGAAGGCACGCTCAACGTCGACGGCTCGCTCAACTGGCAGAACACCAGCGCGCCGCTGCTGCTGACCGTGACCGGCCAGAACGTGCTGGTCTCCGACACGCGCGACCTGCACGCGATCGCCAGTCCCGACGTGCAGGTGCGCTACGCCGCGGGCCAGCCGATCACCGTGACCGGCACCGTGACCGTGCCGTCAGCGCGCATCGATCTGGAGCGCCTGGACCAGGGCGTGTCCGCATCGCCGGACGTGGTCGTGCTCGATCCGGAAGATCCGGAGGAAACCGGCGCGTCGCCGCTCGATCTCGACCTGACGCTGGCGCTCGGCGACGACGTGAAGCTCAACGGCTTCGGCCTGGAAGGCGGTCTTGGCGGCAAGATGCGCGTGCGCTCGCATCCGGGCCGCGAGATGACCGCGAGCGGCCAGTTGCAGGTGCACGGCCAGTACAAGGCCTACGGACAGGAACTCAGCATTACGCGCGGCGAGCTGTCGTGGTCGGGCGGCCCGGTGTCCGACCCGATCCTCAACGTGCGCGCCGAGCGCGTGGTCGGCGATGTCACCGCCGGCGTCGACATCCGCGGCCGCGCCAGTGCGCCGACCGCGGAGGTCTGGTCCGATCCGGCCAGTTCGCAGTCCGAAGCGCTGGCCTATCTCACCCTCGGTCGCCCGCTGGCAAGCGCGAACAGCGACGAGAGCAAGCAGGTCAACGCCGCCAGCGCGGCGCTGTCGGCCGGCGGCAGCCTGATCGCCTCGCAGCTCGGCGCCAAGCTCGGCCTGGACGATGCCGGCGTCAGCGACAGCCGCGCACTCGGCGGCAGCGTGCTCGGCATCGGCAAGCACATCTCGCCGCGACTGTACGTCGGCTACGGCGTATCGCTGCTCGGCACCGGCCAGGTGCTGATGCTCAAGTACCTGCTGCGCAAGGGCTTCGACGTGCAGATCGAGTCGAGCACGATCGAGAACCGCGCGTCGATCAACTGGCGCAAGGAGAAGTAGGCGCGTGCCGACCTGCGGTCCTCTCCTGCAGGGACGCGGGATGCGCGCGATGGTGCTGTCGGCGGCGCTGGCGATCCTGCCGGGCTGTTCGGTCGTGGACGCGACGCTGTCCGCGCTGTTCGAACCGCGCGCCTCGTTCGCGCTGGACGTTCCTGGAACGGTGACCACCGCGCAGGTGTTCGACTGCGTATCGGACAGCGTGGCCGCTCGCCCGGGACGGCGTGGCTGGATGAACACGAACGTGACCCGCATCGACAGCGCGCGTGGCGTGATCGAGACGGGCGATTACGCACGCGACAACATCGTCGGCCTGCGCAGCCGCACCGAGTTCTCACCTCCGGCAGGAAGGATCGTCACGCGGATCCGCGGCGGCGGCCCGTATTTCGCCGATCTCGGCATCGACGGGGCGGCACTGGACCTCAAGACGCGGTTGCGCGATTGTCTTGGTCCGCACAGCCGCGCCAACACGATGCGATGAGCGAGTCGCCCCACAAACCGCAGGTCTTCTACAACAGCGCCTGCCCGGTCTGCAAAGCCGGCGTCGATGCGCAGCGCGCGGACATGCAGGCGTGCGGGCTCGATGTCGAGTGGATCGACGTGCATGCGCAGCCCGAGTCCGTCGCGCAGGTCGGCGCATCGCTGGAGGACGTGCGCGAGCGGCTTTACGTCAAGGACGAACAAGGTCAGCTGCATATCGGCGCGGACGCCTTCACCGAATTGTGGCAGCGCACGCCGAAGCAGCGCTGGCTGGCGCGCATCACGCGCGCACCGTTGCTGCGGCCGCTATCGCATTGGCTCTACAACGCATTCGCCCGCCAGCTGTATCGCTGGAACCGGCGCAAAGGACACTGGTAGCACATGCAGATCATCGAAACCGAACGCCTGCGGCTGCGCGAGATCGTCGAGAACGACGCTCCCTTCATCCTGGAGCTGCTGACCGACCCGTCGTTCCTGGAAAACATCGGCGACCGCGGTGTCAGCGACCTCGCCAGTGCCGTGCATTACGTCCGTAACGGCCCGCGTGCGAGTTACGCGCGCCACGGCTACGGCCTGTGGCTGGTCGAACTCAAGGAAACCGGCGAAGCACTCGGCATGAGCGGGCTGGTGCGGCGCGACACGCTGCCCGCACCGGACATCGGCTACGCGTTCCTGCCGCGTTACTGGTCGAAGGGCTATGCGGTGGAAGCGTGTACGGCGGTGCGCGACCACGCGATTCGCACGCTCGGGTTGCCGCGCCTGCTCGCGATCGTTTCGCCGGGCAACGAGGCGTCGGTGAAAGTGCTCGCCCGCATCGGCCTGCACTTCCAGGCCATCGTGAACCTGGGCGAGGAAGACCTGCAGTTGTTCGCGCTGGATGCGTGAACGTCAGTCGTCGACGTGGACGATCTTCATGTCGGCGAACCACAGCTGCGACCAGCGTTCCATCTTTTCCGTGGCCGCGAGTTTCTGCGGCGAGGCCGGTTGTTCACCGGCGAGGCGATCCGCATCATCGAGCGTGCGCGCGTTGATGGCCGCGTACGTCATGCCGGCCACTTCGGCCGTCACCATCACCAGCACGGCGCAATGCGGGCAGGCGAGGAACTCCGCCTGTCCCGAGCCCTGTCGATAAAACAGCGCATCGCCACGCAGGCGCAGGACCAGCGAACCGCCGGCATCCGACAGCCACGCCGCACCATGCTTGCGGCAGAAGCCACAGTCGCAGGCGCGCGGCGTGTAGTCCGTCAGCGGCTTCGCGAAGCGCGCCTCGTAGGCGAGCCGACCGCAATGGCAACCGCCGTGCCGCGCGTTCATCGCGACACCGCGTAGCGCGCGCCGCGCAACTGCGGTCGCTTGTCCAGGACATCGGTCCAGACCACGTACGCATCGCCGTCGACGACCAGTTTGGCGAATCCGGTTCCGCGTCCACGGCCGTGAAGTTTCGCCACTTCGCCGCGTTGCAGTTCGCGCGACAGGTCCGGCGCGAAACGCGCGAACTGCAGCGACTGGCCGTTCGCATCCTCGCGCGTCCACACGGCCCACGCGCCGGCATGGTCGAGCGCGACATCGATGCGACCCTGCACCTGCGGGCCGCTGTCGAGCGTGAGCGGTGCAGCGAACGCGTCGCCCGCGTCATCGCTGCGCGCCAGCTTCACCGCCGGCATGTCGCCGACGGCGGTGTACCAGCCGACGAGGACATCGCGACCGGTCGATGCGATCGCCGGGCCGTTCACCGGGCAGGCCGGCATCTTCCAGCCGTCGGCATGGACCTGTTTGGACTGCGCGCCGGGCTGCAGGCGGACGGCACTGATGTCGCGGATTTCTTCCGGCGTGCGGTCGCGGTAGACCAGCAATGCACCGTTCGCGGTGTTGGCGATGTCGGTCTGGCAGCAATCGCAGGTCATCGCGTCGAGTTCGCGTTCTTCGCTGCGTTGCAGCCCGGCGTCGAACAGCGCGGTGCGCATCGTCATCGCGCCGCCATGTCCCTCGTGGCCTCCGTGCCCGCCGCCGCTGTTGCGCCCGTCCAGCCAGGCCACGCCGATGCGATCGTCGGCCGCAGGCCAGAGCGAGACGAACCCGTGTTCGGTCGGCGTGCCGTCGTCGTTCACGGGAAGCGGCTTCGACCAGGTCGCGCCGCCGTCGCCGGAGCGTGCCAGCACCACGTCGTATGCGTATTTCGCACTCGCGGACTTGCGCAGCCAGTGCGCCCACAACGCGCCATCGGCGGTCTGCGCGATGTGCGGCGTGTCGGCCCAGTTGACGAACCAGTCGTCGCCGCGCGCGATCTCGCGCACATCACTCCACGCGCTGTTCGCGAAACGCGCGAACTTCAGCGAATGCCCCTCGCCCTGCGGTTCGATCCACGACAGCAGCAGGCTGCCGTCGGGTGCACGCACGAGGTCGGGCTGCGCGGCGTCGTGCGATGCCGGCAAGGGCCAGTCGGCCGCGACGATGCGGGTGGGCCGCTCCTGTGCGGCGGGCGTCTCGACGGCCACGGGCGGTGCGCGATCGCAGGCCGCGCACAGCAGCAGGACAGCGGGCAGAAGCAGTCGGCTCGGCGTCATGCGCGCAGCTTAGCGCGAAACCCTCGCGGCTCCGGCGATGGCGGGATTGAGCCGGATCAACACGGTCGACGCGATGCGCGCGGATGATCGGACCTCTCCCCCGACACGATCAGGCCATGCGCACACGCATCGATCTCCCGGCCAGCGCGGACAACACGCTCCGCCACCAGCAACCGCTGCACGACACGCTCAGCCGGCAGATCGCGGAGTTCGAGGCGCGCGGCGGAACGGTGGAACAGCTGCCGCACGGCGTTTTCGGACAACCGGACCGCTCGTACTACAACGGCCGCATGGTCGGACCGAGGCGAACCGGGCCGGTGAAGACGCGCTGAAGGCGTGCCAGGCGCGACGCAGCCCGTGAGCCGTATCAGGCCACGCGCTCGCGCCGCGCGCGGGTGAGGTGCACGAGCAGCAGCGAGATCGCGGCGGGGGTCATGCCCGGAATGCGCTGCGCCTGGCCGACGGTCTGCGGGCGCACGCGCTCGAGCTTCTGCTGCACCTCGGCCGACAATCCGCGCACGGAGGCGTAGTCGAACGCGTCGGGAATCGCCGTGTGTTCGTGCCGCTGCTGGCGCGCGATCTCCTCGCGCTGGCGATCGAGGTAGCCGGCGTACTTCACGCCGATCTCGACCTGTTCGGCGACTTCCGCATCGCTCACGGCCGGTCCCAGCGATGGCACGGTCATCAGCGCGGCGTAGTCGAGTTCGGGACGCTTGAGCAGGTCGAGCGCGCTGGTCTCGCGGCTGATCTCGATACCCAGCGTGTCCATCGCCTCGCGGCCGAGCGCGTTCCCCGGCGCGGTCCACAGGCCGCCCAGGCGTGACGACTCGCGCGCGATCGCCTCGCGCTTGGCCTCGAAGCGCGCGAAACGCGCATCGTCGACGAGGCCGAGTTCGCGACCGGTCGGCGTGAGCCGCAGGTCCGCGTTGTCTTCACGCAGCTGCAGGCGGTATTCGGCGCGCGAGGTGAACATGCGATAGGGCTCGCGCGTGCCGTGGGTGATCAAGTCGTCCACGAGCACGCCGAGGTAGGCCTCGTCGCGGCGCGGGCTCCAGCCGTCCACGCCCCGCACGAAACGCGCGGCGTTGACGCCGGCGAGCAGACCCTGCGCGGCGGCCTCCTCGTAACCGGTGGTGCCGTTGATCTGGCCGGCGAAGAACAGGCCGTCGACGCCCTTCGTCTCCAGCGTTCTCTTCAGTCCGCGCGGATCGAAGAAATCGTATTCGATCGCATAGCCCGGACGCGTGATGTGCGCGTGCTCGAAACCGCGGATCGAACGCACCAGTTCCAGCTGCACGTCGAACGGCAGCGAGGTGGAGATGCCGTTGGGGTAGATCTCGGCGACGTCGAGGCCTTCAGGCTCGACGAAGATCTGGTGGCTGGCCTTCTCGGCGAAGCGCACCACCTTGTCCTCGATCGACGGGCAGTAACGCGGACCGATGCCCTCGATCTGGCCGGTGTACAGCGGAGAGCGGTCGAGCGCGCCGCGGATGATCTCGTGGGTGCGCTCGCTGGTGTGGGTGATCCAGCACGACACCTGGCGCGGCTGGTCGGCATGCGAGCCCATGAAGGACATGATCGGGCGCGGATCGTCGCCGGGTTGCTCCTCCATCACCGAGTAGTCGAGGGTGCGGCCGTCGATGCGCGGCGGCGTGCCGGTCTTGAGGCGATCGACCACGAACGGGCCTTCGCGCAGTTTGTGCGCCAGCGCGACCGCGGGCGGATCGCCGGCGCGACCGGCAGCGTAGGTGGTCTGGCCGACGTGGACCTTGCCGGCGAGGAAGGTGCCGGCGGTCAGCACCACCGCGCCCGCGTCGAAGCGCAGGCCGGTCTGGGTCACCACGGCGGTCGCACGGCCACCTTCGAAGACGATGTCGTCGACCGCGGCCTGGAACAGGGTCAGGTTCGGCTGGTTCTCCACCGCGCGGCGGATGAAGGCGCGGTAGAGCGAGCGGTCGGCCTGGCAGCGCGTGGCGCGCACGGCCGGGCCCTTGCTCGCGTTGAGGCGACGCCACTGGATGCCGGCGGCGTCGGCGGCGCGCGCCATGACGCCACCGAGGGCGTCGATCTCCTTGACCAGATGGCCCTTGCCGATGCCGCCGATGGCCGGGTTGCAGCTCATCGCACCGACCGTCTCCACCGAGTGCGTGAGCAGCAGGGTGCGGGCACCCGCGCGCGCCGACGCCAGCGCGGCCTCGGTGCCGGCATGGCCGCCGCCGACCACGATCACGTCGTATTGGTAGAAGTTCTGGCTCATTCGTCTGGAAAAGGAAGGCTGGATCGGGACACGCGGGTGCGTTCACCGGTGTGCGAATTCTAGGTCACCCGGGTCGCGGTCGCCGGCGAGGATGAACGGAAGGTGAAAGTTGGCACGGTTCCTGCGACATATTCCATGCACCCAGCGGGGCAGGCGCTTAGCGCCGGCCGGAATTGGAACAGGGGCTGGCCAAGCGCTCGCGGGGGAAGCCGGGGGGCCGAATGTCGGGGGACGTTCGGCCCCCTTTTTTATCCAGCGGCGGGAGCCGCAAACACGAAAGGCGCCGGAGACGGCGCCTTTCGCGTTTCTGGCCGGCGGTAACGCCTGGCCGGTTTGGGCGCCGACGCCCGATGGGGACGGAACAGGGGGGATCCGTGGTTCCTCATCGGGCGCCGACATGGAGCCGGTCGCTTTCCGAATTACGTCCAAAAGCGACGCAATCGGTCAATGACCGCAGATTGCCGTCAGTCGCCCGTCGACGCAAGAGGCAAAATGTGACTGCGCCCGAGCTTGCGACCGGCGGTCAGCGCTCCTGCTCCTGGATGCCCGGCATCCTCGAACGTCCGCTCGACCCCTCGCGCGGACCCTCGCTGCGCGGTGCGCCCATGTTGCGCGGCGGCTGCGTCCGGGCCGGGGTCGGCTGGTTGCGCGGCATCGGCATGGCACCGGAGGACGGCGGCCGCTGCGACTGGTTGATCCGACGCTGCAGGTCTTCCACACCGGTCCACGGACCGTTGCCGCCCCGGTTCGGTTGCGAGCCGCGATAGTCGCCGCGATGACCGCCGCCGTGGTTGTAGTTGTAGCCGTGGCCGTGGCGGTACGGGTAGCGGTAGTACGGATAGCGCGGGTACGCCGGATAGCCGTAGTACGGATAGCCGTGATAGCCGTAGGCACCGTAGCGGTACGGATAACCCCAGGCACCGTAGCCGGGATAGCCGTAGTACCCGCCGCCGTATCCACCGTAGTAGCGGTAGTCGACGGTCGGTCGGCCGTAGTAGTAGTCGCCACCGCCGTTGGCGCGGTAGGTGTAGTCGGTCACGCAGCCGGCCAGAAGCGTGGCGGCGAGCGCAGGCAAGAGCAGTTTGCGGAACATTGGTGCGGACCCCCCAGGGTGTTGGCGCCAGCTTCCGGCCGGAGTATTGAATCCGGCCTTAATTTTTCCGGGGTCCGCGAAGGCGCACGAACGGCGTTCAGTCGGACGGCGGTGGATCGGCGGAAGTTCGGGCGTCGCCGAACATTGTCGCGCGCGGCCCGTGGTGCCAGCATGCCACGCCCTGCCCGACGGACGCGTCCATGACCCTGCACCGAGCCTCCGGCAACTGGCGCCTGGGGCTGCTGTTGACCCTGATCACCGCCGCCTGCTGGGCGACGCTGCCGATCGCCCTGAAGCTGGTCCTGCAGGCACTGGACCCGATCACCCTGACCTGGTTCCGCTTCGTGGTCGCTGCGTTGTTCACCGGCGCATGGCTGGGCCTGCGCGGCCGGCTCGGCGGCTATCGCGCGCTCGACGGTCGCGGCTGGGCGATGCTCGGCGTGGCCGCGCTGATGCTGGTCGGCAACTACGTCTTCTACCTGCTCGGTGTGCAGCACACCACGCCGGCCAATGCGCAGCTGCTGATCCAGCTCGCGCCGCTGCTGATGGCTCTGGGCGGGATCTGGGTGTTCGGCGAACGCTTCCGCGCCGCGCAATGGCTGGGCCTGTTGCTGCTGTTCGCCGGCATGGGGCTGTTCTTCGCCGACCAGCTCGCGGCCAGCGCGCGGGCGCCGGGCTACGTGCTCGGATCCTCGCTGGTGGTCGTCGGCGCGATCGTCTGGGCGCTGTACGCGCTGCTGCAGAAGCAGTTGCTGGTGCGCCTGGGCTCGATGCAGATCCTGCTCTTCATCTACGTGTTCGCGAGCATCGCGCTGCTGCCGTTCGCGCACCCCGCGTCGCTGCTGAAGCTCGACGGACTGCATTGGGCGCTGCTGGCGTACTGCGCGTTCAACACGATCGGCGCGTACGGCGCGTTCGCCGAGGCGCTCGCGCACTGGGAGGCTTCGCGCGTGTCGGCGATCCTCGCCACCACGCCGCTCCTGTGCATCGCCGCGGCGTGGGCGGTGCACGCCCTGTGGCCGCAATGGCTGGCGCCCGAGCGAATCACCCTGACCGGCTGGATCGGCGCGGCGCTGGTGGTCGTCGGCTCGGCCGCGGTCAGCCTGCTCAACGCGCGGCGATAGGCCTACCATCCGGACATGAACGACACCGCCCGCACCCGCACCGCCCTTCCCGTATTCGACGACGTTCTCGCCGCGGCGGCGCGCATCGCCCCGCACGCGCACGTCACGCCGGTCCTGCGCTCGCACAGCATTGACGCCATCGCGGGCTGCGAACTGCACTTCAAGGCCGAACACCTGCAGCGCGCCGGTGCCTTCAAGTTCCGCGGCGCGTGCAACGCGGTGTGGTCGCTCAGCGACGAGGACGCCGCGCGCGGGGTGGTCACGCATTCGTCTGGCAATCACGGCGCGGCACTGGCACTGGCGGCGCGCACGCGCGGCATCGCCTGCCACGTGGTCGTGCCCGAAGGCGCGGTCGCGGCCAAGCTCGCGGCGATCGAAGCCTACGGCGCCACCCTGCACCGCTGCGCGCCGACCATCGCCGCGCGCGAGATCCGCTGCGCGCAGCTGCAAGCGGAGACCGGCGCCGAGCTGGTCCATCCCTACACCGACCCGCGGGTGATCGCCGGCCAAGGGACGGCGGCGCTGGAACTGCTCAGCGATGCGACACCGTTCGACGCGCTGGTCGTGCCGGTCGGTGGCGGCGGACTGGCCTCGGGCACGGCGCTCGCGGTGGCCGCATGCTCGCCGCGCACCCGCCTGCACCTGGCCGAGCCCAGCGGCGCGGCCGAGACCTGGGCTTCGATGCAGCGCGGCGAACGCGTCACCGAATTCACCCCCGACACCATCTGCGACGGCCTGCGCGGCACCCTGGGCGAGCCCAACTTCGCGTTGCTGCATGCGCACGGCGCACGGGTGCTGAAGGTGGACGACGCCGATACCGTCGCGGCCATGCGGCTGTTCTGGCAGCGCACCAAGCAGATCGTCGAGCCGTCCTCGGCGGTGGCGCTGGCTGCGGTGCTGGGCAACCGCGAGACCTTCGACGGCCAGCGGGTTGGCATCGTGCTGTCGGGTGGCAACGTCGATCCGGACGCCCTGCCCGAGTTGTTCGCGCGCGGCTGAATGCGCGGCGATTCGCGCCGCCATTGCTTTTTGTGTGACCGTGCTAACAATACCTTGCCGATTCTGGCGTGAATGACGCCGCGATCGCGTCGCCGCAAGGCGGCACCGGGTGGGGACCCGGGATCGCGGACCGTACGCGCCGCGGTGCATTTCTGGAATGACACTCAGGCCCCTGGGGAGGTGGCTGATGGTGGATGTCGAGTTTCGCGTCGTCTCCGACCGACGCGAAGGATTGCTGTTGGCGCTCGGCCAGACGGTGATCGCCAATGGCTTCACGCTGCTTCGCCAGCGCATGGCCGGCGACAGCGATGGCGTGGTGCTGACGATGCTCGTGCGCGGTCCGCGCACGAGCCTGCCGCCGCTGGAAGAATGCCTGGGCACGCACCCGCTGGTGCGCAGCTTCGAGGCGTCGCGCCCCGACGACACGCAGCCGGTGGTCGAAGCGCCGCCTGAAGTCACCGAAGCATCGCCGCGTCGTACCAACACGCTGCCCACGCTCGCCGACTCGCGCCTGATCGAAGCGCTGCTGCCGCAGCTCGCGCGCGACTATCCGAACATCTTCATCCCGCTGCTCGCACTGGAACGCGAACTCTCCCCGGATCAGCGCGAACCCGCGCTGCGCTATGTCGGCCAGCGCGTGGGCGCGTGGGTCTACAAGCGCGACTTCGCACTCGGCGGACACCTGCAACTGGGCGATGCGGTCCGTCACATCGCGCTGCCCGCCCTGCGTCAGATCGTGCAGGCCGAACTGCACGGCGACAGCCTGCGCGTGCCCAACAGCCCGTTCTGCCACCGCGGCCAGCACGGCACGTGCTGCCATTTCCTGCGCGGCATGCTCGGCGGCCTGCTCGGTGCGCCGCACGGAACGCATGGCCTGCGCGTCATCGAAACCCATTGCCGGAACACCGGCGCGGAGATCTGCAGCTTCGAATTCAGAGCCTGAGCCACACTGACAAGGGAGGTCCGCAATGCCGCACGATCACGTCGTCCAATGCGTCCACGATCCACTGCTGGTCGTTCTCTCGTACCTCGTTTCGGTCCTGGGTTCCTTCACCGCGCTGCAGCTGGCGATCGGCATTCCCGGCGCGCGCACGTTCGGCCAGCGCGTGGGCGCGATCTTCTTCTCCGGCGCGACGATGGGCGGCGGCGCGATCTGGGCGATGCACTTCATCGCGATGCTTGCCTGCCGCATGGACATCCCGGTGTCGTACGACCTGCAGCTGACCACGCAGTCCGCGGGCATCGCGATCGCGTCGTGCATGATCGGCCTGGCCATCGCGGGTTCGGGCGTTTTCGGCTGGGGCAAGCTGATCGTCGCCGGTTTGTTCATGGGCGCCGGCGTCGCCGGCATGCACTACACCGGCATGGCCGCGATGCGGATGCCGGCGACGATCCGATACGACATGGCGATGGTCGGCGCATCCGCGGCGATCGCCGTGGTCGCGTCGATAGCCGCGCTGTGGCTCGCATTCAACCTGCGCGGCCGGATGCGGATGCTCGGCAGCGCGCTGATGATGGGCGCGGCGGTGTGCGGCATGCATTACACCGGCATGCATGCGGCGACCTTCGTCCCCGATGCGAACGCGGTCGCGACCGTCGGCCTGAGCGGCGAACGCCTCGGCACGGGGCTGTTCGCGGTGACCTCGGCGATGCTCGCCGTGGTGCTGGTCACCAGCCTGGTGCGGCAGCGCCAGCGGGCGACGATGCGGATCTGAGGAGCGCTTCCCTTCTCCCCTCGCGGCGACCGAAGGGAGTGCAGAGCTGAGAAGGTGCCCGAAGGGCGGAAGAGGGGACCGCGTAGCGCGTGCTCTTAGCCCGAACCGGCGCCACCCCTCTCCCTGGCGCTTCGCGCCTGTCCCTCTCCCGCAAGGGGAGAGGGACGACTGTGGTGTCGATCACGTTCGCGCCGCCGGGCGCGGCCGCTATCATCGTGGACCGCGCCGGCATCCAGCCCGGCGAGCTTGCCCGCAAGGACTCGCGATGATGAAGATCGACGGCACCCGCACCCACGACCGCGCCACCGAACTGATCCTGGCCTACTACGCTGCGTTCAACCGCGGCGACTGGGACGGCATGCTGGCCCTGCTCGGCGACGACATCGTCCACGACCTCAACCAGGGCCCGCGCGAAACCGGCCGCGACGCGTTCGCCGCTTTCCTGCAGCGCATGGCGCGCAGTTATCGCGAACAGCTGCACGACATCGTGGTGATGGTCTCGCCCGACGGTGGACGTGCGGCGGCCGAGTACATCGTGCATGGCGAATACCTGTCCGACGACACCGGCCTGCCGCCCGCGCGCGGACAGAAGTACATGCTCCCCGGCGGTGCATTCTTCGAAGTGCGCGACGGCCGCATCCAGCGCGTCAGCAACTACTACAACCTCGAAGACTGGATCGCCCAGGTCGGCTGACCGGTCGGTCGCTCCGACCGTTTTCTAACGGACCAGCCGCGACAATCCGCCTGCGCCGAACCGGCGGAGGCGACATGCCTGCAGTCGTGCGTTCCCCCGCGTTGTGGATCGCCGTCCTGGCGGCGACGCTTGGATTCGTTTTCCTCGGCGCGCGCGGGATCTGGGATCCCGACGAAGGCCGCTACACCAATGTCGCCCTCAACATGCTCGCCAGCGGCGACTGGCTGACCCCGCACCGCAGCCACGAAGTCGGACACTGGACCAAGCCACCGCTTACCTATTGGGCGATCGCCGCAAGCCTGTGGACGTTCGGCCCTCATCCGTGGTCGGCGCGCTTACCGGCGGCGCTGGCTTACCTGCTGTGCGTGGGATTCGCGTTCCGTGCGGCCGCACGCCTGTCGCCCGGCAGTGAACGCGTCGCCGCACTGGCGTACGCGACGATGCTGCTTCCGGTCGGCGCATCGCAGTTCATCACCACCGACTTCGTACTGGCCGCCTGCATGAACCTGGCGATGTGGGCCTTCATCGAGGCACGCTTTGGCCCGCAGGCCCACGCAGGGCGCTGGCTGACACTGATGTGGGGCGGCCTCGCACTGGCCTTCATCGCCAAAGGTCCGCCGGGGCTGATCGTGCTGCCGGTCATGCTGCTGTTCGATGCACTCCATCCGGATCGACGCGGCAGCAGCGCCCTGCAATGGACCGGCATCGCGCTGTTCGTCGTGCTTGCGCTCCCGTGGTACCTGGCGGTCTTCCACGGCAACCCGGGGCTGTTCGCGTACTTCGTTGGCGACGAGGTCGTGCGGCGCGTGCTGACGGATGAGTTCGGCCGTCACGGCGAGTGGTACGGCTGGATCCAGATCTACGTGCCGACGCTGCTGGTCGGCACGCTACCGTGGACGCCGGCATTGCTGCGCTGGACGCGCGGACTGCCCGCGCAGGTTCGCGCATGGATACACGATCCGGTCCAACGCGCGAACGATGCATCCTGGTTGTTGCTCAGTCTCTGGTTGCTGCTGCCGCTGCTTGTCTTCTGCTTCGCGCGCTCGCGCCTGCCGCTCTACCTGCTGCCGTTGTTCGTGGCGATGGCGGTGATCGTGGCGATGCAGCGGCAGCGCGAAGGGCGCTCCCCGCCGCGATGGCGCTGGCTGCTGGCGTGGGCGGCGCTGCTCCTGGCGATGAAGCTGGTCGCGGCGGTGTGGCCGACGCACAAGGACGCATCGGAATGGGCGCGCGCGATCCGCGCACGCGCGCCGGGCACGATCAGCGAGGTCGTGTTCGTCGAGGACATGGCCCGGTATGGGCTGCACCTGTACCTGGGCACCGGCACGCAGATCGAGAAAATCTCGCTGAGCGCCTTCGACCAGCCGCGCTTCAACCCTCCCTACGACGAGCCTTTGGCCGTCGAGCTCGCCGAGGGCGAGAAGAACGTGGTCTGGATCTGCAGGCAGTCGCAATGGCCGCAGGTGGAAGCGCGAATCGTCACAGCCGGCTATCGCGTACGCCGGCTTGGAAGCCCCTATCGCGAGCGCGTCATGTTCGTCGTCGAACCCTCGAAGTGAGGTTCAGCGCGGCAGCGCGCGCGCCAGTGCGAGGTAATCCAGCCCCTGGCTCAATAGCAACCGCATCACCGATGCGCGTTCGGCCGCCGGCCGCGACTGCAGCGAGTCCAGCAGCCAGCCAACGGATCGGCAGCGCGCGGTGTGATCGGTTCCGTTGAGTCCGGCGACGAATCCGTCATTGAGCAGCGCCGCGCGCACGCCCGCGGCTTTCAACGCCTGTTGCGCGAACGCAGCGTCGTAGGGCTGGCGCGGACTCTGTGCGGCGGCGAGGAAGAATTCCGTCGCGGCATCGGCAAAGCGGATGCGACTGTCCTCGCTCAGTTGCGCGGCAAGGCCGTTGTAGCCTTCCAGGCTGCGTTCGGCGGAGGGATCGAACAACTCGCACAGCACGCGCGAATCCTGCGGCGAACGCGCGCTGGCGTGCACCGCCTGGAACAGACCATCGACGCTGGCATCGGGCGCACGCAGCAGCAGTTCGCGTCCGTCGCCCATCAGCGCGCCGGGATCGAAACCCCAGTCCGACAACGACGACTGCGCGAACACGGGTGTGGCCAGTGCGAACGACAACAACGGAACAGCCAGTCGAAGCAGGGCGGATCGGGCCATCGGTGGATGCGTGAGTCGCGGATGATGGGCCGACTCTACGGCGGCGCGGCTGAACGCCGCGCGTCGCCTAGGCGCCGCGGTCGCTTTCCATTTCCTCGACCGTGCGCCGGTCGTGCGCGGCGGCGCGCGTGGCCACGATGCTGAACACCACGATGCCGACCACCACCAGCACCGCACCGCCGAGCGCGCGCCCCTGCGGCCACGCCTCCCCCAGCCACATCACGCCGATCAGCGTCGCGAACAGGATTTCGGCGGCCTGCATCGCCTCCGCCGCGGCGAGCGCGGTCGGGTTGTTCCGCACCATGCCGGTGGCCTGGAAGAACAGCACGGTCGCGACCACGCCCGCGCCCAGCGCGACGCCCGCGGCGAATGTCACCTGTCCGAGCGGCGGCGGGCCGATGGTGGCGAACGTCACGGCGGCGATGGCCCACCACATCGGCTGGCTCGCCAGCGTCATGCCGAACACGCGCTGGGTGGCGTTGAGCTCGACGCCCGCGCGCTCCAGATGCAGCATCAGTCCGCGATTGCCCAGCGGATACGCGAACGCGGACACCGCGACCAGCAGCAGCGCGATCCAGCCGTGACTGTCGAGCGCACCGCCGCGATGGCCGAACTGCAGCAGCAGCACGCCGGCCACCACCAGCAGGCCGGTCGCGAGCGCGGGCCACGGGATGCGCGCGCGTTCGTCGCGATAGAGGAACGGCGCACACAGCATCCCCGCGATCACGGTGAGCTGGAACGTGCCTGCGATCAGCCACGACGGACCGCTCGACGCGGCGTAGCTCAGGCACACGTAGAACAGCACGAAGCCGATGCCGCTCCACAACAGCCACGGACCCGGATGCGCGCGGATCGCGCGCCATACCGGCGCGACGCCGCCCTGCCACGGCATTACCGGCAGCAGCAGCGGCAACGTGATCAGGTAACGCAGCGCCGCCGTCCACGCCCAGTGGCCGCCCTCGACCGCGGCCGCGCGGTTGAGCACGTACGTGCAGGTGAAGAAGAACGCCGAGGCGAGCGCGATCGCGACCGACGCGAGCGCGATGCGTCGTGCGTTCACGAACGCTTCCTGATGCGGATACCGCTTACCGGCACGTGCACTTCGTCGACACCGCCGACGCGGATCGGCTGGCCGGGCGGCGGTCCCCACGCGTGCGCGTAGATCACTTCCCACGTCGCAGGCAGGCGGCCGTCGCGACGCCACGGCTCGTACGCTTCCGCCGCGCGTGCGAAACGCGCACGGCCGGTGAGGCTGCGACGGCGATCGACCATCGCATTGGTCGCACCGAGCGTGCGCAGTTCGCGCATCAGCCCGCCGAGATCGTCGTGCGCGAGTACGAACTCGTCGCGATCGAGCACCGGATTCTTGAAGCCGGCCGCGATCAGCGCATCGCCGAACTGCGCGATCGACGCGAACGGACTCACGTGCGGGGCGTTGTCGGCCTCCGCGAACGCGCCGCGCAGTTCGTGCAGCGTGTCCGGGCCAAAGGTCGACACCAGCAGCAGGCCCTCGGGCTTGAGCACGCGGCGGAAGCCGGCGAACACCGCCGGCAGGTCCTCGATCCACTGCAGGCACAGGTTGGAGTACAGGATGTCGACGCTGCCGTCGCGAATCGGCAGCGCGCGCGCGTCGGCGCACACCGCGTCCGGACGACGCGCGAACGGCCGCCAGCCGCCGGCGTTGTGGCGTGCCTCGCGCAGCATCGGCAGGGCGAGGTCGAGCTCGATCACGTGCGCCTTCGGCCAGCGCTTCTGCATGGCGATGGCCGCATGGCCGGGGCCGCTGCCGATATCGACCACCACCTCGGGCGGCGCGCGTTTCAGTGCGGGATCGTCGAGGTAGTCCAGCTGTTCCATCAGGCGCGAGGCCACTTCGCGCTGCAGCGCGGCGGCATCGTCGTAGCCGTGCGCGGCGCGGGAGAAGGCGCGGCGGACCTGGCGGTGGTCGAAGGTGTCGGTCATCGGGGGAATGTTGCGGTCTGCCTTCCGTTACCAGAAGGGGGACGGTGTGAGGATGAATCGCAGGGAATGGATCGCGATGAAGGCGCCGGCATCAGGCCGGCGCGGTCACCGCGCGCATGAAGGCGTCGATCTGCGTCGCCACTTCGTCGGCGGCGCCGAGGAACGGCGCATGGCCGGCGCCGGCGATCACCACGCTGCGCGCGTTCGGCGCCATCGCCGCGGCGGCGGGCATCGCGCCGGCGGGAATCAGGCGATCGCGACGCCCGGAGATCCACAGGCTCGGCACGCGCAGGCGCGGCAGTTCGCCGCGCAGGTCGAGACGATCCAGCAGCACCAGCCCTTCCTGCAGCGCGCGCTCGGACGGCTCGCCGCGCTCGAAGGCCTGCGCCTTGAGGCTGCGCAGTTCGTCCTGCGCGTAGCTCGAACCCAGCGCCTCCAGTGCGAGGAAGCCTTCCAGCGTGCCGCGGAAATCACGCCCCAGCGCCTCGCCGAAATCACGGAACAGTTGCGGCGAAACCCCATGCGACCAGCCTTCGTCGGTCACGAAGCGTGGCGAGGACGCGACCATCACCACGCCGCGCACTTCCTCCGGGAAATCCAGGGCGCAGCGCAGCGCGAACTGGCCGCCCAGCGACCAGCCCAGCCAGACGGCGTCGGGAATGCGCGCGACCAGCTCCGGCGCCAGCGCCTCGGGAGACAGCGGCGCGGCGTCCTCGCGTGCATGGCCGTGCCCGGGCAGGTCGACCAGGTGCAGCGTGTAGCGGTCGGACAGGCGATCCACCAGCGGCGCGAACAGCCCGCCGTGCATGGCCCAGCCGTGGATCAGTGCCAGCGCGGGACCCTGCCCGCGCGTTTCGATGTACATGGGGCGTCGATGGCTCTTGCGTTGCCGTCCGCAGCGGAAGGCAAAGGGGGGAATGTCAGGTGCGGCTGCCCTGCGAGAGGGCCGCCAGCACCGCCAGCGCGTCGTCGCGGCGTGCGGCCGCGACCAGCAGATGATCGTGGTGGAAGCCGGCCAGCACATTGCACGGTATGCCGTGTCGGGCCAGCGCGTCGGCGACGGCGGCGGTCAGGCCGACCGCGTCCAGCGCCGAATGCACGCCCAGGGTCAGCCAGGCGGCGCGGAAATCGTAAGCCAGCCCGTGCGCGTCGGCGACCTCGCACGGGACGACGTAGGTGACGCCCTCGGCCTCGCACACGCTGGCCAGCGCCTCGGCGGCCAGCGCGGCGTCGGTGGCGGGTCGGGACACGAAGGCGTATTCGCCTTCACGCGCGCTCGCCTCCAGCGTGGCGAGCAGGCGCGCGAGGTCGCGCTGCGCGGTCATCGCGCCAGGACGGTCTTCTCGCGCACGTCTGCGCCGGTCAGTCCGAGGCGGGCGCGATCGCGCGCCTTGGCGATGGCGTCGACCAGCCCGTCCACGTCGGCCACGCCGTGCAGTGCGGACAGGGTGACGCGCAGGCGGGCACGGCCTTCGGGCACGGTCGGCGGACGGATCGCCGCGACCCAGTAGCCGGACTGCTCCAGCCACTGCGACATCGCCAGCGCGCCGGCGTCGTCGCCGCACAGCACGGGCTGGATCGGGGTCTGCGAATCCATCAGCTCCAGCCCGGCGCGCTGGGCGCGCTCGCGGAAGCGGCCGATGAGTTCCTCGAGCTTGCCGCGCCGCCAGTGTTCGGTGCGCGCCAGCTTGACCGCGGCCAGCGTCGCCGCGGCCTGCGCGGGCGGAAGCGCGGTGGTGTAGACGTAGCTGCGCGCGGTCTCGGAAAGATGGCCGATCAGGTCCTCGTCGCCCAGCACCGCCGCGCCATAACCGCCCAGGGCCTTGCCCAGGGTGGCGAGCTGCAACGGCACGTCGTTCACGCCGAGCTTGGAGGCCGCGACGCTGCCGCGACCGTCCGGGCCGACCACGCCGACGCCATGCGCGTCGTCGACGTAGAGCAGCGCCTTCTGCACGCGTGCCACCAGGGCCAGTTCGCGCAGCGGCGCGATGTCGCCGTCCATGCTGAACACGCCGTCGGTGGCGATCAGCGCCGCACCGTCGGGCATGCTCCGCAGCTGGCGGATCGCGCCTTCGGCATCGCCGTGCGGATAGCGGCGCAGGCGGCAGCCGGCCAGGCGCGCGGCATCGATCAGGCTGGCGTGGTTGAGCCGGTCCTGCACGCACACGTCGTCGTCGCCGAGCAGCGCCTGCACCACGGCCAGGTTGGCCAGGTAGCCGCTGCCAAACAGCAGCGCGCGCGGCGCGCCGAGCCAGTCGGCGAGTTCGCGCTCGAGCGCGTCGTGGAGTTGGTGGTGGCCGCAGACCAGGTGCGAGCCGACACCGCCGGCGCCTTCGCGCGAGGCGGCGTCCTGCAGTGCGCCGACCACGGCGAAATGCTGGGACAGGCCGAGGTAGTCGTTGCCGCAGAAATTCAGCAGCGAACGCCCTTCGACCAGGCATCGGGCGCCGTCGCGCAGGCTGACCGTGCGCCGAACGCGCACACGGGAGGTGGCCTCGCGCTCCGCGCGTGCCGCTGCGATCCGCTCACGCCAGCCCGTGCGTCCCATGACTCAGGCCGCGCAGCTCGAGTGGGCGCAGCAGTCGGAAGCTGCGTCGGTGGCGACGATATCGGCGTGCACGGTGGTCCCCTGTTCGACGGCCTGCATCGGTTTCAGGCCAAGTCGTGCAAACAATGCCATATCGCGTTCGGTGTCGGGATTACCGGTCGTCAGCAATTTCTCGCCGTAGAAGATGGAATTCGCCCCGGCGAGGAAGCAAAGCGCCTGCAACTCGTCGCTCATCGACTCGCGGCCGGCGGACAGACGGACCATCGAACGCGGCATCAACAGCCGTGCAACTGCGATGGTGCGCACAAATTCGAAGGGGTCCAGCTCGGCCGTGCCGGCCAGCGGCGTGCCTTCGACCTGCACCAGCCGGTTGATCGGCACCGAATCCGGGTGTGCCGGCAGGTTCGCCAGCGTCTGCAGCAGGCCGGCGCGCTGGTCGCGGCTCTCGCCCATGCCGACGATGCCGCCGCAGCAGGTCTTCATGCCGGCGTCGCGCACGTGCGACAGCGTGTCCAGCCGGTCCTGCACCTCGCGGGTGTGGATGATCTGGTTGTAGAACTCCGGGGCGGTGTCGAGGTTGTGGTTGTAGTAGTCCAGCCCGGCCTCGCGCAGCGCGCGCGCCTGGTCGCCCGAGAGCATGCCCAGGGTCGCGCATGTCTCCAGGCCCAGCGCCTTAACTTCCGAGATCATCGCTGCGACCTTCGGGATGTCGCGGTCCTTCGGCGAGCGCCACGCCGCGCCCATGCAGAAGCGCGACGCACCGGCGGCCTTGGCCTGGCGGGCCTTCTCCAGCACGTCGTCGGTGCTCATCAGCTTGGTCGCCTCCACGCCCGTGTGGTAGCGCGCGGCCTGCGGACAGTAGCCGCAATCCTCGGGGCAGCCGCCGGTCTTGATCGACAGCAGCGTGCTGACCTGGACTTCGGACGGATCGAAGTGGGCGCGGTGGACCTCGCCGGCGCGGTGCAGCAGCACGGGGAAGGGCAGATCGAACAGGGCGCGGACTTCGACGCGCGACCAGTCGTGGCGCGACTCGGTGGCGGGGGTCTGGCTGACAGCAGTCATGGGGGATTTCCGACGTTTGCGGCGGGACAGGCCGGGCAGTCTGGAAACCATGCCCGACCCTGTCAACCAAACACCTACGCATGGAGTTGACAGCAGCCGGGGCCGCTGGCTGACGCGGTTGCTGCCCTGCCATTGCCTGATCTGCGGCGAACGTGGCGACAACGCCATCGATCTGTGCGCTACCTGCCACCACGGTCTGCCATTCCTGCGCAACGCCTGCCTTCGTTGCGCCCTGCCGCTACCGGCGGCGGCAATCGCCTGCGGCGAATGCCTGCGCCGCCCACCCCCGCAGGTCGCGACACGGGCCGCCTTCGTCTACCGCGCGCCGCTGGATCGCCTGCTGCCGCGCGCCAAGTTCCACGGCGACCTCGCCGGCCTGCGCCTGCTGGGCACGCTGATGGCGACGGCTCTGGCCGATGCGGATCGACCGCAGGCGCTGCTCCCGTTGCCGCTGCATCGCGCGCGCCTGCGCCGGCGCGGCTACGACCAGGCGCTGGAGCTGGCCCGCGTGCTCGCGCGCGACCTCTCCCTGCCGCTGCGCGACGACCTCCTGCACCGCGTGCGCCATACCGCGCCGCAGTCGCGGCTCGACGCAGCCGCCCGGCGGCGCAACCTGCGCGGCGCGTTCGCGGTGCGCGCCGCGGTCGAACTGCCCGCGCACGTCGCCATCGTCGACGACGTCATGACCACCGGCGCGACCCTGCAGGCCGCCGCGACGACACTGCGCCGGGCCGGCGTGGCGCGCGTGGACGCATGGGTCTGCGCGCGCGTGCCATGAACGCGATCAGGGCTGGCGCGGCGGCGGCGCCGGAATGTCTGCGCGCGGACGCGCACCGGAGCCGATCACCGCTTCGGCGCGGATTTCCATCGGCGCGTCCTTGGAGAACAGCGCCGTGGTACCGACGGCCGTCCACGCCGGATAGTGATCCTTGAAGAATTCCCGATGCACCTTCAGCACCGGTTCCACGCGACGTCGGAACTCATCGTGGTCCTGCGCGACATGGAAGCTCTGCAGCTCGACCACATCGGCCATCGTCGCGCCGGCCTTTTCCAGGTGCGCCTGCATCTGCTGGAAGGCCCAGCGGATCTTTTCCTCATCGGTCTTGCCTTCGATGGCGGGGATGCCGGAGACGATCACGCGGTCGCCGACGCGCAGCACCGGCGTGTAGTGGATGCCGTGGTACGAGCCTTCCCACCCCTTCGGTGCGAAATGTTCTCGGGTGGGCGGCGTGTCCTGGGCATGGACAGCGGCAGCGGCGCAGAGCAGGACGAGCGACAGGCAGGAACGACGCATGGCGGTTCTCCGACGCGGATCAGCGCGCGATTGCAGCACGCCGGGCGTGATCGGACCCGTGCGGTTGGTCGGGGGTGCTTCCTCCACCTCGCCTTCACGTCGCGGCGACCGGCGCGTCTCCACCCTGCGCTTGCAGCGTTCATCGAGCCAGGGAGGTTGCCGTGCGCACGGGTCTGTTCGCGAGTCTGGGACGAAGCTGGTGGGTGCTGGTCCTCTACGGCGTGGTCGCGGTGCTGTTCGCGCTCATCGCGTTCGTCGCGCCCGCCCGGACAGCGGTGGCGCTGGCCTGGGCCTTCGGCGTGATGGCACTGGCCGAGGGCATCCTCAGCGCGATCGCGCTGTTCCGCAGCGACATCGCGGTGTCGAAAGGATGGCTGGCACTGTATGCCTTCGCTTCGATCGCCTTCGGCATCCTCGCCGTGACCAATCCGCTCGCGACGGCAGGCTTCCTGCTGCTGTTCCTCGCCGCGTGGCTGATCGTCGCCGGCATCTACCGCATCGTGCTGGCGATCCGCATCCGCAAGGAAATCACCGGCGAATGGATGATCGCGCTGAGCGGCGCGCTGGCGATCGCGCTGGGCGTGCTGTTCGTGATGTCACCGGCCGCGGGCCTGGTGACGGTGGCGCTATGGGTCGGCCTGGGTGCGCTGTTTTACGGCGTGCTGCAGATCGTCGCCGGCTTCCGCCTGCGCCGGCTGGCGAAGGCGATGTAGCCGTCGCGACGAAGCAGGGCTACGCGACCGCCACCTGCGGACGCATCGCCAGGTCCACGGCGATGCCCGCGAACACCACCAGCCCGACCCAGTGGTTGTGCAGGAATGCGCGGAAGCAGGCCGCGCGGTCGCGTCCGCGCGCAATGACGAATTCGTACGCCACCAGCACCGCCGCCACGCCCAGCCCGGCCCAGTAGTACGCGCCCATGTCCGCACGTTGGCCGACCAGCACCAGCGCGACGAAGAACAGCGCGTAGAGCACGCCCTGCGCGATGAGGTCCATCTCGCCGAACAGGATCGCGGTGGACTTGCTGCCCATGCGCAGGTCGTCCTCGCGGTCGACCATCGCGTACCAGGTGTCGTAGGCGGTGGACCAGACGATGTTGGCCGCGTACAGCAGCCACGCGATCGCCGGAACCTCACCGCGCACCGCCGCGAACGCCATCGGGATGCCCCAGCCGAAAGCCAGGCCCAGGTAGACCTGCGGCAGATGCGTGTAGCGCTTGAGGTACGGATAGCTGGCCGCCAGCACGACGCCGATGAAGCTCATCAGTACGGTCAGCCGGTTGAGCGTGAGCACCAGCGCGAAAGCCGCCAGCATCAGCACACCGAACAGGACCAGCGCTTCGCGTCCGCGCACCGCGCCGGTGGCGAGCGGGCGGCCCTTGGTACGCTCGACGTGCGGATCGAGCCAGCGGTCGGCGTAGTCGTTGATCACGCAGCCGGCCGAGCGCGTCAGCCACACGCCCGCGGAAAACACGAACAGCGTCCACAGCGGCGGCATGCCCTCCGCGGCCAGCCACAGACCCCACCAGGTCGGCCACAGCAGCAGCAGCCAGCCGATCGGCCGGTCGCCGCGCGCGAGCTGCCAATACAGGGCCAATCGCGCCTTCCACGGTGCGGCCACGGGGGTTTCGAAACGTTCGTAACTCATGTCGCAAGGAACTCGGTCGGCCGGCGCCGCGGGGGGATTCGACAAGGGGCGGCATCACGCCGCCGGGCATTTGCCGCTAGAATGCCAGCCCCGCGCGATGCGGCGTGATCGCAAGATCAGGCCGTAACGACGGGATCTCAGCCAGGCGCCCGTAGCTCAGCCGGATAGAGTAGTGGCTTCCGAAGCCATTGGTCGGGGGTTCGAATCCCTCCGGGCGCGCCATTCCCGCACCCCTGGGGCGGGATTGGACCCTTATACTGGCGCGCGATCGTCGTTGGGCGGTCGTTTGTCGATGGCTTCGCGTGCCCCTGCGGGTGCGCCATAGGTGGGTTTGTGCGCAATTACGACCTTGAATTCCTGAAGAAATTCTCGATGGTGATCGGCTTCCTGATGCTGGTCACCGTCGGCCTGATCGTCGCGGCGATCTACGTGCACGGCCAGTTGCCGGCCGAGGTCAATCCGACCGCCGCGCGACTCACCCAGGAGCGCATCGCTCCGGTCGGTGCGGTCTACGCCGGCAGCACCGGCGCCGCCGCCCAGCAGGCCGCTTCGGCCGCCGCTGCCGCGAAGGCCGCCTCGCAGGTCGCCTACGGCGGCACCACCGACGGCTCGGTGATCTTCAACAACCTGTGCACCGGCTGCCACACCTCCGGCGCCGGCGGCGCTCCCACGCTGGACAAGGCCCACTGGGCCGACCGCCTGCCCAAGGGCACCGAGACCCTGCACAAGCACGCCATCGAAGGCTTCACCGGCACTGCCGGCGTGATGCCCGCGAAGGGCGGCAACCCGGCCCTGACCGATGAGCAGGTCATCGCCACGGTCGACTGGATGCTGGCCAACCTGAAGTAAGGCCCGCAGTCCTGCCGCATCGCGACGCCGCCTCCGGGCGGCGTCGTCGTTTCCGGTCGTTGTTTCCGGGTTCCGGAACACCGGGCCGTGACAGGCGGATGCCATCGTCGCCCGTGATAATGCGCGCCTTTCCCAAGGCGACCGCGCGATGACCCGTCTTCTGCGAACCGCATCCCTGCTCGCGCCCTGCCTGCTGCTCGGCTGCGCCTCGCTGCGGCCTGCCGACACCGTGACCTCGATCGGCAACGTGCAGGGTCGCGATGCGCGCAGCGCGATGGTCGGCAATGCCGTGACCGTCGAAGGCATCGTCACTGCACGCGTCGCCGACGGCTGGTTCGTGCAGGACGCCGGCGACGGCGATCCCGCCACGTCCGATGCGCTGTTCGTGCGCGATGCCGCATTGTCCGCGCAGGTCGGCGAACGCGTCCGCGTGCATGGCACCGTCGCCGAACTCGACGCCGGTCGCGGGACGCGCACCTCGCTGGAGCAGCCGCAGGTCCGACGCCTCGGCGACGCGACGCCGACGGCGGTCGGGCTCGACAGCGCACCGGCCGACTGGGAACGTCTGGAAAACATGCAGGTGCGCATCGACGCACCGGTGTGGCTCGCGGACAACGGGGATCTCGCCAAACATGCCCGCGTGATGACCAGTCTCGGCGAACGCGCGTGGCAGCCGAGCGAGCGCGCCACGCCAGGCAGCGGCGAAGCCAAGGCCATCGCCGCCACCAATGCACAGCGCACGCTGTGGCTCGAAGCCTCGGACACAATGCCCTGGCCCGACGCCATCGCGCATGCACGCAGCGGCAGTCGCCTCGACGGCGCGACCGGCGTGGTCGATCCCGACGCCGCGCAACGTCGCCTGTTGCTGACCGCGCAGCCGACACTGCAGCCCGCCACGCGCCCCACACCGCCGCAGGTCGCCGGCGATCTGCGCATCGCCGCACTCAACCTGGAAAACCTGTTCAACGGCGACGGTCGCGGTGGTGGATTCCCCACGCTGCGCGGCGCACGCACGCCCGCGGAACTGGCCGCGCAGCTCGCCAAGCACGTCGCCACGATCCGCGCGCTCGATGCCGACGTGGTCTCGCTGATGGAGATCGAGAACGACGGCTACGGCCCGCAGTCCAGCGTCGCCACGCTGGTCGCGGCGCTCAACGACGGCGGCGGTCGCTGGCGCTTCGTCGATGCGGGCCAGGGTCCGGGCGACAACGCGATCCGGGTCGGCCTGATCTATCGCGACGATCGCGTGCTCGCGCAGGGCAAGCCGGCGACGCTGGAACAGGCACCGTTCGGTCCGCACAGCCGCGTACCGCTGGCGCAGGCGTTCGTGCCGATCCGCGACGGACGCAACGACGGTGCGGCCTTCGTCGTCGTCGCCAACCACTTCAAGTCGAAGGGCTGCACCGGCGCGGAAGGCGCGGACCGCGACCAGCGCGACGGCGCTTCGTGCTGGAACGCCACGCGCGTGGAATCGGCGCGACTGCTCGACCGCTGGGCGCGGACGCTGCAGCGCGGCGACGCGCGCGTGCTGATCGTCGGCGACCTCAACGCCTACGCGCACGAAGCGCCGGTGCGGACGCTGGTCGAGGCGGGTTGGCGCGACGCGTTCGTGGCGGCGGGCATCGAAACGCCCTACAGCTATGTCTACGACGGCCAGCTCGGCCGGCTCGACCACGCCCTGCTCAGCCCGGCCCTGGCGGCGCGCCTGCGCGGTGCGGCCGAATGGCACAGCAACGCCGACGAACCCGAGTCCTCCGGCTATCGCGCTGGCGGCGAGGGCCCGTGGCGCAGCTCGGACCATGATCCGCTGGTGCTCGGCTTCGACCTGCGCGGGCGCTGAGCGCGGTGAATCCGCAACGAACGCGCGAATTACCCGGCCTGAATCCGCCGGCCCGTATCATGGCCGCATGAACAGCCCCGCCTTCCCCACCGAACCCACCGCCGCGCTGATGCTCGACGGACCGGCCGGCAAGCTGGAGACGATCGTCGAAGCCGCCGAGGCGCCGGTCCGCAACGCGGTCGCGATCGTCTGCCATCCGCTGCCGACCGACGGCGGCACCATGCACAACAAGGTCGTGACGATGGCCGCGCGCGCGCTGCGCGAGTCGGGCATCGCGACGGTGCGCTTCAACTTCCGCGGCACCGGCGAATCCAGCGGCAGCTTCGACCACGGCCGCGGCGAAGCCGACGACCTGCGCGCGGTCGCGGCGTGGGTGCGACGCGAACGTCCCGGCGCGAAGCTGTGGCTGGCCGGTTTCAGCTTCGGCTCGTACATCACGCTCAAGTGCGCACCGGAACTGCATCCGGCGATGCTGATCTCGATCGCGCCGCCCGCGGCGGGCCGTAACTGGGACTTCAGCACCATCGCCGCGCCCGAATGCCCGTGGCTGGTGATCCAGGGCGAGGCCGACGAGATCGTCGACCCGCAGGCCGTGTACGCATGGCTCGACAGCCTCAAGGACCTGCGCCAGCCGCCTGAGCTGGTGAAGATGCCCGACACCAGCCACTTCTTCCATCGCCGCCTGATGGACCTGCGCGGCGCGATCAAGAACGGCGTGAAGCCGTACCTGCCGCCCGAGATCGCGCAAGACGCATGAGTGCTCCGCGCGAACCCACATCCGGCGTTTCCACGCAAGACGCTCCGTCCGCGCGGTACGCCGCCGGCGTCGCGCGCGGCGACTGGAACGAAGATCCCGCGCAACGCCCCGCGCTGCGCGAGCTCGACCGCATCCACGCGGCGCTGCTCGATCCGCCGCGCCGTGGCCTGTTCGACGGCCTGTTCGGGAAGAAGCCGCAGGCGCCGCTGGGCCTGTACCTGTGGGGCGGCGTCGGTCGCGGCAAGACGTTCCTGATCGATCTGTTCTACGACGCGCTTCCCATGCAAGATGTTGCGACGGCAGGTCGCAGCGATGGAGAACCGGCGCTTGTCGCCGGTGGCAAGCGCCGCACGCACTTCCACCGCTTCATGCGCGAAGTGCATGCGCAGCTGCGTGCGCACGCCGGGCAGAGCGATCCGCTGGCGACGATCGCGCGCGAGTGGGGCAGCACGTTGCGCGTGCTGGTGCTCGACGAGTTCTTCGTCAACGACATCGGCGATGCGATGCTGCTGGGCCGCTTGATGGAACGCCTGTTCGCCGAAGGCGTGGTGCTGGTCACCACCTCCAACACCGAGCCGAAGAACCTCTACAAGGACGGCCTGCAGCGCGCCGGCTTCCTGCCGGCGATCGGGCAGATCGAGAAGCATTGCAAGGTGCTGTACCTCGACAGTGTGCAGGACTACCGCCTGCGCGCGCTGACGCGTTCGCCCGTGTACCGCACGCCACTCGACGCCGGTTCCGATGCATGGTTGTCCGAACGCTGGCACGAACTCACCGCGACCTGCCCGCGCGAGGCAGGCCCGCTGGTCATCGACGGTCGCGAGATCCCGGTGCGCGCGCTCGCCGAAGGCCATGCGTGGTTCGATTTCGCTGCACTGTGCGAAGGCCCGCGCGCGGCCAGCGACTACATCGAGATCGCCACCGAATGCCACACCGTGCTGGTCGGCGGCATTCCGTTCTTCGACGGCGGCAACGACGATCCCGCGCGGCGCTTCGTGCACCTGATCGACGAACTCTACGATCGCCACGTCAACCTGGTCTGCACCGCCGCCGCCGCGCCGCCGCAGCTGTACACCGGCAAGAAGCTCGCGCATGCGTTCGAGCGCACCGCTTCACGCCTGATCGAGATGCAGTCGGCCGAGTACCTGGCGCTCGAACACCGGGGCTGACCGCGCCTGCCCCTTCGCGGTATCGTCGAGGCTTCGCACGAACCTTGAGGGGGCAAGGTCATGTCGGAGAATCCGTACCAGGCGCCGCAATCCACGCGTGGCGGCCTGCAACTGGGCGACGAACCGCTGGTGTTCGCGCAGTCGCCGCAAGAACGCAACGCGGGACCGGAGGGGATCGGCGGCTGGCTGATCCTGATGACCATCGGGCTGGTGGTGACGGTCCTGTCCAACCTGCTGATCGTGGCCACGACGACCCGCATGCTCGGCAACGGCAACTGGGATGCGTTCACCACGCCGGGCGCCGCGTACTACCACCCGTTGATGGGGCCGCTGCTGATGTTCGAGCTGATCGGCAACAGCGCCTTTGCGCTGTCCGCGCTGGTGATGCTGGTGTTGTTGTTCACCAAGTCGCGCTGGTTCCCGCGCGGCATGATCGCCCTGTACGTGGCCAGCGTGCTCTTCCTGGGAACCGACCTGCTGATCGGCATGCAGGTTCCGGTGGTGGCCCAGGAAATAGGCCCTTCCGTCACCGCGCTGGTCCGCGCCATCTTCGCGGCCGCGATCTGGATTCCGTACCTGCTGGTGTCCAAGCGCGTGCGCAACACTTTCGTCGGCCAACGCGCGGTCGAACGACGGGCGACCGGGCGCCTTGAACCACGCTGGGATGCCGCACCCGCAGCCGACGACGCCGCGTCCTGATCACACCACCGAACGTCGCGCGCTGCGTCCGCGTAGCGCCGCGAGCACGGCGTAGATCACGACCAGCGCGGTCAGCGACAGCGCGATGGCAAGCCACTGCTGCACGTTGAGCGTGGCCAGGATGGCGGCCATCGTCGCGATCGCCAGCAGCGGCACGAGCGGCCCGCCCGGCAGCACCAGCGGATCGCCGTGGCCGCGCAGGTCCATGCGCTGCGTGCGCCACGCCGCGGCGGCGACGGCGGCGAACACCAGGCAGATCGCGCCGCCGGAGATCAGCGCCATCGTCTCGAAACTGCCCACCACCGCGAGCGCCAGCGCGATGCCGGCGTGCGCGAACAGGCCCAGCATCGGCACGCGGTGACGCGCATCGACCACACCGAACGCCCGCGGAAGGAATCCGTCGCGCCCCAACGCGAACAGCAGGCGCGAGGACGAGAACAGGTTGCCCATCAGGAATCCGAGCATCGACACGCACGCCGTCGCCAGCAGCAGCGTGCGTCCCGGCGCCCAGGCCGTGTCTGCCGCATCGGCCAGCGGCGTGGCGCTGTCGGCGAGGTCCGCGCCGAGGGTTCCCTGACACACCGCCTGGATGCCGACGTAGAGCAGCACCACGATCAGGATCGCGCCGAGGGTCGCGCGCGGCACATGGCGCGCGGGATCGCGCACTTCGCCCGAAGGCACCAGCGCGGTTTCCATGCCCGCGTACGCGAACACCACCAGCACCAGCGATGCGCCCAGCGCATCCCACGACGGCACCGCGCGCCAGTCGAAACTCACCTGCGTCCAGTCGACGAAGAACAACCCCAGCGTGGCGAGCAGGAACAACGGCGTGAGCTTGAGCGCGGCCAGCGCGACGATCGCGCGCGCGCCGAGCTTCACGCCGAACGCATTGAGCGCGAACAGCGCGCCGTACGCCGTTGCGATCAGCAGTGCGCGTGCGGTCGGCGACGCGAGCGCGGGAAACGCCTGCGCGAGCTGCCCGGCCAGCGCCGCGGCCACGCCCGCGCTGGAGGTGACGTTGCAGACCCACATCAACGCGCCGGTGAGGAATCCGGCGAACGGGCCGAATCCCGCGCCGACATAGGTATACGGACCACCGGTCGCCGCAGCGCGACTGCCGACCGCGGCGAAGCACAGCGCGATCGGCACGATCGCGACCGCGCCTGCGATGAACGCCAGCGGTGCGCTGGGCCCCATGCGCGCGGCCAGCAGCGCCGGCAGCATGAAGATGCCGGCGCCGACGATGATGTTGACGATCGACGCACCAAGCTGGAACGGCCCCAGCGCGCGCACCAGCGCCGCATCTCCCCGCAACGGACGATCGGTGGCGCTGCGGTCGTCCCTCATGGGCGTGTCGTCGTGGCGGCGGTGATGCGGCGAGGTTCGCATATCGCCGCCCGCGCTGTCTAAGCTGTGCGCCCGCCCGACACACGAGACCCCATGAACCTGGCCTTGTTCGATTTCGACGGCACCATCACCACGCGCGAGACCTTCCCCGATTTCGTCCGCGCCGCGGTGTCGCCGCAGCGGATGACCCGTGGCCGGCTCGTTCTGGCGCCGTGGGTCGTCGGCTATCGGCTCGGCTGGGTCAGTGGCGTGACGGTGCGCGCGCGCATCTCCGACTTCGTGTTCCGCGGGCGTTCCGAACGCGAGGTGGCGGCAATCGGCGAACGATTCGCGACGGAGATCCTGCCCGGGCTGCTTCGACCGGAAGCAATGGAACGCATCGCATGGCATCGCGCACGCGGCGACACCGTCGTGGTCGTGTCGGGCGGCTTCGACGCGTACCTGCGGCACTGGTGCGCGCAGCACGGGCTGGACCTGCTGTGTTCATCGCTGGAAGCGCGCGACGGCGTGCTCACCGGGCGCTATCGTGGCGCGCAGTGCGTCGGCGCCGAGAAGGCGCGTCTGGTGCGCGAGCGTTACGACCTCTCGCGTTTCGCGGCGATCCACGCCTACGGCGACACGCCGGAAGATCGCGAGCTGCTCGAACTCGCACACCATCGCGTTTACCGCTGGCAGGTCGCCGCGTGAATCAGACGGGACGTCCGGTGCTGCGCATCAACTGATCGAAGCGCACCCAGTTGAGCTTGCGCCGGTAGACCTTGTTGGTCGGCCGCCACTCGATAGCGCCTTTCGACACCAGCAGCGTGCCGAAGCGGCGTCCATCGCGCTCGACGACGAATTCGATGTCCTCGCGACCCAGCTCGCGCCGGGGCAGGTGGAAGATGACCTTGTGTGCCATGCGCGTCGCCTCGTGCGGCCGGAAGGGCACGCCGACTCTAGCGCCGCGGCGTCAACGCGGCGTCGCCCCGCGCCGCCACACCAGGCTGCGGTTGTTGGCGGGCATTTCGATGTCGTCCACCCGCGTGAGTCCGATCGAAGCGGCCAGGCGGTCCACGGCTTCGAAGTCGCGGATCGCGGATCGTGGATCGCGCGCCTTCAGCCAGCCGTCGAAGTCGCGGTTGCTGTCGCTGGTATACGCACCGCCGTAGTTGAACGGGCCGTACACGACGAGTGTCGCGTCGTCGGCCAGCACGCCATCGAGTCCGGCGAAGAACAACTCCACTTCGGCCCAGCCCATGATGTGCAGCGTGTTGGCGCTGAATACCGCATCGAAGCGCCCGTCCGCCGTCGACGAGCGCGGCCACGGCCCTTGCGCGACATCGAGCGCGACCGGTGTCGGCGTGTTGTCGAGCGCGGCGGCGTCGAGCCACGCGCGGATGCCCGGCAGCGACTCGGCGCGATCGCTGCATTGCCAGCGCAGCCACGGCATCGCAGCGGCGAAGTGGATGGCGTGCTGTCCGGTTCC
The DNA here is from genome assembly GCF_009765165.1 of Lysobacter panacisoli. Classification (NCBI taxonomy): domain Bacteria; kingdom Pseudomonadati; phylum Pseudomonadota; class Gammaproteobacteria; order Lysobacterales; family Lysobacteraceae; genus Lysobacter; species Lysobacter panacisoli. The sequence goes on from NZ_VLNU01000001.1 coordinate 1,387,715, forward strand.
GCTGCCGACTTCGAGCACCTCGCGACGATCCGCGAAATGGCGTTTCAACACGGCGAGGATGGGATCGCGGTTGCGGTCGCAGGACGGCGAGTACGGGCGCTCTTGCATGGCGCGACTGTAGCGCAGGCGATGGTTTCACTCATGGCTTGATCGCGGTCGTCGCCGATGACGACAGGTCGGGATTCGCCAGTGGCCGACACATTGTCCGCCACCACCTTCCGGTATCCTCGCGCCGACCTTTACGCCCCACACACGGCCGCGGGCGCACGGTGCCCCCGTCCACGAACAGGAGTTCCCCCATGATCCGTCGCCTCTGCTTCGCCGCCCTCGCCGTCTCGCTCGCCGCCTGCACCACCACGCCGCCGGCCGCGGGCGGACCGCAGGCGCCGAGCGGCGTGTGCAATGCCGAAGGCGCTCGCTGGGCGATCGGCTCGGCGGTCAACGACGACGTCGTCAACCGCGTCCTGCGCGATACCGGCAGCCGCGACGCGCGCGTGCTGCGTCCGGGCCAGGCCGCGACGATGGATTTCCGCCAGGACCGCGTCAACGTCGACGTCAACGACCGCGGCGCGATCACCGGCATCCGTTGCGGCTGATCCTCGATATGAGTCCTTACTCCGGATAACGCCATGCGCCGTCGCCACCTCGGACTGATCGCGGTCGTCGTCCTGCTCGGCCTGTGGCTGTGGACGAAGCGTTCGGGCGACGGCGAACTGCACGAGCCGCCGGTGCCCGTCGCGAGCGAGTCCGCGCGCGCACCGGCATCGGCGTATCCGGCCTTCCTGCCAGTCGAAGCGCACGACGTGCTCGACCGCATCGCCAGCGGCGCGGCGCATCCGTACCGGCAGGACGGCAGCGTGTTCCAGAACCGCGAAGGCCGCCTGCCGCCGCAGGCGCGCGGTTACTACCGCGAATACACCGTGCCCACGCCGGGATCGGGCGATCGCGGCCCGCGTCGCATCGTCATCGGCGGCGATCCACCGGTGGAGTACTGGTACACGTCCGATCACTACGCGAGCTTCCGCCGCTTCGACGTGCCATCCACGCAGGCACGCCGATGAACGCCGCGGACCTGCGTTCGATCCTCGCCGACGCCGAACACAGCGGTGCGTACTTCATCGACGAGCGCGACACCGGCGCGATGGCGGAAACCGCGGGCGCGCTCGATTACGCGATCGTGCGCGTGGACCTCACCGGCTGCGACGACAAGGCCGGTCTGATGCAGCGCATCGCCACGGCCGGACGATTCCCGGAATGGTTCGGCGGCAACTGGGACGCGCTCGCCGACACGCTGCGCGACCTGTCGTGGTGGCCGGCGCCGGGTTACCTGTTCCTCATCGAGAACGCCGCGCAGTGGCGCGGCGCGAACGGCGGCGACTTCGACACGCTGCTCGACATCCTCAACGAAGCAGCGTTCGAGTGGGCGCGCCAGAACGTGGCGTTCTGGGCGCTGCTGCCCTTCCCCGGCGACCAGCTGACCGCGCTGGAGGACTGAGCGGCACGTCGCCTTCTCCCATCGGGAAAAGGCTGCGCTTACCTCGCCTCTGCCGCACCCACCGGTGCCTCGGCCTGCGGCGCGCGCGCGAACCGCCACGCGATGCCCACCGCCACCGCGAGCAGTACGCCCGCGATCAGGAACGGCGCACCCGGCAGGTGCACCGGCGCGCGCGGGTCGATGAAGTAGCCGAAGCTGCCGGCGAACACCACCGGGCCGATGATGCCGGCCAGACTCACCAGGCTCATCAGCGCGCCCTGGATGCGGCCCTGCACTTCCGGTCCGACCTGGCGCGTGATCAGCGCCTGCGTCGACGGCGCGGCCAGGCCCCAGACCGCGGAAACCGGCAGGCCGATCAGGAACATCCAGCCCACGTCGGCGAAACCGTAGATCGCGAAACCGACCGCGCCGCAGGACAGGCCGAGGATCAACGCGCGGCGCTCGCCCAGCGCATGCACGACGCGACCGACCAGCCCCGCCTGCACGATCACGTTGAGCACACCGACGATCGCCAGCACGTAGCTGACCTCGCGCGGGCCCCACTGGTACTGGTAGTCGGCGAACAGCACGAACACGCTCGGATACACGTAATGCGCGAGGTTGGCGATGAACACCACCGCCGCCAGCCCGAACACTTGCGGGTAGCGCTTGAGCAGCACCAGCGAACCCAGCGGATTGGCATGCGACCAGTCGAAGCGCGGGCTGCGGCGTTCCTTCGGCAGCGACTCAGGCAGCACGAACCAGCCATAGCAGAAGTTCACCAGCGCCAGTCCGGCGGCGAACCAGAACGGAAGGCGCAGGTCGATCTCGCCGAGCTGTCCGCCGATCAGTGGACCGATGATGAAGCCCACGCCGAACGCCGCGCCGAGCAAGCCGTAGCTCTTGGCGCGCTTGTCGGCCGGGGTGACGTCGGCGACATAGGCGTTGGCGGTGGTGAAGCTGGCCGAGGTGATGCCCGAAATGATGCGGCCCACCAGCAGCCACGCCAGCGACGGCGCAAGCGCCATGAACACGAAGTCCAGGCCCAGGCCCAGGCACGAGATCAGGATCACCGGCCGGCGTCCGAAACGGTCGGACAGCGCACCCTGGATCGGCGAGGTGACGAACTGGATGCCCGCGAACAGGAAACCGAACGCCGCCACCCAGTACGCCGCATGCGCGGTGTCGCCGCCGGCGAACTGTTCGATCAGGTGCGGCAGCACCGGGATGATCAGTCCGAACGACAGCACGTCGATCAGGATGGTGACGAAGATGAAAGCGAGCGCGGCGCGGCGGCGCGCACCCGTGGCGGGAGCGTTATCGGTCACGGAAGACCCGGTGCGATCGGGAAGACGGCAAGTTTAGCGCCCCGTACCTGCCCTGCCGCTTCCGTGGCCGCTACCGCTGACAGCCTCATGGCAGGAGAGTCGCACTGGGACCGGGTCGCGCCTTCGCGACTGGATGCGCGCTCCGCCCAACGTCATCCCCCAAGGCGGGGATCCAACTTCGTCGTCATCACGTTCCCCGGAGGCCGGCGTCATGCCCGCGCGCTGACTCCCGCCATCGCGGGAATGACAGGCAAACGTGGCCCATGTCTCCCCGCGCATGGTCGGGAAAGCCCATCCGCGCACCCATCGCGCCGATGGTTTCAGACGTTACCAAACGCCCGCGCATGGCGACTGATTTACCTAGTCTCATCAGACACTTAGGCGCACACAGCCGGCGGTGTGCCCGCATGATGGCCCGCAAATTGCCGCAGCGCACAAAGTGTGATTTATTCGGTGGAACCAGGTGGTGAGGCAGGCCGGACCGCGCAAGCGGACCGTCTTTGCCGTCGCCGTGATTCCCTGGAAAGCCAGGTTCGTTGTCCTTCATTGCACGACAAACCCAGCGGTGAATCCGCGACGGAGTAACGATGGAGCAGCAGTACCGCCCCCGCCCTGTCGGCCTGTACGACCCCCGCGACGAGCGGGATGCGTGCGGCTTCGGCCTGATCGCCCAGCTCGACGATGCGCCCAGCCGCGCCATCGTCGATCGCGCGATCGAAGCGCTGGTACGGATGACCCATCGCGGCGGCATCGCCGCCGACGGCCTGAGCGGCGACGGCTGCGGCCTGCTGATCCGCCAGCCCGACGGTTTCCTGCGCGCACTCGCGCGCGAAGCCGGCATCGCACTCGGCGCGCATTACGCCTCCGGCCTGGTGTTCCTGCCGCACGACGATGGCGAGGCGGCGCGTGCGCGCGATGCACTCGGCGCGCAGCTGCAACGCGAACGAGTCGATGTCGCCGGCTGGCGCGAGGTGCCGGTGGACACCACCGCCTGCGGTGAGCTGGCGAAGAAGACGATGCCGCGCATCGAGCAGATCTTCGTCAAGCCGGGCGGTGCGTTCGACGCGGCCAGCTTCCAGCGTTCGCTGTTCCTCGCGCGCCGTCGCGCGGAACAACAGCTGCGCGACCTGCCCGACTTCTACGTCGTCAGCCTGTCGATGGCGAGCATCGGCTACAAGGGCATGGTGCTGCCGGACCGCCTGGCGCAGCTGTATCCCGACCTGCAGCGCGCGGACCTCGCCGCGAGCGTGGTGGTGTTCCACCAGCGCTTCTCCACCAACACCACGCCGCGCTGGCCGCTGGCGCAGCCGTTCCGCCTGCTCGCGCACAACGGCGAGATCAACACCATCTCCGGCAACCGCGCCTGGGCGCAGGCGCGCGCGCACGTGTGGCGCACGCCGAACCTGGACCTGACCGAGTTCGATCCGGTCATCACGCTGGACGGTTCGGATTCGCAATCGCTCGACAACATGCTCGAACTGCTGCAGGCAGGCGGCATGGACCTGCTCAAGGCGATGCGCATCCTGATCCCGCCGGCGACGCAGTCGCTGGAATACAAGGACGCCGACCTCGCCGCGTTCTACGAGTACTACGCGCTCAACACCGAGCCGTGGGACGGCCCGGCCGGCATCGTCACCGTGGACGGTCGCTATGCGGCGTGCACGCTCGATCGCAACGGCCTGCGTCCGGCGCGCTGGATGCGCACGCGCGACCGCCATTTCCTGATCGCCTCCGAAGCCGGCGTGTGGGAACGCCCGGCCGAAGAGATCGAAGCCAAGGGCAAGCTCGGCCCGGGCGAAATGATCGCGGTCGACCTGTACCTGGGCGAAGTGCTCGACAGCGACGGCATCGATCGCATCAATCGCGCGCGCGCACCGTACAAGCGCTGGCTCAAGCAGGGCGTGACCTACCTGCAGACCGAACTGATCGATCCGGCGCTGGCCGCCGAACCGTTCGATGCGGAAACACTGACGCGCTTCCAGAAACTGTTCCAGCTGACCCGCGAGGAACGCGAACAGGTGCTGCGCCCGCTCGCGGAGACCGAGCAGGAAGCGGTCGGTTCGATGGGCGACGACGTGCCGATGGCGGTGCTGAGCCAGCAGGTGCGTCCGCTGTACGACCAGTTCCGTCAGGCGTTCGCGCAGGTGACCAACCCGCCGATCGATCCGCTGCGCGAAGACTGCGTCATGTCGCTGGCGACGCAGCTCGGCCGCGAAGGCAACGTCTTCGTCGACGGTCCCGCCAACGTCAGCCACATCCACCTCAACTCGCCGGTGCTGTCGCAACGCAAGCTGCGGCAGATGCTGGCGATGTCGCCGTACGACCACTCGCACGAACTCATCCACCTGCATTACGCGCCGGAAGAAGGGCTGAAGTCGGCGATCGAACGCATCTGCGCGCAAGCCGAAGCCGCCACGCGCGCCGGCAAGGTGCTGCTGGTGCTCAGCGACCGCTATCCGGAACAGGGCCGGTTGATGGTGCATGCGCTGCTCGCCACGGGCGCGGTGCACCAGCATCTCGTGCGCACCGGACTGCGCTGCGATTCCAACCTGATCATCGAGACCGGCACCGCGCGCGATCCGCACCACTTCGCTTGTCTGCTCGGCTTCGGCGCGACCGCGGTGTATCCGTACCTCGCCTACCAGACGCTGCACGACCTGGGCGTGCGCGGCATCCTCAAGACCAAGCACGGCCAGGTCGCGGAGATCGGCCGCAGCTATCGGCGCGGCATCAAGAAGGGCCTGCTCAAGATCATCTCGAAGATGGGCATCAGCACCATCGGCAGCTACCGCGGCGCGCAGCTGTTCGAGATCGTCGGCCTCGACCGCGAAGTCGTGGAGCTGTGCTTCGCCGGCACGCCCTCGCGGATCGGCGGCGCGGGTTTCGACGATCTGCACGAGGACGCGTGCGAGCTGGCCGGGCACGCCTGGAATGCCAACGCCCTGCCCGCCATCGGTGGCCTGCTCAAGTACACGCCGGGCGGCGAGTACCACCTGTTCAATCCCGACGTCGTCATGAACCTCCAGCGCGCGGTGAACACCGGCGAGTGGAGCGACTGGCTGCGTTACGCGCAAGCGGTGAACGAACGCCCCACCGCCGCGCTGCGCGACCTGCTCGCGCTCGATGCGACGGCCACGCCGATCCCGCTCGACGACGTCGAACCGGTCGAATCGATCGTGCGCCGTTTCGACTCGGCCGCGATGAGCCTGGGCGCGCTGTCGCCGGAAGCGCACGAAGCGCTCGCCATCGCGATGAACCGGCTCGGCGGGCGCAGCAATTCCGGCGAAGGCGGCGAGGATCCAGCGCGCTATGGCACCGACAAGGTGTCGAAGATCAAGCAGATCGCCTCGGGCCGGTTTGGCGTCACGCCGGAATACCTGGTCAACGCCGAAGTGCTGCAGATCAAGATCGCGCAGGGCGCCAAGCCCGGCGAAGGCGGACAGCTGCCGGGCCACAAGGTCAACGAACTGATCGCGCGCCTGCGCTACGCGATGCCGGGCATCGGCCTGATCTCGCCGCCGCCGCACCATGACATCTATTCGATCGAAGACCTCGCGCAGCTGATCTTCGACCTCAAGCAGGTCAATCCGCAGGCGCTGGTGTCGGTGAAGCTGGTCTCGCACGCGGGCGTGGGTACGATCGCGACCGGCGTGGCGAAGGCGGGCGCCGACCTGATCACCGTCTCCGGCCACGACGGCGGCACCGGCGCGAGTCCGATCTCCTCGATCCGCTACGCCGGCACGCCGTGGGAACTCGGGTTGTCCGAAGCGCGCCAGGCGCTGGTCGCCAACGACCTGCGCGATCGGGTGATCCTTCAGACCGATGGCGGCCTGAAGAGCGGGCTCGACGTGGTGAAAGCCGCGCTGCTCGGCGCGGAGAGCTTCGGTTTCGGCACCGCGCCGATGATCGCGCTGGGCTGCAAGTACCTGCGCATCTGCCACCTCAACAACTGCGCGACCGGCGTGGCCACGCAGGACGACTCGCTGCGTCGCGATCATTTCACCGGATTGCCAGAGCGCGTGGAGAACTTCCTGCGCCTGCTCGCGGAGGAAGTGCGCCACCTGCTCGCGCAGCTGGGCGTGCGCACGCTCGGCGAGATCGTCGGACGCACCGACCTTCTGCGCCAGCTCGACGGCGACGGTGAGCGCCAGCACGGACTGGACCTGTCGCCACTGCTCGCCGGCAGCGGGCTCGCGCACGGCGGTCACTGCGGCGCGCCGCAGCCCGCGGCCGATCCGACCGGACTGGCCGCGCGACTCGACGTCGAGCTCGCCGAGGTCATCGCCGACAAGCGCGGCGGCGCGTACACGCATGCGATCCGCAACACCGACCGCAGCATCGGCGCGCGCCTGTCGGGCCGCATCGCGCGACTGCACGGCGATCGCGGCATGAACGACGCACCGATCTCGCTTCGCTTCGACGGCACGGCGGGACAGAGTTTCGGCGCGTTCAATGCCGGTGGCCTGCACTTCGAACTGCATGGCGAGGCGAACGACTACGTCGGCAAGGGCATGGCCGGCGGCCGCATCGTGATCCGTCCGCCGGCGGGCGCGCGTTACACCGCACACGAGACGCCGATCATCGGCAACACCTGCCTGTACGGCGCCACTGGCGGTGAACTCTATGCGGCCGGCCGTGCGGGCGAACGCTTCGGCGTGCGCAACTCGGGCGCGACCGCGGTGGTCGAAGGCGCGGGCGATCACTGCTGCGAGTACATGACCGGCGGCGTGGTCGCTGTACTCGGCCGCACCGGACTCAACTTCGGCGCGGGCTTCACCGGCGGCATGGCGTACGTACTCGACACCGAGCGCGATTTCGTCGATCGCTACAACCACGAGCTCATCGACATCCTGCGCATCGCCTCGGACGGCTTCGAGAACCACCGCTCGCACCTGCGCGAGCTGCTCGAAACGCACGTGCAGCTGACCGGCAGCGTGTGGGCGAAGAAGATCCTCGACGAGATGCGCGACTTCCTCGGCAAGTTCTGGCTGGTGAAGCCGAAGGCGGCGAGCCTGGAGTCGCTGGCGGAGAATCTTCGGAGGGCCGCGTGAGCAAGATGGACAGCAAGAAGCCCGTGTTCGCTTTCCGCGAGACGCCCCGGCAGATGCCGACGCGCATCCCGCTGGAACTGCGCCAGGGCGGCGACTGGGGCGAACTCTACGGCCGCTTCGGCGAGGCCGAGGCGAAGCACCAGGCGAGCCGTTGCCTGGATTGCGGCAATCCGTATTGCGCGTGGAAGTGCCCGCTGCACAACTACATTCCGAACTGGCTGGAGCTGGCGCGCGAAGGACGGCTGCACGAAGCCGCGGCGCTCGCGCACGAAACCAATCCGCTGCCGGAAATCTGCGGCCGCGTGTGCCCGCAGGATCGCCTGTGCGAAGGCAGCTGCACGCTCAACGACGGCTTCGGCGCGGTCACCATCGGCGCGGTCGAGAAGTACATCGCCGACCGTGCGCTCGGCGAAGGCTGGCGCCCCGACCTGTCGAAGGTGACGGCAACCGGCAAGCGCGTGGCGGTGATCGGCGCGGGCCCGGCGGGCCTGTCGTGTGCTGACCGGCTCGCGCGCGCGGGGATCGAGGCGGTCGTGTTCGACCGTTACGAACAGATCGGCGGCCTGCTGCACTTCGGCATCCCCAGCTTCAAGCTGGAGAAGTCGGTGCTGGCCACGCGCCGCGACGTGCTCGAAGGCATGGGCGTGCAATTCCGCCTCGGCGTGGAGATCGGCCGCGACATGGGGCTGGGCGAACTGCTGGACCAGTTCGATGCGGTGTTCCTTGGCCTGGGCAGTTACCGCTACACCGACGGCGGCTTGCCGGGACAGGACCTCGCCGGCGTGCTGCCAGCCTTGCCGTTCCTCGTCCACAACGGACGACTGGTGCACGGCGACGACGACGCACAGGGCAAGCCCATCGCCGGCTGGGAAGACCGCGTCGCCCTGCCCGACCTGCACGGCAAGCGCGTGGTGGTGCTCGGCGGCGGCGACACCGGCATGGACTGCGTGCGCAGCGCGGTGCGCCTGGGCGCGACGCGCGTGAGCTGCGCCTATCGTCGCGACGAAGCCAACATGCCCGGCTCGGCGCGCGAAGTCGCGAACGCGCGCGAGGAAGGCGTGCAGTTCCTGTTCAACCGCCAGCCGCTCGCACTGCTCGGCGAGGACGACCGCGTGACCGGTGTGCGCGTGGCCGAAACGCGCCTGGGCGAACCCGATGCACGCGGTCGCCAGAACGCCGAAATCGTGCCGGGCAGTGAGTCGGTGCTGGCCGCGGACGTGGTGATCATCGCCTTCGGTTTCCAGCCCGATCCGCCGCAATGGCTGTCGGCGCACGGCATCGAGCTGGAGGGCAACGGGCGGATTCGCGTGGCGAATTCAGGCGGATGTGCGTCGCGCCGTTCGAACGCGACGGCGCTTCCGTTCCAGACGACGAATCCGCGGGTGTTCGCCGGCGGCGATGGCGTGCGCGGGGCGGACCTGGTGGTCACTGCCGCTTACGAAGGGCGCGAGGCTGCGGCCGGGATCGTGCGGTTGCTGTTGGGGTGAGGGTTCCCCTCTCCCTGGCGCTTCGCGCCTGTCCCTCTCCCCCAAGGGGAGAGGGCTCATGAGAGTTGCTTCAGTGTGACCGACATGCAGGCGACCACAGATCGCATCAGCAACTGACGCGATAGCGCGCAGAAATCCGACTGTGGCGAGTTCGAACTACCCGTAGTTTTCCACCTCTCCCCTTGCGGGAGAGGTCGACGCGCGTAACGCGTCGGGAGAGGGGTACGCGAGCGAAGCTCGCGCGCACTGCGTCAGGACGACCCATGCATGCAAGAACGCTCGCGCACGCCAAGCGCATGCGGCATCAGCCAACGTATGCCGAAGCGGCACTCTGGCGCGAGCTCAGGGCGCATCGCTTCGCCGGCTTCAAGTTCAAGCGGCAACAACCGCTGGGACCGTACATCGTCGACTTCGTCTGCTTCGGGCGGCATGTGATCGTCGAACTCGACGGCAGCCAGCATCTCGATACGCAGTTGTACGACGAGGGGCGCACGACGTGGTTGAACGCGCGCGGCTTCAGCGTACTGCGGTTCTGGAATGACGACGTGCTGGCACGGACGTCGTTCGTTCTGGAGGCGATCTGGTTGGCGCTGCAGGAGCGGTAACCCCTCTCCCTGGCGCTTCGCGCCTGTCCCTCTCCCGCAAGGGGAGGGGGAACACCGGGGGAGCGATCGCGCCGCGGGATACCGGAGGCCCGAGAACCCAATGGCGCTCCTTCACCTCACCAAAAGACTATGTCCACCCTCTCCCCTTGCGGGAGAGGGTCGGTCGCCGAAGGCGACCGGGGAGAGGGGTGTGGAGAAGCGCGCGCGCTCTACCGCCCCGGCCCCACATCGATGAACTGCAGGAACTCCGCTCGCGTACGCGCGTCCTCGCGGAAACTGCCGAGCATCTTCGAAGTGATCATGCTCACGCCGCGCTTGTGCACGCCGCGCGTGGTCATACATTCGTGTGAGCCCTCGATGACCACGCCGACGCCGCGCGGCTGCAGCACGTCCTGGATCACCTGCGCGATCTGCGCGGTCATCTTCTCCTGCACCTGCAGGCGGCGGGCGTAGGTCTCGACCACGCGCGCGAGCTTGCTGATGCCGACCACCTTGCCATCGGGCAGGTAGCCGACGTGGGCCTTGCCGATGATCGGGGCCATGTGGTGCTCGCAGTGGCTTTCGAACTCGATGTCGCGCAGCACGATCATCTCGTCGTAGCCCTCGACTTCCTCGAAGGTGCGCTTGAGGTAGTCGGCCGGGTCTTCGCCGTAGCCGCTGAACCAGTCCTTGTAGGCCTTGGCCACCCGCTTGGGCGTGTCGAGCAAGCCTTCGCGCGCCGGATCGTCGCCGGCCCAGCGCAGCAGCGTGCGCACGGCGGCCTCGGCCTGGTCGCGGGTGGGCATGTCGTCATGTGCCATAACACGGCCTCCTGTGGGGGACGGGAATGCTACTCCACCCGGCCTTTCGTGGAAAAAAAAGACGCCGCAAGGAGGGATGAAGCCCTGCGGCGCGAAAGGCGGCTGCTGGCAGCCTGCCGGAGTGATCGGATGAAGGACCGGTCAGCCGGCGACGACACGCTGAGGGGAGGGAGTGCGTATCGCCGCCGGTGCCGGCAGGGGAGCGGTGCGGTCAGCGCGAAGCGACTTCCTCGCGCAGCGGCACCCGGGTCGGCCAGCCGCCGGCCAGCGCCTTGTACAGCGCGACCGCGGAACTGGCGCTGCGCGTGCGGCCGTCGGCGAAGGCTTCCTGCGCGACCAGTTGCGTGCGTTCGGCGTCGAGCACCTCGAACAGGTCCGCCGCGCCCGCTTCGTAACGAACCCGGGCCAGGCGCGCGGCAGTGGCGCTGTCGAGCGCGGCCTGTTCCAGGTGCTGGTCTTCCACGCGTGAACGCGCGTAACGCACCAGCGCGTTCTCGGTGTCTTCCAGCGCCAGCAGCACCGACTGCTGGTAGCGCGCCAGCTCGCCGGAGGCATTGGCATCAGCGGCGGCGATGCGCGCACGTACGCGGCCGATGTCGAGGAACGACCAGTCGATGCCGAGCGCGACGAAGCGCGTCTCGCTGCCGCGTTCGAACAGCGCACTGGTGTCCACGGCCTGGCTGCCGATCAGCCCGCCCAGGGTGAAGCGCGGGAACAGGTCGGCGGTGGCGACACCGATGCGTGCGGTGGCCGCGTGCAGGCGATGCTCGGCGGCGATCACGTCGGGACGATGGCGCAGCAGTTCGCCGGGCGAACCCGGATCCAGCCGCGACGGCAGCGCGGGCAGCGGCTGCTGCGGACTGAGTTCGGCGACCAGCGCATCGGGCGTCTGCCCGGTGAGCACGGCGAGGCGATGCATGGTCACCGCGACCTGCGCTTCCAGTGCCGGCACGCGCGAACGCGTGGTTTCGAGCTGGGCGCGGGCGCGCGAGGTATCGAACTCGGTGCCGCGACCGGCGTCGAAGCGGGCCTGCACCAGGCGCAGCGTCTCTTCCTGGTTGACCGCGTTGTCGCGCGCCACGCGCAGGCGTTCCTGCAGTCCGCGCAGCTCGACGTAGCTGCGCGCGACCTCGCCGACGATGGCGACCTGCAGCGCGTCCAGGTCGGACGCGGTGGCCCAGGCTTCGGCACGCTGCGATTCGACATTGCGGCGCACGCGGCCGAACAGATCGAGTTCCCAGCTCACGTCGGCCTGCACGCTGTAGCTCTCGCCGTCGCGGTCGGCACGCGGCACGCCGGGCGCCTGGTCCGCGCTGGCGCGCGAATCGCTGGCGGTGGCACTGGCGGTGACCGTGGGATAGCGATCGAGCTTGGCGTTGCGCAGCAGCGCATTGGCGCGGTCGTAGCTGGCCAGTGCGATGCGCAGGTCGTGGTTCGCGGTCAGCGCTTCCTCGACCAGCCGCGTCAGCAGCGGATCGTTGAAGCTGCGCCAGAACTCCGCGTCGACCTGCGGCTGCGCGGTTTCGGTCGCGACGCTTTCGCCGGCCTGCGCCGAGGTCGTGGTGGTGATGGTCGGATCGTCGCTGACGAACCGCTCCTGCGTCGGAGCGTTCGGACGGACGTAGTCGGGACCGACGGCGCACGCGGCGAGCAACGCCGCGGCGACGCCGAGGGTGAGCGTGCGGATCACCATGGCAGGGTTTCTCCGAGGTAGACGAAGCCGCCGCTCGCGCCGTCGGCGCCAAGCAGGGCCATGTCGACGCTGGTCTTGGCGCCGGTCGGGATGTCGATCTCGCCTTCGCCGGCGTTCATGTCCGTCTTCACGTAGCCCGGATGCACGGCGTTGACCTTGATCGGCGTGTCGCGCAGTTCATAGGCCAGGTGCACGGTCCACGAATTCAGCGCGCTCTTGGACGCGTTGTAGGCGGGGATGATCTTGAAGTCGTAGATCGGCGATGTCGGCTCGCTGTGCGCGGCGAGCGAAGCGAGCAGGCTGGACACGTTGACCACGCGCGCGGCCGGCGCCTGTTGCAGCAGCGGCAGCAGCGCCTTGGTCGTTTCGATCACGCCGAACACGTTGGTGTCGAACGTCTCTCGCCACGCGGCGAGCGACTGCTGCGACGGCTTCGTCAGGCTGCGGTCCTCGGCGATGATGCCGGCGTTGTTGACGAGGATGTCGAGCCTGCCGTGCTTGCGTTCGATCTCCTTCGCGGCGGCATCGATGCTGGCCGCGTCGGTGACGTCGAGAACGATCGCCTCGACCGGCAGGCCTTCGGCCTGCAGCTTCAGCGCGGCGTCGACGGCCTTGGCGCGATCGCGACCGGCCAGCAGCGTGTGCACGCCGGCCTGGGCGAGCTGGCGCACGGTCTCCAGACCGATACCGCGCGTGCCGCCGGTGACGAGGGCGACCTTGGAACCGTTGGAAATGGACATCTGCAACTCCTGTGGGGGAGCGCGGCCTTCGCCGCGCGGAACTCGATGGGGTGGCCGTTCCGGTGCGGAGGGATCGCACCGGAACGGCGGGTCCCGTCACGCCTGCTGGGTAGCGGCGTGCGGGCCGTGGCTGGTGACCGTGGAGGGGCCGTGGCTGACCAGCGGGCGGTTGGCCAGCTTGCGCAGCGCGACGTAGAACACCGGCGTCAGGAACAGGCCGAACAGTGTCACGCCGATCATTCCGGAGAACACGGTGATGCCCGTGGCCTGGCGGACCTCGGCGCCGGCGCCGTGCGAGAGCACCAGCGGCACGGTGCCGGCGATGAACGCGATCGACGTCATCACGATCGGACGCAGACGCAGGCGGCACGCTTCAAGCGCTGCTTCGACGATGCCCTTGCCCTGCATTTCCAGCTCTCGGGCGAACTCGACGATCAGGATCGCGTTCTTGCACGCCAAGCCCATCAGCACCACCAGGCCCACCTGCACGAACACATTGTTGTCGCCGGTCAGGTAGACGCCGAGCAGCGCGGACAGCATGCACATCGGCACGATCAGGATCACCGCCAGCGGCAGCGTCCAGCTTTCGTACAGCGCGGCCAGCACCAGGAACGCGAGCAGCACGGCGAGCGGGAAGACCACCAGCGCGGCCTTGCCCTGCGTCGCCTGCTGGTAGCTCAGGTCGGTCCACTCGATGTCCATGCCGTTGGGCAGGACCTGCTGCGCCAGCTCTTCCAGCTTCTCCATCGCCTGCGCGGAGGAAAGCTGGTTGACGTCCGCCTCGCCGAGGATGTCGGCGGCCGGATAGCCGTTGTAGCGGATCACCGGATCGGGGCCGAAGGTTTCCTTCACCTTCACCATCGAACCGATCGGCACCATTTCGCCGCGATCGTTGCGGGTACGCAGGTTGGCGATGTCCTCGACGCTGTCGCGGAACGGGCCGTCGGCCTGCGCGACGACCTGCCAGGTGCGGCCGAACATGTTGAAGTCGTTGACGTACGCCGAACCCAGGTAGGTCTGCAGCGTGTCGAACAGCTCCGTCAGCGGCACGCCCTGCGCCTTGGCCTTGACGCGATCGACCTCGGCGTCGAGCTGCGGCACGTTGGCCTGGTAGCTCGAGTTCGGGAAGCCCAGGCCGGGCGTCTGCGCACCCGCGCCCTGGAACGCCTGCACCGCACTCTGCAGCGCACCGTAGCCCAGGTTGCCGCGGTCCTCGATGTACAGCGAGTAGCCCGAACCGTTACCCAGTCCCTGGATCGGCGGCGGCTGCAGCGAGAACGCGAAACCGTCCTGGATGCCGGCGATCTTGGCGCTGAGTTCGGCGTTGATCTCCTCGGCGCTGCGCGTGCGCTGGCCGAACGGCTTGAGGTTGATGAAGGTCACGCCGTAGTTCGGGGTGTTGCTGAACTGCAGCGGGTTCAGGCCGGGGAACGCGACGTCGTTCTGCACGCCCTCGATGTTCATCGCGATCTCGCCGATCTTCTTCAGCGCGGCGTCGGTGCGTTCGATCGAGGAACCTTCAGGCATCTTGATGCCGGCGATCAGGTAGCTCTTGTCCTGCACCGGCACGAAGCCGCGCGGCACGACCTGGAACATCAGGCCCGTGGCCAACAGCAAGCCCGCGTACACCACGAACACCGCACCGCGACGACCCAGCACCTTGCCCACGCTGTTCTGGTAGCGCTCGGCGGCGGTGCCGAAGAAGCGGTTGAACGAACGGAACAGCCAGCCGAACCCACGATCGATGCCGCGGGTCAGTGCGTCCTTCGGTGCGTCGTGCGGCTTGAGCAGGCGCGCGGCCAGCGCCGGCGACAGGGTCAGCGAGTTGATCGCCGAGATCACCGTCGAGATGGCGATGGTCACCGCGAACTGCTTGTAGAACTGGCCGGTCACGCCCGACAGGAACGCCATCGGCACGAACACCGCGCACAGCACCAGCGCGATCGCGATGATCGGGCCGGATACTTCCTTCATCGCCAGGTGCGCCGCTTCGAGCGGCGTGGCGCCTTCCTCGATGTGGCGCTCGACGTTCTCCACGACCACGATCGCGTCGTCGACCACGATGCCGATCGCCAGCACCAGGCCGAACAGGGTCAACGTGTTGATCGAGAAGCCCAGCAGGTACAGCGCGGCGAACGTACCGACCACCGACACCGGCACCGCGATCAGCGGGATGATCGACGCGCGCCAGGTCTGCAGGAACAGGATCACCACCAGCACCACCAGCAGCGTGGCTTCCAGCAGCGTGGTTACGACCGACTTGATCGAGTCGCGCACGAAGATCGTGGTGTCGTAGATCGACTTGTACTCGATGCCCGGCGGGAAGCGCTTGGCCGCTTCGTCCATGCGGCGGATGACTTCATCGCGGATCTGCAGCGCGTTCGCGCCCGGCGCCTGGAAGATGCCGATCGCAGCGGCGTTCTGGCCGTCCAGTCGCGCACGCATGGTGTAGTCGCCCGCGGCCAGCTCGATGCGGGCCACGTCGGACAGACGAACGACTTCGCCGTCCTGCCCGCCCTTGAGCACGATGTTGCCGAATTCCTCCGGCTTCTCCAGGCGACCGCGCGCGTTGATGAGGGTCAGGAACTCCGACTTGTTCGGCATCGGCTCGGCGCCGAGCTGGCCGGCGGACACCTGGATGTTCTGCTCGCGCACGGCGCGCAGGACGTCGCTGGCGGTCATGCCGCGCGCGGCGACCTTGTCCGGATCGAGCCAGATGCGCATCGCGTAGTCGCCGCCGCCGAACGGCTGCGCTTCGCCCACACCGGGGATGCTCGCGAGCTGGTCCTTGACGTGCAGGCGGAGGTAGTTACGCAGGTACAGCGTGTCGTACTTGCCGCTCGGCGAGGTCAGGTGCACGACCATCAGGAACACGGGCGACTGCTTCTGCGTCGTCACACCCTGCCGTCGCACGTCTTCGGGCAGGCGCGCGAGCGCCTGGCTGACTCGGTTCTGCACGCGCACCGTGGCCTCGTCCGCGTTCACTTCGGGACGGAAGGTGACGGTGATGGACAGCACGCCGTCGGAGCTGGCGACCGACTTCACGTACATCAGGCCTTCGACACCGCGGATGGATTCCTCCAGCGGCGTGGCGACGGTTTCTGCGATGACCTTCGGGTTCGCGCCCGGATACACCGTGCGCACCACCACCGACGGCGGCACCACTTCCGGGTACTCGCCGACCGGCAGCAACGGGATCGAGATCAGGCCAGCGGCGAAGATCACGATCGACAGCACTGCGGCGAAGATCGGTCTGTCGATGAAGAACTTTGAAAAGTCCATGAGGGGTTCCTTGTGCGGCTTTGATTGACGGCGTCGGGCCGCAACGGTCCTGGGCGATGCGCGAGCGCACCGCCTGCTTCGGTTCGGTTGTTCCCTCCCCCGCGGACGGGGAAGGGTCGGGTTCACATCACCCGCTTACTTCATCGCCACCTGCGGCGACGGTGCCGGTGCGCCCATCGCGATCGGCTTCGGCGCCACCGGCATGCCCGGGAAGAACACCTTCTGCACGCCGTGGACGATCACCTTGTCCTGCGGCGCCAGGCCGGAATTCACCACGCGCAGTCCATCCACGACCGGGCCGAGCACGACGTCCTTGCGGGTCGCCGCGTTCTTCTCGCCGAGCACGTAGACGTACTTGCGATCCTGGTCGGTGAGCACGGCTTTGTCGTCGATCAGCATCGCCTTGAAGCGGCCGCTGCCTTCCAGCTGCACGCGTGCGTACAGGCCCGGCGTGAAGATGCGGTCCGGATTGCGCAGCACGGCGCGCGCGCGGATGGTGCCGGTGCTCGGATCGACCTGGTTGTCGACGAAATCGACCGTGCCTTCGTGCGGGTAGCCGTCCTCGCTGGCGAGACCGACGCGCACCGGGTTCTGGGTCGCGGCGCGCTCGCCCTTGCGCGCCAGTTCCTGGTAACGCAGGAAGCTCTGCTCGTCGCTTTCGAAATACACGAACACCGGATCCTGCGAAACGACCGTGGTCAGCAGCGTGTTGTCGGCCGAAGCGAGATTGCCTTCGGTGACCAGCGCGCGGCCGGCGCGGCCGTCGATCGGCGAACGCACCTGGGTGAACTGCAGGTCCAGGCGCGCGTTGTCGAGCGCGGCTTCGGCAGCGCGCACGGCGGCGTTGCCCTGCGTGCTGGCGGCGCGACGGGTCTCGAACTCCTCGCGCGAGATCGCCTTCGCCTCGACCAGCGTCTGCGCACGCACGTCCTGCATCTGCGCGAGACGGGCTTCGGCGCGGGCACGCTCGAGGTCGGCTTCGGCCTGCGACAGGCGCGCGCGGTACGGACGCGGATCGATGACGAAGAGCAGGTCGCCCTTCTTCACTTCCTGGCCTTCCTTGTACGCGACCTGCTGCACGTAGCCGGCCACGCGCGGGCGCAGCTCGACCGTCTCGATCGCGGTGACGCGACCAGTGAACTCGTCCCAGCGGCGGACTTCCTTGTTGAGCACCTGCGCGACGCTGACTTCCGGCGGCGGCGGCATGCCGGCGCCCGGTTCGGCCTGGCTGCTGCAGGCGGTCGCCGCGATCGCCATCAGCAAACCTGTGGCCAGCGCGAGGTAGGGGATCCCGGAATGCGACCGGGCCAATGCTTTGCGGGGGGTCATGACGAGCGTTCCTGGTTGTTGTGGTTATCTGAAGGGATCAGGCTCCTGAGCAGCGTGCGCGCATCCTGCAGACAGCGTGATGGCAGCAGTCCGCCCGGTTCCGCGCATTGCGCGTCGCCGGCCTGCCCGGGCTCTTGTAATGAAGTCGAACCAGAAGACGTGGAATCGACATCGCGCGTGACATCGGCGAGCGAAATGTCGATTGGCGCAATGTCGGCATAGCGCACGACCGCTTCGGCCGGCTGCGCGCCACCCGGCTCGACCAGCGCCAACGCGCGCTGTCCCACCGCGAGCGCGCTGGGCCATTGTTCGCACGCGTGCGCGCGATTGAGTTCGGTGCTGACCGGGCTTTCGATCGCGAGCAGCTGCACGCGCACACCAATCGTGCGTGCCTCTTCGTGCAGCACGCGCGCGAGCATGCGCAGCGCGGCGGTGGCGATGGAACGATGGCCGTAACCGGCCCACGGGCGATCCGCGCCGGGGCCGCCAATCAATACATAGGTACCGCCACGGTCGGCTTCGGCCAGCAACGGCAGCAGATGACGGGCCGCGGCGAGATGGGGGAGGAGGTCTTCGTCGAGGCGCTGGCGCAGGAACGCGGCGGGATGATCGAGCAGCCGGCCGCGCGCAGGACCGCCGCACACCGCCGCGATCACGCCGCCGATGGGCCGGCCGAGCTTGCGCAGCGCGCGGGCGAGGCGTTCGCCCTCCGCGTCGCTGCTGACCGAACCGGCGATGATGCTCAGGTCCGCATCGGGATGCTTGCCACGCAGGCACTGCAGGCCGGCCTTGTCGCGGGCGACCGCGATCACCGGCCGGCCGGCCGCGAGGGCGGCTTCGACCACGCCACGCCCCACGCCGCCGGTCGCGCCCAGGACGACGACGGGCGCCCGGGCGATCAACGGCTTATGGGTGGAGGCCTTGGCGGCAAGCGGCTTCATTAGCGGCTCCACTGTCCCGTCGTCGGGATGGTTTCTCCCGCCATCGGGACGGTCTCGCGGCGAGTCAGGGAACTCATCAGGGCGCTGACGACCGGCAGGAGCAGCATCGCGCCCGGCAGGGCGAGGACGAAGGCCAGCACCCAGGCCAGCATCCAGAACTCGTCCGGACCCGCCGCCAGCCCCTGCTGGACGACGACCAGGGCGACCCCGACCAGGGCCGACATGGCGGCCAGCATCACCGGGAGGAACACGTAGCGGGCTTGGCGGGGGGTCAACATGGCGGCGGGCCTTGGGGGAGGTTGCGGCACAGACTAGGCCTCCAAATGGCACTTGATTAGTCCGACTTCGAGGGAATAATTGTCCCGTCATCGGTCCAAAAGGCCTTTCCCCCCGTCGAGCCAACAGGAGCCCCCACTCATGGCCCGCGATCTCAACGACACCCTGATCTTCGTCAAGGTGGTCGAGCACGGCAGTTTCATCTCCGCCGCCCGCGCCCTGCAGCTGCCCAAGACCACGGTCAGCCGCAAGGTGCAGGAACTGGAAACCCGGCTCGGTGCGCAGTTGTTGCACCGGACCACGCGCAAGCTCGGTCTGACCGAAGCCGGCAACATCTACTTCGAACATTGCCAACGCATCTCGCGCGAACTCGACGAGGCCGAGAGCGCCGTCGGCCAGCTACAGGGCGGCCCGCGCGGATGGCTGCGCTTCACCGCGCCCTACTCCGTCGGCATCACCTGGATCGCGCCGCTGCTGGGCGAGTTCCACGCGCGCCATCCCGAAGTGCGCGTGGAAATGGTGCTCACCAACGAACCGCTCGACATCATCGACAAGGAACTCGACGTCGCGCTGCGCGTGGGCAACCTGCCCGACTCCAACCTGATCGCGCGTCGCCTCGCCACGTTCCGCACGCAGGTCTACGCCAGCCCCAGCTACATCGCGCGCCACGGCGAACCGCTGCATCCCGACGACCTGCAGCACCACCGCACCGTCGCGATGGCGAAGGCGCGTCGCAACGGCCAGTTCTACTGGACGCTCAACGACGGCCAGCGCATGGTCGATTACCGCGTCGACCCGGTACTCGTCGCCAACGATCCGGGTCCGCTGTGCGGCGCGTTGCTGTGCGGCGAAGGCCTGATGCTCGCCGCCGACGTGACGGTGAAGGCCTACGCCGAGCAGGGCTACGTGCAGCGCGTGCTGGCCGGCTGGACCGGCCCGGAGTACGAGTTCAACGCGGTGTTCCCGCGCGGTCGCGTGCAGTCGCCGAAAGTGCGCGCGTTCGTCGACTTCCTGGTCGAACGCCTCAACTTCGACGCCGACTACATGCAGGTGCTCTGCCCCAACGTGCGCGCGCGCTACAAGGCCGCCGAGCAGGCGTCCGCCGACGCGATCAACGCCGAGCTGGCGAAGGTCGCCAAGCAGCCGGAGGCGAAGGCCAAGCGCAAGCCGAAGGCATCCGAGCCCGTCGTGGCCGACGCGCCCGAGGGCGAGGGTCCGGCACTGGTGTGAGCCGCGTACTCAGCCGCGCCCCAAACGCGCGGCGGGTACGAGCCGGCGCAACGCGATACCCAGTGCGATGCGATAGCCGGAGGCGAGATCGCCGTTGATCACGATCGTGGCCAACGGCATCGCGTCGGGACGCAGCGACAGGTCCAGCACGCCAGCGCTGCGGTCGTGCACTTCGACATAGGGCACCCGCAACGCTTCGAGCGCATCGCGCAGCTCGGCCGGATCGGCAGTCGCAGCGACATCGGCGGGATCGACCAGCACGAACCCGTCGCGCGCATCGACCCCCTGCCGCAGCGACGCGGCGAATGCCGACGCGGATGCGCTCGCGCGGAAACTCAGCACCTGGCCCGCCGCGCGCGCGATGCGCCACAGCGCACAGGCTGTTTCGATGCCGAGGCGGTGTGGGGCCGAAGCCGGCCCCTGCAGGACCAGGATCGCCACGACGTCAGTCCAGCCGGTGGATCGCACGCACGCGCACTTCCCCCGGACGCACGCCGTGCGTGTCGGCCGCCTGCTTCTGGATACGCGCCAGCACGTCGGCGGGATCGAGCTCGGCCTCTTCGGGCAACGCATGCACGAGCGTCGCCTGTCCCCACACGCGCAGGCGATCGCCCATCTGGATCTCGTAGTCGGCGAAGTAGCAGTACCGCATGACGGGCTCAGGTACCGACGTGGATGTCGTTCTCGCACTGCGCGCAGCCGAGATGTTCCAGCGCGATGGACAATGCGAGCACGTAGCCCTGCGCACCGTAACCGTCGATCACGCTGAGCGGGTGCGCCATCGCCGGTCGCGCCATCGGCGCGGCGACGTCGGCGTGCACTTCGATGTAAGGCACGCCGGCGCGATCGAGCCACTCGTCGAGCTCACCGTTGGCGGCCGCACGTGTGCCCGGATCGAGCAGCAGGAACTCGGTACCGCTGCCGCGCGCGCGACGCACGCACTCGATCACGTCCGCGACGTCGCGGCAGCCGCAGACCGCGACCGTGCGTCCGGCGCGCGAGGCGCGCTCGACCAGCTGGGACACGACTTCGCGCGGCAGCCCGTTGGCGTGGCGCTGCGGTGCCTGCGACGCGGTGATGATGGCGATGGACATGACGTCCTCCGTGGAAACCGGCGTGCAGTCTCCAGCGCGAGGGCGTAAAGGCTCAATTCGTTGCGGTAGGAGTGGCGTAATTTGTGCGTAAAGGCACGCGCTGCGCGCGTCCCCTCTTCCGCCCTTCGGGCACCTTCTCCCGCGAGGGGAGAAGGGACACAGTTCCCGTTATGCCTGCACGCGTTCCCTCTCCCCTTGCGGGAGAGGGACAGGCGCGAAGCGCCAGGGAGAGGGGTGTCGCAGTTACTTGTGCCGCGCCGCCTCAGCCCGATCGATGAACCCGTCCGAGTTCGCATCCATCACCGCGAAATCGCCGGTGCTGAACGCCGCGATCTCCAGCGCGGTCAGGAAACCATCCTTGTCCGCATCGATACGGTCGAACTTGGACGGATCGCGCGCACCGGCCACTTCGCTGCGCGAAAGGCGATCGTCGTGGTCGGCGTCGTGCAGCAGCACGAGCTCCTCGACGAAGCCGTCGTATTCGGTGCGGTCCACTTTGCCGTCCTTGTTGGTATCGGCGACGTCGAAGCGCTCGGGCGCCGCGTCGGGCTTCACCTGCGCCGCGGCCGGCAATGCCACGGCAAGGAAGAGGATGGTGCCAAGGGCCAGCCTGATCATGATTTCGCTCCGTGTCTCAGCCGATGTCCCACTGGCCTTTGGCCTTCATGCACGCGGTGCCGGTGGTTTCGTCCACCTGCTCGCCGCCGACGGTCAAACCGCGCTTGAAGTCGCGGCAGACGCGGCCGTCGCTCATGCGCTTGGTGTTGAGCGGAGTGAAGTAGCCCGATTCCTTCGTGCGCGGATCGGACCAGGTCACCTTCTGGCCCGAGGCCGCGTTGTTGAGCGCGCGCTGCGCCGCGTCCTTCTCAAACTCGGACTTCGCGGTCTTCTTGAAGATGTGGTTGCCGAGGAAGCCACCGCCGATCGCGCCAGCCGCGGTCAGCAGCGCGCGGCCGGTACCGCCGCCGAACTGATTGCCGACCAGGCCACCGATCACCGCGCCGGCCACGACCGACGCACTCTGCTTCTCGGTCGTCCGGGTCGCCGGATCCGTCGAACAGGCCGCGAGACTCAACGCGGCCGCCAGCACGAAGACCTGTTTCATCGCTCCCTCCCGTCGGGATCGGAACCGCGTCCATGCGCGGTCGCGCCATATTCTCCCGGCGCCGTGAAGTCAGCGTGAGACCGGCCTTTCCCGCCCTACCCTCGCAGTCGCCATGCCAGTCCGGACGCACGCGACGCATGCCGCGCGAGTGCCGCGCGCAGCACCGGGTCGGATACGCACAAGTGCAGTTCGCGGCGCGCGCGAGTGATGCCGGTGTAGAGCAGTTCGCGTGACAGCGCACGCGCATCCTGTCGCGGCAGCACCAGCCAGACCGAGTCGAACTCCGATCCCTGCGCCTTGTGCACGGTCATCGCGAACGCGCCGGTATGCGCGGGCAGCGACGCTGGATGGAAACCACGCACGCCCTCGGGCCCACCCGCGAACCAGGCCACGGGAATGCCCGCATCGTCGTGCTGGCAGACGCCGATGTCGCCGTTGAACAGGCCGTGGCGGTAGCTGTTCTCGGTGACCAGCACCAGGCGGCCATGAAAATACGGATCGCGCTGCGCGCCGGCGAGCGCTTCCTCGATGCGCTGGTTCAACGACGACGCGCCCTGCGCGCCATCGCGCAATGCGGTGAGAACGCGCAGCTTCGCGGCGTGCTTCAGCGCCACATCGGGATCACGCAGCGCCGACAGTGCGCGCCACGGCGCCAGCAACGTCTCGCGCGCAGCGCCGGCAAGCGGGTCGGCCACGTCTTCGTGGAAGCGCACGCCGGCCGGGCCTTCGCGCAACAGATGCAGCACCGTGTCGGCATCGCCGGCCCGCATCGCATCGGCGAGCGGCGCGAGGTCGAGCGAACGCGCCTGCCGATAACCGCGCTGCAACTGCACGCGATGACCGGACAGCGGCGCAAGCGCGGATTCCGGCAAGGACGGCACCTCTCCCAGCAACGGCGACAGCGCGCTCGACAGCGACGCGGGCAAAGCATCACCGTCGCCAGCGGCATCGGTGATCGCGGCCAGCACGTCACCGGCTTCCACCGACGGCAGCTGGTCGCGATCGCCGAGCAGGATCAACCGCGCACCCGGCGCGACCGCTTCGACCAGCTTGCACATAAGCGGCAGGTCGACCATCGATGCTTCGTCGACGACGATCGCATCGAACGGCAGCGGATGATCCGCGTCGTGACGGAACCGCGTGCTGTCGGGAATCGTGCCGAGCAGTCGATGCACGGTGCTGGCCGAATCGGGCAAGGCATCGCACCACGCTGCATCGATGCCGTCGCAGGTGCGCAGACCTGCGGTCGCGGCGCGCAGGCTTTCGGCCATGCGTTCGGCGGCGCGGCCAGTCGGCGCGGCCAGCGCGATACGCGGCGCTGCGTGGCCAGCCATGCGCGCCTGCGCGATCAGCAGCAGCAGGACGCGCGTGATGGTGGTGGTCTTGCCGGTGCCAGGTCCGCCGGTCACCAGCAGTAGCGAGCGCAGCAGTGCGAGCGCCGCGGCACGCGCCTGGCGGTCGCCTTCGCGCGCGGCCGGGAACAACGTCGCGAACAACGGTGCCAGCACGTGCAGGTCGCCGACGTCGGCCGGCGCCTCGGCGATGCGGCGCAGACCCGAAGCGAGGCGGCGTTCGTACTCGCGATAGCGGCGCAGGTAGAGCATCCCCCGCTCGATCGCGAGCGGAGCCTGCACGCTCACGGTGGCGGCGTCGGGTTGCGCGACCCAGTGCGAGGCGCGCAGCACGGTTTCCCATTCGTCGGCGCTCGGCCACTCGACCGCCGCGTCGCACACGCGCTGCGGCTGTGCGAGTTCGACACCGGCATGACCCTGCGCGACCGCCGACGACGCCAGCGCGGCTGCGACCAGCACGCGGTCGTCGACCTCACCACCGTCGAGCCGGCGCAGGCTCTGCGCGAGCGCATGGTCGATCGGGCGCAGCGCGCCTTGCCGCAGCAATGCATCCAGCAGGCTCATGCCGTTGCCTCCGTCCGCGCATGCGCGCCGTGGCTCATGAGCGCATCGAGTTCATCGATCAGCGTGCGTGGCGGACACCACGCGTGCACGCCCGGCGCTTCTTCGTCGGAGGGGTCGAGGCCGCGACAGAACAGGTAGCGCACGCCACCGAAGTGCGTGTCGTAGTCGTACTCGTCGCCCATCCGGAAGCGCAGCCACCGGTGCAGCGCGAGCGCGTACAGCAACGCCTGCAGCGTGTATTCGCTGTCCTCCATCGCCTGCGAAAGCGCATCGTGTTCGTAGCGCGGCAGGCGATTGGACTTGTAGTCGAGCACGTGGAAGCGACCGTCGTGCGCGTACACGAGGTCGATCTTGCCGGTCATCAGTCCTTCCAGCCGTTGCCGCGCGCCGAAGCCTTGGCGCTCGGTCAGTACGTCGTGGCGGTGCAGTAGCGAGAGCAGGTCCTGCGTGGATGTCGCACGCAGCGCGAAGTGGAACTCCATCTCCGCCAGGCGCGCATCGTGCGGTACGTCGCATAGACGCGCGCCCTCGGGCAACGGAACGGCGAGGGTGTTGCCAATCAGCGGCACGAGCACGTCGACGCCATCGGCGATGTCTTCGTCGCCGTAGCCTTCTGCATGGAGCGCGGCGCGCAGGTGCGTGAGCTCGCGTTCGTCCGGCGCTGCGTTCGGCCATCCGGCCCATGCCGAGAAGTCCACGCGCTCCAGCGCTCCGTGCAGCACGTTGCCGAAGCGACTTCCGGCAAAACGCGGATCGCCGTCGGGCACCACGGGCGCGGGCTCGTCGCGTGCGCCGCCCTCTTCCGCGATCGCGCGCGGCGCGGCTTCGACCGTACCCGGCGCTTCATTGGCGAGCTGGGTGAAGCTGTACACCCACCAGTCGCGCGACACGGTTCGCGCAGCGGCGCGCGCCGCCGCGACCCGCGCGTCGTTATCGGGCGGCAGCGATTCCGGCAACGTCAGCGGCCACGCAATGCGCCGAAGCTCGAACGCGTCGTCGAGCGCGTCCGTCAAAACATCGGTGTCGTCGAGCATCGCCGCAAGCGGGCTCAGCTCAGCCTGCGCGAACGGGCCGGTCGCCAGCCACAACGTATGACGCGCACGGGTCAGTCCGACGTAGAGCAGGCGCGCGTCCTCGCCGCGCTCCTCCTCGTCCTGTTGCACCTTCGCGTTGCTCCATGCCGCGCTGTGTTCCGGCGTGGCCTCGCTGCGCAGCTGCAACACGCGACCATTGCCGTCGTGGTATTCGCACAGCGCACCGTTGCGGCTGTCCCGGCCGATGGCCGCGAACGGGAGGAACACGAACGGATACTCCAGGCCCTTGCTCTTGTGCAGGGTCAGGATCTGAACGCACTGCGCATCGGATTCCAGACGCAGCTGTTGCGCTTCGTCGCTGTCGTCGGCCTCGGCGATCTGCACGCGCAGCCAGTCGACCAGGCCGTGCTCGCCGACCGCGCGCATGTCGGCTTCCTGCAAGACTTCGGCGAGTTGGAGCGTGTTGGTCAGGCGACGCTCTCCGTCGACCAGCGCGAGCACGCGCGGCGCCTGTTCGGCGCAGACGTCGTTGAGCATCGCCAGCGGTCCATGCCGCTGCCAGCGATCGCGCCATGCGAGCGCGCGCAGCTGCCAATGGCGATGCAGCGCCGGATCGTCGTCGAAGCGCGCGAGCGTTGCGGCGTCGAGGCCCACCAGTTGCGTGGCGAGCGCGCCGCGCAGGCGCGCATCGTCGTCGGGTCGCAGCAGCGCCTCGAGTAACACGAGCGTGTCGCTGGCCTGTTCGGTCGAGAACAGGCTGCGCCGACCCGCGGCGACGGCAGGCACGCCGGCCTGTGCCAGCGCCTCGCGCATCAGCGTGGCTTCAGTGTGGTTGCGCACGAGCACGGCGATGTCGCCCGCGCACGGTGCGCGCTCGCGCCCCTTCTCGCGCATGACGGCGCGGCCTTCGCGCGCATCCAGCAGCAAGGCATGGATCGAGGCGACGCAAGCCAGCGCGGCGAGCTGGCGCGCTTCGCCGACGCGCCATTGCGCGCGCGCGCGGCCGTCGTCGGGCGGCGGCAGCGTGCACACGGTGAGTGCGGGCGCGGTACGGTCGTCGCGGCGGAAATCGTCGTCGGCGACCTGTCCGCCCGGCTCGACGTCGCGGAAACGTATGCGCGCATCGACGAAGGCCTGTTCTCCGGCGCGTTCGTACAGTGCGGCGATGGCGCGCAACAAAGACGGCCGCGAACGGAAATTTCGATCGAGTGCAGGCGCCGCCTGTGCGCGTGAGGCCGCATCGAGGTAGGTGTGCACGTCGCCGCCGCGGAAGCGGTAGATCGCCTGCTTCGGATCGCCGATCAGGAACAGCGACGGCTCACCTCCCTCACCGTCGCCGAACACGCGGTCGAAGATGCCCCACTGGCGCGGATCGGTGTCCTGGAATTCGTCCACCAGCGCGAATGCGTACTGCGCACGAAGGCGCTCGACCAGGCGTGCACCGTGCGGGCCGTCGAGCGCGTTGGCGAGATCGGCGATGAGGTCGTCGAAGGTCTGCTCGCGGCGCAGGCGCTTGAGCGAAGCGAGACGACGCGCGGCATCCTCGCGGACGCGGTGCACCAGCGCGATGCGATGCCCGGCCAGCCAGCGTTCGCGCGCCTGCGCGGCGTCGATGTAGTCGGCGACCGCCGCGAACAACGGCGATTCCGGGGCCTTCAACGGCGCACCCTTCTTCGGCTTGTTGGTCTTGTCCGCAAGGACGTGTGGCGTCAGGCGATCCAGCCGGTCGTGGATCGGCGCGGTCGCATCGCCGTGCTCGCACCACTGCGCGAGCGCCCGCGTCACGTCCGCAGGCAAACCCTTGCGATACACGGTGCCGTTGAGGATCTTCGCTTCGATCGCCGCGTCGAGCGCGGCGCAGGCGTCGTCGCCATGCACATGGAATGCGGCGCGCAGGGCATCGGCCGCTTCGTGCAGTCGCGGGGTCGGATCGGGCGAATCCGCGGGTGGTGGCGGTGCGAGACGCGGGACGTACAACAGCTTGTACAGATCGCCGGCGAGTTCCTCCGGCGTGCGCCATTGCGACTGCAGCAGTTCGGCGTCGCGCGCGTCCGCGCCGAGCGAGCGCCACAGGTCGGTGGCGACGGCATCAATCAGTTCGCGTTCGCTGCCGATCAGCTCGGGCGCGAGCAGCGGTTGGCCCGCTTCGACCGCGTGCTCGGCCAGCGCACGCGCGCAGAATCCATGAATGGTGAAAACCGACGCGAGATCCATCTCGCGCGCAGCCTGGCGCAGGCGACGCGCGAGCGCGACCGGATCCTCATGTCGCGCCTGGCGCTCGATCAGAGCGCGCGTGACCGCGGCCTCGCCATCGTCGTCGAGCGTGGTCGGCATCAGCGCGACTTCGTTCGCCACGCGGGCGGCGAGATCGAGGCGCAGGCGCAGGCGTTCGCGCAGTTCCTGGGTCGCCGCCTCGGTGTAGGTGACGGCGAGGATCTGGCCGACGCGCAGACCGCGTTCGATCACCAGTCGCGTGACCAGCGTCGCCAGCGTGAAGGTCTTGCCGGTACCGGCGCTCGCCTCGATCAGACGCACGCCGTCCAGCGGCAGGTCCAGGAATCCATTCACAGGTGCGTTCACGCGTCGCCTCCGCTGCGTGCGTGCACGACGGCGTCGAACAGGCGCGTGGCGAGGTCACGGAAACGAGCGCCGTCCGCATCGTCGAGGAAGGGATCGCGCCCGCGCAGGGCGAGCTGCACGGCGGCGTTGTTCACTTCGCCCCAGCGTCGATCATCGCCGAACCATTGCTGCCGCGCGGCCTTCCACGCCGCGTGTTCGGCCGCATCGTCGCCGCGCGGCGCGGAGTACCACAGCCATGCCGAGCGCGCCTGCACCGGCAACGGTTCGCGCAGCCCCTCGCGTCGCAACGCGAGCAGCGCGCGCAATGCAGCGCGCGCGCGCTCGGGCGACGCCGCTTCGCGCAAACGCACCGCGGCGCCCTCCTCCCATTGGGCGAGCTGCGCCAGCGGACGCGCATCGCCCAGCGCGGACAGCACCAGCCAGTCTAGGCCGTGCGCGATCTGCGCGGGGCCGTGCAGGGCGTCGAGGCGCGTGCGCAGCGCGCCGTGCGGGTACAGGCGGTCGAGGTGCCCGTACAGGCGCACGCCGTCGAGGTCGAGTTCGAACGCGCGCGTCTGCGCTTCGCCTTCGCGCCAGCGTCGCAGCGCGGCGGCGTAGGGCTGCACTTCCGAGACCAGTGCCGCCAACTGGCGCTCGCCCAGCGGGCCGGACGGCAGCAGCGCGCGCGCACGAAGCCGCCGTGCGAGCGCGTCGGTGTCGCCCTCCACGCACGCATCGAACACGACCTGCTGCAAACGCCAGCGGTCCAGTCCGCGCGCGGGCGCGGTCAATGGATCGAGGTCGTCGCCGGCTTCGATCTCGTCGGGCAGGCGCAGGCCCATGCGCGTGCGCAGGAAGTGGCCGGCCGGATCGACGAGGAAACGCCGCAGCGCGACGAGCGCCAGTTCGCTTTCCGGTTCGGCCTGAGTCAGGACGTCGCTGAACCACGGACCGGGCTCTTCGCGCGGACGACGCAGTGCGTCGGCGGCGGGATGCCATTGGCCCTGGTAGCTGAAGTGGCGTGGATCGTCGCCGTCGCTGAAGGCGCGCGGCGAGAACGGCTGCAGCGGATGCTGCACCACGAGGTCGCGACGTGCGTCGGCATCGTGATGGCACGCAGCCGCGGCATCGAGCAGCTCCGACACCAGCACCGACGGTTCGCGCGCACTGCCGTCACGCGGATCGGCGCCGAGCCAGCTCAGGTGGAACACCTCGCCCGCCGACGTGAACAGCTGCAGGAACAGGAAGCGGTCGTCCTCGCGCAGCGAGCGGTCGCCGTAGCGGCGCGACGGCGTCGCCAGTTCCTGCGCCATGCGGTTGAGCCCACCGTCGGGATCGCGTCGTGGATAGTCGCCGTCGTTCATGCCGACCACGCAGATCACCCGGAACGGGATCAAGCGCATCGGCACCATGCGCGCGAAGCTGACGCCGCCGGTGAGAAGCGGCGCGCGCGTGTCCGATTCCGACAACGCCTGCTGGAAATGCGCACGCACGACGTCCGGCGGCACCGGCTTGTCGAAGCCGGCCTCCTCGGCGCTGGTCGCGAAGGTGTCGATGTGGCGGCGCAGGCGATCGAGCGCGCGCTGGTCGGCGATCGCGCGCGGATGTTCCGGCAGCAGAGCGTCGAGCAGCGCGAACAGGACGTCGCGCCACTGCGCGGGCGGCATCGCCCGACCAAGCACGCGCTCGTGGCGTGCGAACACGCGCAACACGCGGATCAGTGCATCGAGCGCGTCGAGCGCGCTGCCTTCCAGTTCGGTCCACGGCGCGACACCGGCGATGTCCTCGTCGTCGCCGCTGGCGTGGCCGAGCAATAGACGGTCGAGGGCGAAGCGCCACGTGTAGGCGTCGTCGGCCGGTGCGTCGTGGCGCGCGCGATGGTCGGGGTCCAGGCCCCAGCGCGCGCCGGCCTCGTGCAGCCAGCCGCGCAGGCGTTCGATGCCGGGCGCGTCCAGGCCGGCGGCCTCGGCGAGCGCGGGCGTCGCCAGCAAGTCGAGGACTTCGCCCACGCCGAAGCGCGCGATCGGCAGCGACAGCAGGCGCAGGAAGACTTCCGCGAGCGGTTCGCCGGCGAGCGGACTCAGATCGGCCAGCGCATAGGGAATGTAGTCGCGACGTCCGCCGAGTCCACCGAAAACCGCTTCGATGTGCGGACGGTACGGATCGATGTCGGGCGCTAGCACCGCGATCTCGCGCGCCTGCAATGGCGGGTCGAAGCGACGGCCTTCCGGCAGCGCGTTGTCGAGCAGCGCGCGCAGCCGATCGTGCAGCACCTGCACTTCGCGCAGGCGCGTGTGGCACGCGTGGACCTGCAGGCTGGGGTCGTCGCGATCGACGCGCGCGCGCCACGGCCGTGGCGCACGACGGTGCAGCAGGTCGCGCTGCAGGCGGCCGAGCAGGCTGTCGCGTTCGGGCTCGTCGTCGTCCAGCGCCTCGGGATCGGCATAGCGTTCGACTTCGAGCGAGGGATGCACCACCTCGTAGCTGCCGAGCACCGCCATGAAGTCGCGACCCGCCGCGCCCCAGTTGGCCAGCAGCGGGTTTTCGTCGTCGCCGGCGGTCGGGTCGTCGCGCAGGCGCTGGCCCCAGGTCGGCAGGTCGCCCCAATAGCGGCGCGACGGTGTGGGCACATAGAAATGCAGCGTGCCGGCGCGGGCCTGGGTCGAGATCACGCGCAGCACGTCGGGCGAGATGTTGAGCGTGGCGAAGGCGAACAGCCGCTTCGGCATGCCGGCCGGCAACGGGCCGGCCGGCGCGCCGAAGCGCGCGAGGTAGTCGTCGATGCGGCGCGCGCGATGGCGCCGGCCGGCGGCCACGCGTCGCCACAAGGCCGCCTGCGCGTCGTCGCCGTCGCGCGCGCTTTCCCACGACAGCAGCCAGTCGCGGCGCCAGGCCTGGTACTTCTCGAAGATCGAGGCGAGTTCGCCCGACAGCGCCCACGGCTTGAGCGGATCGCCGCCGCGCAGGTACTCGCGCAACGGCGCGAAGGCGCGTCCGCCAAGTGCGGCCGGATCCGACAACTGCGCGTACAGACGCCATTGCAGCGCGGCCGCATCGAGGTCGTCGCTGGCGCCGGTGACGTTGGCATCGAGCGCCTCGCGCACGAATTCGCCCGGGGTGAGGAAGCGCAGGTTCGCCGCCACGCCCTGCCGCTGCGCCAGGGTCGACTGCAGCCAGCGCCGCATCGCGACCTGCGGGATCAGCACCACGTCGGGCGCCAGCAGCGGCCGTCCGGGCACCGGCTCGCGCAGGTGTACCGCCAGCAGCTCGGCCAGCACGTCCAGTGCGTTGGAATGGTAGAGACGGAAGTCGGGGCGGCCGGGCATCGCGGCTATCTTGCCGGAGCGCCGTCGCGATAGCCGAGACGGGGCGTGGGCACGATTAAGACCGCCCCAAAATCCGCGCCCGAGAATCCCCCGGGAAATCGGCGAGTTGCTCGACGTTCGGCGCGGATGCCGGCGAAGGTCGAGCCAACTCGCCGAACCTGCCACAATGTCGTCTTCCGGTTCCCGTTCAGCCACCTCCGGCCAAGCTGCCGCACTTCGTTCCGGCAGCCCGGTTGCCTACGTCCAGCGCGCATGACCCAAGAAGGTCCCATCGTCCGGCTCAGCCAACTCCGCCTCGATCGTGGCGGACGCACCGTGCTGCGCGACATCAACCTGGACGTGCCACGCGGAAGCATCGTCGCGGTGCTCGGTCCGTCGGGCAGCGGCAAGTCCACCCTGCTCTCGGCGCTGACCGGTGAACTCACGCCGGCGTCGGGCACGGTCGAAGTGCTCGGCCAGCCGGTGCCGCAGGGCCGTCGCGCGCTGCTCGAACTGCGCAAGGGGATCGGCGTGCTGCTGCAGGGCAACGGCCTGCTGACCGACCTCACCGCGGCCGAGAACGTCGCCCTGCCCCTGCGCGCGCACACGAACCTGCCCGACGCGGTGATCCGCCGGCTGGTGCTGATGAAGCTGCACGCGGTCGGCCTGCGCGCCGCCGCGGACGCTTTCCCGCGCGAGCTGTCCGGCGGCATGGCCCGTCGCGTCGCGCTGGCGCGCGCGCTGGCACTGGATCCGCCGCTGATGATCTACGACGAGCCGCTCACCGGCCTGGACCCGATCGCCTCCGGCGTGGTGATGGACCTGGTGCGCCGCCTCAACGACACCCTCGGCCTGACCAGCATCGTGGTGACCCACCACGTGCACGAAACCCTGCCCGTCGCCGACCACGCCATCGTGATCGCCAATGGCGCGATCGTCTTTTCCGGCACGCCGGCTCAGCTGGAAACCAGCGACGATCCGCTGGTGCGCCAGTTCCTCAAGGGCGAACCGGACGGTCCCATCGCATTCGATGCCGCACCGCGCACTCCGGAGGCCGCCTGATGCCTTTCGTCGCCGCCACCCGTTCGCTGGGCCGCGCCGGCCTGTTCTCGCTGTCGGTCCTGCGCGCCTCCAGGCCGACCGCCGACTTCTGGCGTGAGCTGATCCGCGAGATCTACAAGATCGGTGCACGTTCGCTTCCGATCATCGCTGTTGGCGGCGCCTTCGTCGGCCTTTCGGTGACGCTGCTGGGCTATCGCGCGCTCGAAACGTACGGCGCGACGGCCCAGGTCAGCGCCCTGCTCGGCCTGGGTCTTTACCGCGAACTCGGCCCGGTCCTGACCGCCCTGCTCTTCATCGGCCGCGCCGGCAGCTCGATCGCCGCCGAACTGGGCCTGATGCGCGCCACCGACCAGATCACCGCGCTGGGCCTGATGGCCATCGACCCGGTCGGCAAGGCCGTCGCGCCGCGCTTCTGGGCGGCGGTGCTGTGCGTGCCGCTGCTGACCGGTTTCTTCTGCAGCCTCGCGATCACCGCCAGCTACTTCGAATCGGTCCACGTGATCGGCCTGGACAACGGCACGTTCTGGCAGGTGCTGCGCGACAGCGTCGATTTCGTCGACGACTTCGTGATGGCCTTCGTGAAGTCGGCGGTGTTCGGCGGCACGGCGGCGCTGGTGGCGGCCTACGTGGGCTTCCACGCCGAGCCGACCATCGAGGGCACGTCGGTCGCGACGACCCGCGCCGTGGTCAACGCTTCGCTGCTGGTGCTGATGTTCAACTTCGTCATGTCCGCTTTCCTGTTCCAGTAAGACTGATCAGTAAGGCGACTTCCAGGAATCCCCGCATGAGTTCCCGCGCTCCCCGTATCGAATTCGCCGTCGGCGCCTTCCTCCTGCTGGCGCTCGCCTCCCTCCTCGTACTCGCGCTGGCCTCCACCAACGGGCGCTGGGGCATGGGTGGCGATACCTACGAATTGACCGCACGTTTCTCGACGATCGGCGCACTTCGACCCAACGCCCCGATCAAGATCGGTGGCGTGTCGATCGGACATGTCGCCCGGATCGACGTAGATCCCGTCAAGTTCGACACCGTTGTGACCCTGGCCGTGAACAAGCGCTACGACAAGCTGCCCGCCGACACCGCGGCCAGCATCCTGACCAGCGGCCTGCTCGGCGAGAGCTACCTGAACCTGGCGCCGGGCGGCGACCCGGAGAACCTGAAGCCGGGCGACGAGATCTACCTGACCCAGTCGGCCGTGGACCTGATCCAGCTGGTGGGCAAGTACATGTTCAGCGGCGGTGGCGCCAAGCCTGCCGACAATGCCGCGCAGGGCGCCGGCCAGGCCGATGTTCCCGACTACCTCCAGGGCGAAGCCGCCCCCAAGGACGAGACCAAGTAACCATGACGCGTACTCCCCACCGTTCGCTGACCCTCCTGATCGCCGCCGCGCTGGCCGTGGCCGCCCCGGCCGCCGTGCTCGCGCAGACCGCGCCCGCCGCCGCCGCGACCACCGCCCCGGCCGGCTCGCCGAGCCAGCTGGTGCTGAGCAACAGCACCCGCATCCTGGCGACGCTGGAGTCGCGCCGCGCCGAGTTCACCCAGAACCGGGCCGCGCTGCGCGAGTTCGTCGCCAGCGAGTTCAACAACATGTTCGACCGCGACTACTCCGCGCGCATGGTGCTGGGCGTGCACGCTCGCGGCGCGTCGGACGCCGACGTGAAGGTCTTCGCCGATGCGCTGGCCGACAGCCTGATGCAGCGCTACGGCTCCTCGCTGCTGGACCTCAACAGCAAGCTCAAGGTCCGGGTGAAGTCTGAAACCCCGCTGCGCGGTGGCGCGATCGTGAAGGTGTCCAGCGAATACCTGCGCCAGGGCAACGAGCCGGTGCCGGTCGACTACCTGATGCGCAAGGTCGGCACGCAGTGGAAGGTGTTCGACGTGATGGTGGAAGGCGTCAGCTTCGTGCAGACCTTCCGCAACCAGTTCGATGCACCGCTGAAGCAGAAGTCGATTCCGCAGGTCGCGGCCGACATCAAGGCCGGCAAGCTGCAGGCCGAAGCGGCCAGCAACTGATCATGGCCACGGTACGCCAGGACGGCGACACCCTCGCCTTCGCAGGCGCGCTCGATCGCGCCTGTGTCGTCGCGCTGTGGCCGCAGGTCCGCAACGCGTCGGCGCGCCGGCTCGACCTGACCGCCGTGGACACCGTCGACAGCGCCGGCCTGGCCCTGCTGGCCGAGTTGTGCGAACGCCTGGGCATCGCCGAAGTCGTCGGCGAGCCTTCCGGCCTGGCCGAACTGCGTACCGCATACCGCCTCGACCGCAATCTCGCGTTCGCCGGCTGATCCTGGCGACACTCCGTTCCGGTCGTGGCCGCATGCGGCGCGGCCGGGCGCCCCCCGAGCCCCTTACACTGCGACCATGCGCCCCCACGCACCCCTACTCGCGTTCGTGCTCGCCAGCGTGCCGCTGATCGGCGACGCGCAGATCCTCGTTCGTCCGTTGTCGGGCCAGCAGCGCGAGGCCTTCGAGCGCTGCATGAAGGAAGCCGGGCAGGACGCGGCCAAGGTGCGCGAGTGCGCGAAGATGACGTTGGACGGCGAGACCACGCCGCGTACGCCGGAAACGCCCACGACGACGCAGCCCACGCCTGAAACGCCGGTTGCGCCGCCCCCGGAACAGCCGACGCCGGTCGAACCGCTGCCGCCCGATGCGCCGCGGCCGACCGATATCCCGCCGACGCCAGTGCCGCCGACGGAGCCCGAACCGAGCCCGCCTGCGCCGCCGGAAGACACGCGCACGCAGGCCGAGCGCGACTACGACGCGATCTACGGCGCCGAGCAGGACTACGGCGATCCGAACCTGCCCGAGCCCGTGTCGACGCCCAAGAGCTACGACCCCTGGGAGCGCTACAACCGGCAGATGCACCGCTTCAACAACGCGGTCGACCGCACCGTCGCGCGACCGCTCGCGCGCGGCTACGTGAAGGTCGTGCCGCGTCCGTTCCGCCTGGGTGTGAGCAACTTCTTCAACAACCTCGGCCAGCCGGTCTCGGCGATCAACGCGCTGCTGCAGGGCAAGCCCAAGCAGGCCGGGCAGTCGATGGGCCGCTTCCTGCTCAATTCGACGCTGGGTATCGGCGGCATCTTCGATCCGGCCTCCGACGCCAAGCTGCCGAACAAGAGCGAGGACTTCGGCCAGACGCTCGGCACGTGGGGCTGGAAGAAGTCACGTTACTTCGAGTTGCCATTGTTCGGCCCGCGCACGCTGCGCGACACCTTCGGCATGGTCGGCGATGCGCCGCTGAGTCCGATCCGCCAGATCGAGGCCGACAAGACGCGCATCCCGCTGCAGGGTCTGCAGCTGGTCGACGTGCGCTCGCAGCTGCTCGCCACCGACAGCTTCCGCGAAGGTGCGGAGGACGATTACGCACTGGTGCGCGATGCATGGATCCAGCGCCGCGATTACCAGATCTTCGGCGACCGCATGAAGGAAGACGACGACTCGCTGCCGGATTACCTGCGCGACGACACCAATCCGCAGGTGCCGGTCGACGCGATGCCGGTGATGCCGACCGACGGCGGTTGAGCGCTACGAACGAGTAACGAAAAAGCCCCGGCAATGCCGGGGCTTTTTTTATCGCTGCGTTCCGGGGCAGGGCGCCCGCGGATCAGTCGTTCGAGGCCGGCCGCTCCAGCGGCAGCGGCAACTCCGGCTCGTCCGGTGTCAGTTCCGCCGAAAGCACCTTCTTTCCCTTCACGCCCAGCTCGACCAGTCGCTGCGCGCGCGGGATGACCGCGTGCTTGGACTCGGACAGCTTGCTGCGCGCATCGGTGAACGCGGTATGCGCATCGGTGAGCTTGCGACCGACCACGTCGAACTCCGTCACGAAGCTCTGCAGCGCATCCAGGACCAGTCCGCCGGCCTTGCTGATCTCGATGGCCTGGCGCTGGACCTTGTCGCGCGTCCACAAGCGCTCGATCACGCGCAACACCGCCATCAGCGTATTGGGCGAGGCGAACACGATGCCGCGCGCGAACGCATCGGTCTGCAGTTGCGCATCGGAACCCAGCGCGGCCGACAGCGCGCCTTCGATCGGCACGAAAGCGACGGTGACCTCCAGCGCGGAATCGCCGACGGCGCGCGGGTAGTTCTTGTCAGCCAGGTCCTTCATGTGCTGGCGCAGCGCGACCGCGTGGCGACGCAGCGCGTCTTCGTGCTCTTCCGGCGTCTCGGCGTTCATCGCCTGCTGCCAGTCGATCAGGTTGACCTTGCTGTCGACCACGATGCGGCGATCGCCCGGCAGGCGCACCACCACGTCCGGGCGCAGCTTACGGCCTTCGTCGTCCTCGCTGGTGGCCTGTCGTTCGTAGTGCGTGCCTTCTTCCAGCCCGGAACCGCGCAACACGCTTTCCAGCATCAGTTCGCCCCAGTCGCCACGGACCTTGGCGCTGCCCTTGAGCGCGCGCGACAGGGCAGAGGCCTGCGTCGCCATGTCCTGGTTCAACGTCTTCAGCTCGTTCACCGCGCCGGCCAGCGCCGCACGCTCCTTCGCTTCTTCGCCGTACACCGTGTCGACGCGGGAGCGGAATGCGTTGAGCTGGTCCGCGAACGGCTTGAGCAGTGTTTCGATGTCGGACTTCGACTGCTGCGTCGCGGTGCGCACGTTGCTCTCGAACTGCGCACCACGCTCCTCGAAGGTCTTGCCGGCGAGTTCGGCGAACGTCGCCGAGAGCTTCGACTGCGCGTGTTCGAGGAAGCCCTTGACCTCGGCCTTTGCCTGTTCCGCGTGGACCAGGTTCGCTTCGGTCTGGGCCTGGCGTTCGCGCAACTGCAGCAGCTCGCTGCGCATGCGCGCCAGTTCGTCGCGATCGGCAGCGAGGCGCGACTGCGCATCGAGCAGCTCGGCGTCCTTCGCGCGCAGTCCGGCCGACAGTTCGGCGCTGGCCGTGGTGTGTCGTTCGGCCCGCAACTGGGCTTGTTCGAGTTCGCCGTTGAGGCGCGCGACCTCGCGCGCGCTGGCGTCGAGGCCGGCCTCGCGCTCGGACAGGCGCACGCGCAGCGCGCCGAGTTCGATCGCCTTCTCGCGTTCCATCTCGCGCAGGCTGGCCAGCTCGGCGTGCGGAGTGTCGCCGCCCTGTCGGCCGCCCAGGCGCAGCAGCAACCAGCCGACCCAGGCCAGCATGAGCACGATGGCGGCTGCCGCCACGTAGATCGCTGTGTCCAAGGATGCCGCCTCTATTCGCCGTTGATGCTGGCGTCCAGTGTATCGACACGCGTCTCAGGTGGTGAGACGCGTGCGTGCTGGAGAGTGCGAACGTGCCGCGCGCTCAGTCGAGCACGCGGCAGAACACCGCCTTGAGGTAGCGAGATTCCTGCACCTGCGCCAGCCACGGATGATCGGCGCCGGCGCCGGACACCTTCAGCACCTGCACGGTGCGGCCGGCGTAGTAGGCGGCGCGGCGCAGCATGTCGAGGAACTGTTCCTCGCTGACCAGACCGGTGCACGAGAACGTCGCGAACAGTCCGCCCGGCTTGACCACGCCGAGCGCGAGCTTGTTCATGTCCAGGTACTTCTTCAGCGCCGGGATGATCTGCTCGCGGTCGCGCGTCATCTTGGCCGGGTCGAGGATCACCACGTCGTACTGGTCGCCGCGGATGCCAGCGTCGCGCAGCCACGGGAAGATGTCGGCCTGCACGAAGCGCGGGCGCACGTTGTTGAGCTTCGCGTTGGCCTTGGCGATCTCGATCACGTCCGCGTCGATGTCCACGCCGATGACCTCGTCGGCGCCGCGCACGGACGAATACACGGCGAAACCGCCGGTGTTGCAGCACAGGTCGAGCACGCGCTTGCCTTCGACCTGCTGCGACAGCCATTCGCGGTTCTCGCGCTGGTCGGCGAAGAAGCCGGTCTTGTGCGCGCCGGCCGGATCGGCGCGGAACTTCACGCCGTACTCGGTGATGACCGCCGGCTGCACCGGTTCGCTGCCGCGGAAATCGAAGCTTTCCTGCTTCTGCACGTGTTCGTCGGCGAAGCTGTAGAAACGGCAGCCCGGGAACTGCTGCTTGAGTGCGTCGTAGATCCACTCGCGATGGCGGAACATGCCGGCGCTGAAGAACTCGACCACCAGCAGATCGCCGTAGCGGTCCACGACCAGGCCGGACAGGCCGTCGCCTTCGCTGTGCACCACGCGCCAAGCATCGCTGATCGCATCGAGCTTGAGCACGTCGCGACGCAGCGACACAGCCGCGGCGATCTTGCGCGCGAACCAGCCGGCGTCGACCTCGACCTCGGGATCGGTTTCGAGGATGCGCACGGCGATGCGCGAGTGGCCGTTGTAGAAACCACGGCCGATCCAGTCGCCTTCGACGCCGTAGACGTCGACGATGGCGCCGGGCTTGGGCCGCTGGGCAGGTTTGTCGACGAGGCGCTGGAAGATCCAGGGGTGGGTGGATTTCCAGGCGTTCTTGAGGCGTACGGCGGGGAGGGGGGCGTTCATCGCGACATTTTACGTGCGATGGCCCGCCAGCCGCGGAAGCCCACCATTGGGACATTCAGGCCCGCGCCGGGCGGCTTGTTTTCGCGCGGGGAGGGCGCAATCTGCCTCTCATGCACCTGCCCACGCCCGAAGCCGTACCCGATACCCCGGCCCAGCGCTCGGCCGACAAACGCCGCTGGCTGCGCGCGTTCAACCTCAGCCTGGCCTTCGTGCTGCTGCTGGTGGCCGTATTCAGCGCGCAAGGGCACTTCGACGTGAGCCCGTGGACCGTGCAGCCGTGGTCCGTCGAAGGGCTGCTCGGCGTGCTGACCGCGCCGCTGCTGCACGGCTCGTTCGAGCACGTCGCCGCCAATTCGATCGCGCTACTGATGCTGGGCACGCTGGCGCTGGGGCTCTACCCGCGCGCGACCGTGCGGGCGCTGCCGCTGCTGTGGCTGGGCTCGGGCCTGGGCGCGTGGCTGCTCGGCGATCCGGGCACCCGCCATCTGGGCGCCAGCGGCATCACCCACGGGCTGATGTTCCTGGTGTTCGTCTTGGGCCTGCTTCGCCGCGACCGCGCCAGCATCGCCGCCGCGATGCTCGCCTTCATGTTCTACGGCGGCATGCTGCTGACGATCCTGCCGCGCGAGCCGGGCGTGTCCTGGCAGGCGCACCTGGGCGGTGCGGTCGCGGGCGTGGTCGCCGCGTGGCTGCTGCGCCGCACCGACCCGCTGCCGCCCCGCAAGCGCTACAGCTGGGAGGACGAGGAGGAGTCGATGGTCCCGCTCAACGCGGAGTTGGAGCACGACCAGTTCGAGCCCCCGCGCCCGCGCGATGTGCCGGTGCTGTGGAACCGCCCAGAGCGCGCGCGTGGCGTGGTGGTGCGCTTCCCGCCCCGTGACGAGCGCTGACGGCCCCACCAACGACACTGGCAGCGGCCGCCAACAGTGCTAGCGTCCCGGCTTTCGACCGAGCCGGGACCACCCATGCGCCACCTGACGCTGCTCAGCCTTGCCCTCCTGCTGGCCGCCTGCCAGCGCGAAGCGCCGCCGACCGCCGCCACACCGGCAAAGGAAACCTACGACGCCAGCGCCAGCGCCGACGCGCGCCGTATCGAATCCGACGTGCGCTTCCTCGCCGACGACCTGCTCGAAGGCCGTGAGGCCGGCACGCGCGGCTACGACCTGGCCTCGCTGTACGTGGCCCAGCGCTTCCGCGCGACGGGCCTGGCGCCGGCCGGCGACGACGGCAGCTATTTCCAGCGCGTGCCGATGCTGCGTGGCGTGACCCAGGCCGAAGGCAACGAACTGGCAGTGACGCGCGACGGCAAGACCCGCACGCTCGCGTTCCGCGACGAGTTCCTGCCCGGCACCAACTTCAACGAAGCCGACGCCCGCGTCGAAGCGCCGGCGGTGTTCGTGGGGCAGGGCGTGCATGCGCCGGAACTCGGCCATGACGATTTCGCCGGTGTCGACGTGAAGGGCAAGATCGCGGTCGCCTTCAACGGCGCGCCGGCGAAGTTCGACAACGACCGCCGTGCGTTCTATTCCTCGCGCCGGACCAAGGCCGAGGAGCTGGTGCGGCGCGGCGCGATCGGCCTGGTCATGATCCAGACCGACGACGACGAGAAGCAGTCGCCGTGGGCGCGCGGCGCGCGCAACTGGAACCGCCCGGCGATGCGCCTGCGTGGCGAAGACGGCAAGGGCATCGATACCTGGCCGCAGCTGCGCGCGAGCGCGTTCGTCAGCGCCGCCAGCGCCGGCGCGCTGCTCGACGTGCCGGGCCATGACGCCAAGCAGCTGTTCCAGGCCATGCGCGACGGCAAACTGCGCGCGTTCGACCTGCCCGGTACGGTGCGCCTGGCCGCGCGTACGGCGATCACACCGGTGGAATCGCGCAACGTCGTCGCGCGGCTCGACGGCGGCGACGCGGCGAAGAAGAACGAGTTCGTCATATTCAGCGCGCACCTGGACCACGTCGGCATCGGTACGCCGGTGAACGGCGACGCGATCTACAACGGCGCGCTCGACAACGCACTCGGCATCGCGGTGATGCTGGAGGCCGCCAACCGCCTCGCCCACGACCCGGCGCCGACGCAGCGCTCGCTGCTGTTCGTGGCGGTGACCGCGGAGGAGAAGGGCCTGCTCGGCGCGGAGTGGTTCGCGCGCAATCCGACGGTGCCGCGCGAGGCGATGGTCGCAAACGTCAACATGGACATGCCGATGCTGCTGGCGCCGACGAAGGACGTCGTGCCGATCGGCCTGGAGCATTCGAGCCTGCAGCCGCTGGTCGCGCAGGCGGCGAAGGAGATCGGCGTCGAGCTGTCGCCGGATCCGTCGCCGGAGGAAGTGGTGTTCGTGCGCAGCGACCAGTACGCCTTCATCCGCGCGGGCGTGCCGGCGGTGTATCTCGATGGCGGCTACAAGGGCGTGGACGGCGACGCGAAGGCGATCCAGGACGAGTTCCTGGGCCAGCGCTACCACCAGCCGGGCGACGACCTCAGCCAGCCGATCCACTACGGCGACGCCGCGCGACTGGCGAAGCTCAACGCGCGCATCGGACGGCTGATCGCCGATGCTCCGCAGCGTCCTCAGTGGAATGCAGGCGATTTCTTCGGCGAGAAGTTCGGCCGCAAGCCGGCGAGCCAGTAAGGGCCGGATGCTCCGGTTGAGCCTGCCCGCGCTGCATCCGTGGTTCGACCAGCGCGGGCGCACGTTGCTGCGGTCGCGGCCTTCCGTGCGCGAGGGCGCGGCGTGGGTGGCGGCGCTGTGCGGCGTCGCAGCCCTGCTGTCGCTGACCGGCACGGCGTCCGCGCTGCTGCGCGTGGCCGCGGCGTTGCCGGGCCCGAGTGCGGTGCTCATCGCACTGATCGTCGGCACGCTCGCTTCGCGGCGGTTGTTGTTGCTCGCGGCGGAACTGCGCACGGGCTGGTTCGCGGCGTTGCCGATCTCAACGACGCGCGCGCGTGGCACGCTCTTCGTGGTCGCGCTTGGTCATCTGCTGGCGGGTATTGCCGTCTGGTGCGCGATTGTGGCGTTCGCGTGGTTCGATTCCCGCGCGTTCGTGTCCGGATCGTTCGTGCCGTGCGCGACCGGCGTCGGCGCCGGGATGGCGCTGGCGCTGTGGCGCGCGCTGCGCCCTGCACGCGCGCTTCCCGAGCAGCGGGCAGGTCGGCGCGAACCCGCCTTCACGCTCAACACGTCGGCGCCGCTGTCGGCGGTGTTGCAGTGGCAGCGCCGCGCCGTCGTGCTGCAGTGGCGGCTGGGGCAGGGCGGGCATTTCTGGCTGGTCGGCGCGATGCTGGTGCTGTTGCCGGACCGGATGGGACTGATGCTCGCGGCGGGCGTGCTGCTGATGGTCGTGCCGTGGCTGTGGGCGAGTCTCGCGTTGCGCGTCTCCCTGCAAGCCGCAGTCGAGGCGCTCCAGTTGCTGCGCGCGACGCCGATGGACGCGTCGGCCGCGCGCAAGGCCCTGCTGCGCTACCCGCTGATCGCGCTCGCATGCGCGACGGCGACTGCATTCGTCGGAAATCTGCTGCTCGGGTTCTCATGGATTCGCCTGCTGGCGTGGGCAATCGCGCTCGCGGTCGTGTGCGCGCCATCGGCATGGCGGATGTCGCATGCATTGAGGAACCCCCACGCATGAAAGCGCTGCATGTCGAAGGCCTGCATTACAGCGTAGATCGCCAGCCGATCCTGCGCGGCGTCGAGCTGTCCCTGGCGCCGGGCGAGTTCGCGGCGCTGATCGGACCCAACGGCGCGGGAAAGACGACGCTGCTGCACTGCCTCGCCGGCGTGGTCGCGGCCGACAGCGGCCGCATCCTCGTCGGTGATGCGGACCTGCGGATCGAGCCACTGCGCGCCAGGCATCGGCTCGGCCTGTCGATCGATCCATCCCGCCTGCCGGCGCTGCTCAGCGTGCGCGAGTGCATGAAGCTCTTTACCGATGCGCGCGGCCTGCCCGCGATTCCGCCGTCCACGCTCGCACTGTGCGACGCGCTGGCACTGACGCCTGTGCTGGATCGGTGGGTCGGCCAGTGTTCGCTCGGGACGCGACAGAAGGTCGGCATCGTGCTCGGGCTGCTCGGCGAGCCCCCATTGCTGATCCTCGACGAACCGCTCAACGGCCTCGATCCGCTCAGTGCGTACGCACTCAAGGAACACCTGCGCCGCCTGTGCGGCGAGCACGGCGCGACGGTGCTGCTGGCGACCCATTCGCTGGACATCGCGGAACGCTTCATCGACCGTGCGATGCTGATGGTCGACGGCCGCATCCGTCGCGACTGGTCGCGGCACGACCTGGACGCGATCCGCGCGCATCCGGATCGTTCGCTGGAGCGGGCGATGATCGAGGCGATGGCCTGAGGAGTTCGCCATGAAGACGCTGGGCCTGATCGGTGGCATGAGCTGGGAATCCACGGTTCCGTACTACCGGCTGATCAACCAGACGGTGAAGGAACAGCTCGGCGGGCTGCACTCGGCGCGCCTGCTTCTGTACAGCGTCGATTTCGCGCAGATCGAAAGGCTGCAGCACGCCGGCGACTGGGATGCGGCCGGCGAAGTGCTCGCCGGCGCGGCGCGCGCACTCAAGGCCGGCGGCGCGGAGCTGCTGGTGATCTGCACCAACACCATGCACAAGGTTGCCGGCGCAGTGGAAGGCGCGAGCGGCCTGCCGTTGCTGCACATCGCCGATCCCACCGGCGAGGAGATTCGTCGCGCGGGTCTGCAGCGCGTCGGCCTGCTCGGCACACGTTTCACGATGGAGCAGGATTTCTACCGCCAGCGCCTCGCCGAACGGCACGGGCTGGAGGTGCTGGTTCCCGATGCCAGCGAACGCGACATCGTGCATCGCGTGATCTACGACGAACTGTGCTTGGGTGTCATCCGCGAGGAATCGCGCGAGCAGTACCGGCGCATCATCGCCTCGCTCGTCGCACGCGGCGCGCAGGGCGTGATCCTGGGCTGCACGGAGATCGGCCTGCTGATCGGCGATGGCGATGCGGACGTGCCGCTGTTCGACACGACGACACTGCATGCGCGCCACGCGGCGCTGGCGGCGCTGGCGTAAGCACGCGGGATCAGCGCTTCGGTCGTCCGTCGCGGCAGAGTGCGGCGGTATCGCCGCGGGTGAAATCGGCGGTCCAGTTGGTCTCCCACGTGCGGCCGTCGTAGGAGAACGCCTGTTCCCAGCGCGCGTGGTCGGCATCGCGCTTGTCCCAGCGGTAGCGCACCTTCACTGGTCGATCGCCGTCGCGGTCCTCGCCATAGAACTCACCGCGGGTACCGTCGAAGCCGCCCACCACTGGCGGTTCGAGCACACCGCGCTCGCTGCTCACCCAGTAGATCGACCACTGCCGCTTCGCACGATCGAAGGTCCGTACGGTCAGACCCGCCCAGCCCTTGGTCGGGAAGTACAGCTCGTCCACCGTCGCCACGCCATCCAGGTGCGGCTGCATGCACAGCGTTGCGGGGAATTCCTCCCACGCGTCGCTGCCCACGCCGCGCGCCTTGAGGCGCCGCTGGTGCGTGGTCCATGCGCCGGCGAAGTAATCGAAATCGCCGACGTTGCCGGTGCGCGCGGTGCTGTAACCGGGGGGCAGGGCGGTCGACGATGGCGCGGCGGCGGCGATGCCGTGCGCGACGAGCAGTATCACGAGAACAGCGCAGCCGGTCCGCATGGGGCCTCCACGGTGGTGTCCGTCGCGGCAGTACAGCGCGCGGTGACCGGGCGCGGCAGTGCCAAACCTCATGGACGCGTGCGCGCCAATGACCTCCAGCCGATGCGGTGCCACGCACCGTCGTTACACTCGCGGGCTCGACCCCACGCAGGACCTCGCCATGACCCAGTGGTACTTCGTTTCCGCCGGCAACTCGCAGCGCGTCGGACCGCTCGACCCCGAGGCCGCGCAGACGTACGCGCGCCAGCATCCCGACCACCTGTGCTGGCGCGAAGGCCTGTCCGGCTGGCAGGCGGTGAAGTCGCAGCCCGAATTCGCCGAGGCCAGCGGTGCGGCGCAGATGCACACGCCGC
This sequence comes from Lysobacter panacisoli, assembly GCF_009765165.1. NCBI lineage: Bacteria > Pseudomonadati > Pseudomonadota > Gammaproteobacteria > Lysobacterales > Lysobacteraceae > Lysobacter > Lysobacter panacisoli. Next base: position 1,432,475 of record NZ_VLNU01000001.1, read on the forward strand.
CACCGCCGCCGAGCGGGCGCAGCCGCAGCGACGACATCGATTACCGCATCGTCGGCAACGACATGCAGTTCGTCGAAGTGGAACTCGATCCCGGCGAAAGCGCGATCGCCGAAGCCGGCGCGATGATGTACAAGGACGCCGCGATCCAGATGGACACCGTGTTCGGCGACGGACGCCACACGGGGCAGGGCGGCGGCCTGATGGACAAGATCTTCTCCGCCGGCAAGCGCGTGCTCACCGGCGAGAGCCTGTTCACGACGATGTTCACCCACACCGGCAGCGGCAAGGCGCGCGTCGCGTTCGCCGCACCGTATCCGGGCACGGTGATGGCGATGAAGCTGGACGAGCACGGCGGTCGCCTGATCTGCCAGAAGGACAGCTTCCTGGCCGGTGCGCGCGGCGTGTCGGTCGGCATCTTCCTGCAGCGCAAGATCCTCACCGGCCTGTTCGGCGGCGAAGGCTTCATCATGCAGAAGCTCGAAGGCGACGGCTGGGTATTCGTGCACGCCGGCGGCACGGTGATCGAGCGCGAACTGCGCGCGGGCGAACGCCTGGACGTCGACACCGGCTGCGTGATGGCCTTCCACGACAGCGTGTCGATGGACGTGCGCCCGGTCGGCGGCATCAAGAGCATGCTGTTCGGCGGCGAAGGCGTGTTCCTCGCGACGCTGACCGGCCCGGGCAAGGTGTGGCTGCAGTCGCTGCCGTTCTCGCGCATGGCCGGCCGCATGCTGGCCGCGGCGCCGCAAGGTGGTGGACAGGCGCGTGGCGAAGGTTCGGTGCTCGGCGGCCTGGGTCGCATCCTCGACGGCGACAACAGCTTCTGATCGCACGATGAGCGGCTACTCCGGCACGCCGCTGGCGAAGAAGCTCGGCCTGCGCGAGGGGATGACCGTGTGGACGCTGGCGGCGCCGGCGCATTACGCGGACATCCTCGCGCCGCTTCCGCGCGGTTTACGCTTCGCGCCGCGCTTGATGGGCGCGGTGGACCTGGTGCATCTGTTCTGCCGCGACCGCGCGACGCTGGCCGTGGCCCTGGCCGACTGCCGCCGCGTACTGGCGGCGGATGCGGTGGTCTGGGTGTCCTGGCCGAAGAAGTCGGCGAAGGTCCCCACCGACATCACCGAGGACACCGTCCGCGAAATCGCCCTTCCGCTGGGCTTTGTCGACGTGAAAGTGTGCGCGGTGGACGAGGTGTGGTCAGGTCTCAAGCTCGTGGTACGCAAGGCCCTGCGTGGGCCCTCTCCCGCCGGATGAACGCCGCCGAAGCCGCGCGATGGTCCGCGATGGCGCGCCGCAACCGGCGCTCCGGGCGCGTGTATGCTGCGCCGCTGATCGACCACCACTCCATCGCGTCCCGCCGACCATGACATCGCTTCGTTCGCTCCGCCCCCTGCTCCTGGCTTCGCTCGCCGTTGCGCTGGCCGCCTGTGGCGGCGAAGCCGTCAAGCCGACCTTGCCGACGACGACCGTGGTGACACCGCCGGTGGCGGCGCCGAAGGTGCGCATCGGCATCGCACTGGGCGGCGGCGCGGCGAAGGGCTTCGCCCACATCGGCGTGATCAAGATGCTGGAGGCCAACGGCTTCCAGCCGGAGGTCGTGTCGGGCACCAGCGCCGGCAGCGTGGTCGGTGCGCTGTATGCCAGCGGCATGGATTCGTTCGCGATGCAGAAGCAGGCGTTCGCGCTGGACGAAGCGTCGATCCGCGACGTCAGCCTGTTTTCTGGCGGCCTCGTTAAGGGCCAGAAGCTGCAGGACTATGTGAACCAGCTCGTCGGCGGCAAGTCGATCGAGCGCATGCGCCGGCCGTTCGCGGCGGTCGCCACCCAGCTGGAAACCGGCGAACGCACGGTGTTCGTGCGCGGCAACACCGGCCAGGCGGTGCGTGCGTCGAGCAGCATCCCGGGCGTGTTCGAGGCGGTGCCGATCGGCAAGTACCACTACGTCGACGGCGGCGTGGTCAGTCCGGTGCCGGTCGACGCGGCGCGCCAGCTCGGCGCGGACATCGTCATCGCCGTGGACATCTCCAGCAAGGCCAGCGGGAAGAACCCCGGCAGCGTGCTTGGCAACATCAACCAGTCGATCACCATCATGGGCCAGAAGCTCGGCGCGCTCGAACTTGCGCGTGCGGACGTGGTGATCCGGCCGAGCGTCAACGAGATCGGCCCGGCCGATTTCGAGCAGCGCAACAACGCGATCATGGAAGGCGAGCGCGCCGCACTGGCGGCGATGCCGCAGATCCGTGCGAAGGTCGCGCAGTGGCAGAAGGCACGTGTCGACGAGGCTGTGGCTGCGCGCCGCGCCGCCGATCGCGCCGCCGAACAGGCGAAGCTGCAGGCGCAGTGCGCCGAGTCCGACAAGAAGTGGATGTCGAAGCTGCGCCGCGATCCGCAGTGCGAGGCGCTGGCCAACCAGGGCGCCATCGCGACGCCCTGATCGTCAGGCGGTCACGTCCGTAGCCCGGGTAAGCGCAGCGCACCCGGGTTGATGGCTCGACAGCTCCCGGGTGCGGCCTTCGGCCTTACCCGGGCTACCGATCCGGATCACGCCGCGTCGGAGCTCAGCACCAGCGGCGCCGTCTTGCGCGGACGGCTCGGGAACGCGTGGCGCAGGATGCGCCAGATCACCTGGCCGAACTGCTTCGGCAACGAACCGGTGTTGTAGTGCTGGCCGTAGCGCGCACAGATGTCGCGCACTTCCGGTGCCATCTGCGCGTAGCGGTTGGCCGGCACGTCCGGATAGAAGTGGTGCTCGATCTGATGGCTCAGGTTGCCCGAGAGCACGTCGATCAGGCGGCCGCCGCCGATGTTGGACGAACCGCGCAGTTGGCGCAGGTACCAGTGGCCGCGCGACTCGTTGCGCACCGATTCCTTCGGGAACGTCTCCACGTCCGCGGTGAAATGTCCGCAGAAGATGATCATGTACGTCCACAGGTTGCGCAGGATGTTCGCAACCACGTTGCCCAGCAGCACCGGCAGGAAGAACGGACCGGCCAGGAGCGGGAACACCACGTAGTCCTTCACGATCTGCCGCGCCATCTTGCGGCCGACCGGCACGAACTTGCGCCACATCTGCCTGTGCGTGGTCTTGCCCGCGATCCAGCGGCCGAGCTTGAGGTCCTGGATCGCCACGCCCCACTCGAACAGGATCGCGAAGACCACCGCGATCACCGGCTGCGCCAGATAGAACGGACGCCAGCGCTGCTCCGGGAAGATGCGCAGCAGGCCATAGCCGATGTCGTCGTCCATGCCGCGCACGTTGGTGTACGTGTGGTGCTTGTAGTTGTGCGTCCTGCGCCACGCATCGGCGGTGCCGACGATGTCCCACTCGTAGGTCTTGCCGTCCAGGTGCGGGTCGCGCATCCAGTCGTACTGGCCGTGGATGACGTTGTGGCCCAGTTCCATGTTCTCGAGGATCTTGGACAGGCCCAGCACCAGCGCGCCGAGCGCGCACAGCGGCCACAGCAGCGCCGGCGCGAACAGCAGCGAGAACGCGCCGACATACAGCAGCACGCGACCGGCGACTTCGGTCCAGCGCACCCACGCGACGATTCGGCGGATGTAGTTGGCGTCGCGCTGGCCGAGGGTGGCGACCGTGCGCGCGCGCAGGGCGTCGAGTTCCTCGCCGAAACGGTCGAGTTCGGCCGGCGTCAGTGCACGATTGCGGATGCGGGAGCTCATTGCGGGGTTCACAGGTCCAGTACAAGGTCGGAAGCGGCGGCACTCACGCACAGGCGCAGCGCGGACACCGGCTCCGCCGTGGACTCGCCGGTGTGCACGTGCCGGCTGGTGCCGGAGGACTTGCCGCAGGCGCAGGTGTTGCAGATGCCCATGCGGCAACCGGAGGCCGGTTTGATTCCCTGCTCCTCCAGCGCAGTCAGCAGCGACTGACCGCGCGGCACGGTCAGCGTGCGGCCGCTGCGTTGCAGGGTGATGATCGCTTCGCCGCTGTCGTCCAGACGGCTCGGCGGCGGCGTGAACGCTTCGGCATGGAAGCCGCGCGCCTGGCCGTCGACCAGCGCGCGCGCCGCTTCGACGAAACCGCCGGGACCGCAGGCGTAGACGCGACGCGATGCGAGATCGGGCACGTGCGATGCGAGCTGCGCGGCGTCGATGCGGCCATCCGGCGCCGCGCCGTCGGAAACCTCGCGGGTGAGCATGCAGTGCACGCTGAAGTTCGGGTGCGCATCGGACAACGCCAACAGTTCGTCGGCGAAGCACAGTTCCTGCCGCGTGCGCGCCCAGTACAGCAGCGTCAGCGGTGTCGGCATGCCGCGTGCAGCGTGTTCGCGCACCAGCGCCATCAGCGGCGTGATGCCGCTGCCGGCGGCGAGGAACAGCCATGCGCCGTCGTCCTGCGTCCACGTCATGTCGCCGAAGGCCTGCCCGATCGCGAGCACGTCGCCGACGCAGGCGCGCTGGAACAGGTGATTGCTGAAGCGGCCGCCCTCGATGCGCTTGACCGTGATCGCCAGACGCCCGTCCGCGCGCGGTGCATCGCTCAGGCTGTAGCTGCGCGTGACCGCGCCGCCGTCGATCTCGACGCTGAGGTTGAGGTGCTGGCCGGCGCGGAAGCCGCGCCAGTGGCGGTTGGGCTGCAGCACGAGGGTGATCGCGTCGGCCGATTCGGCTCGGCGTTCGACGATGCGCGCCAGCGGCCGCTCCCAGGACCACATGGGGTCCACCTTGGCGGCCCAGAAGTCGAAGACATCCGGCGCGATGCAGGAGCGGAGCAGGCGTTTGAAGCCGCGAGGGGGCGCGGCACGGACTACGGCGTTCATGGTCGCTACTATACAGGCATCCGCACAGTCGTCTATACGACTGTATAGTAATTATGACAGCGACCCCGATATGATGCCCACCCGACCCGCCGCCATTCCGTGCCCGCGCCCGTGAGCCCCAGCCCCGATATCCATGCAGACGCCGAGCACGCGGTAGGCCGCAAGGCCACGATCTCGCGTGAAGATCTGCTGGCGGCCGCGCTCAAGCTGATCGGCCCGCATCGCAGCGTGTCGACGCTGAGTCTGCGCGAGGTCGCCCGCGAGGCCGGCATCGCGCCGAACAGCTTCTATCGCCAGTTCCGCGACATGGACGAACTGGCCGTGGCCCTGATCGACCTGGCCGGCCGCTCGCTGCGCAAGATCGTCGGCGAGGCGCGCCAGCGCGCGACCACCGACCGCAGCATCATCCGCGGCTCGGTCGAGGCGTTCATGGAGCAGGTCCGCGCCGACGACAAACTGCTGCATGTGCTGCTTCGCGAAGGCACGGTGGGTTCGGACGCCTTCAAGCAGGCGGTCGACCGCGAACTGAGCTTCTTCGAAGAGGAGCTGCGGGTGGACCTGATCCGCCTCAACGCGTCCCAGGGCATCGCCCTGCGCGAACCGGCGCTGGTGGCCAAGGCGATCACCCGACTGGTCTTCGCGATGGGCGCGACCGCAATGGACCTGCCGCCGGAAAAGGACCCGGACCTGATCCGGCAGCTCACTCTGATGGTGCGCATGATCATTGCAGGTTCGCGGACGTTGGCCGGAGAACCGGCGATTTCACCTGATTCCAGGAGCTAGCGCACCGGCAGCGGCATCCCCCGAGACGCCTTCACCGTGCGCAGCACGAAACTCGAATTCACGTCCGCCACGCCGGCCTGGTTGAGCAGGCGATCGAGCAGGAACCGCGAGAAGTGGTCCAGGTCCTGGACCACGATCTGCAGCAGGTAGTCCATGTCGCCGGTCAGGGCGTGGCAGGCAACGACCTCATCCCAGGCATTCACGAAGTCGCCAAAAGCAGCGATCGCGTCGGCATCGTGCCGGGAAAGCTGCACGCGGACGAAGGCCTGGAGTCCGAGACCCAGACGTTCGGGATCGACCTCGGCGCGATAGCCGGCGATCACGCCTTCCCGCTCGAGCCGCTGGACGCGTCGCAGGCAGGCCGAGGCGGACAGATGGATACGCTCGGCCAGCTCGGCATTGGTCAGGCGACCATTGCGCTGCAACTCGGCGAGCAGGGACAGGTCAGTACGATCCAGCTCCACGGCGGCCATTGATTGCGTCCTTTCTGACTTTTACGCAAGAAGATTGCGCCACTCCGCCACCAGCGCGCAACAACGCAAGCCTATTGCGCGATTCGGCCGCTAGAGTCGAGATCCGACACTGGAGTCCGTCCCCCCATGAACCTCGGCACCCCCAACCGCGTGGAACACCAGCTCACCGACAAGGGATATGTGCCGGTGTACACGACCGCGGTCGTGGACCAACCCTGGAGCAGCTATACCTCCACCGACCACGACGTCTGGGCGACCCTGTTCAAGCGCCAGCGCGAGATCCTCGTGGGCCGCGCCAGCGACGAGTTCCTGCGCACGCAGGAAGCGATGGGCATGGCGGCCGACCGTATCCCGAAGTTCGACGAGCTCAACCGCACCCTGCGCCGCGAGACCGGCTGGGAACTGGTCGGCGTCGAAGGCCTGCTGCCCGAACTCACCTTCTTCGACCACCTCGCCAACCGCCGCTTCCCGGTGACGTGGTGGATCCGCAAGCCCGAGCAGCTGGATTACCTGGCCGAACCGGACCTGTTCCACGATCTGTTCGGCCACGTGCCGCTGCTGATGAACCCCGTCTTCGCCGACTACATGCAGGCCTACGGCCGCGGCGGCGTGAAGGCGCACGGCATCGGCCCGGAAGCGCTGGTCAACCTGACGCGCCTGTACTGGTACACGGTCGAGTTCGGCCTGATCAAACAGGACGACGGCCTGCGCATCTATGGCAGCGGCATCGTCTCGTCCAAGGGCGAATCGATCCATTGCCTGGAAAGCGCCGCGCCAAACCGCATCGGGTTCGACCTGGAGCGCATCATGCGCACGCGCTACCGCATCGATACGTACCAGAAGACGTATTTCGTCATCGACAGCTACGAACAGCTGATGGAAGCGACGCGCCCGGACTTCACGCCGATCTACGCGAAGCTTGCGCAGCAGGATTCGATCCCGGCCGGCTCGGTGCTCGCCACCGACACCGTGTTCAACCGCGGCACCGGCGAAGGCTGGGCGACCGACGGGGACGTGTGAGGCGAGGGCGGCTTCGCCAACCTCGCCACCTGACGCGCGATACCGCAACACTCACGGCCGCGCCAGCGCCTCCATTCCGCGCAGGATATCCGCACTCGCCCGTCGCTCCTGCGTGAGCAGCTGCTTCGCCAGCGCGCGCGCGGCGACGCGCAGTTCGGGCACCGCGGTGATTTCCCACAACTGTGCACGCAGCAACGGCCCGAGCGCATACAGCCCGCGCACCGGCGATCCCGCGCCGTCGAGCGCTTCGAAACGCGGTGAGGCCTCGATGCCCAAACCCAGCGGATCGGCGGTGATCAATCCCGAATCCCGCAGCTGCGCGATCAGCGGATGGCTGGTGCGATCCACGTCGGTGTCGAAACCGGTCGCGCGCACCACGACGTCGTAGTTTTCGCGGCTCGCATGGGCGAAACCACGATCACGGATCAACACCTCGACCGATTCGCCGGCCCAGCGCGCGCGCAGCAGCCGTCCCGCACGCACGCGCAGGCGTCCGCGCGTGCGCAGTTCTTCCAGCTCGCGCGACAGCGGCGGCGCCACGCGATGACGCAGGACTTCCCAATGCGAACGCAGGTGGCGCAGGAACTGAGCGCGGCTGGGCTGCGACAGCCCGCGCCAGAAGCCTTGCAGGTACGGGCGCAGCGCATCGATCAGGCTGCGCCAGTCCGGCACGATGGGCGTGAGCGCGCGCAATGCGCGTACCAGCTCGCGGAGATCATGGGTGTTGAGCGCATGCAGCACCGTCGGTGGCAACGCGATCGGGTCGGAAGGCTCCTCCACGTGCGACTGCGGCAACAGCCCGTGGCGCGACAGCGCGGTGATCGCACCGCGATGGCCGCGCCGGTGCAGCGTCGTCACCACATCGGCCATCGTCAGGCCGGTGCCGATGATCAGCACGCGCTGGCTCGGCTCGATGCGGTCGATGGCGCCGATGCCATCCAGTCCGTTCTGCCACGGCCAGGCGACGTAGCCCGGATGCACCGCCAGGCGGGGGCCGATGCCGGCCAGTGGCTGCGGCGGCAACGCACCGACCGCCAGCACCACGCGATCGCTGATGAAATCCGAGCCGTCGGCCAGGTGCACGCGGAACGCCGGACCTTCGCGATCGATCGCGATGGCTTCCTGCTCGATCCGGTTGAGCGCGGCCAGCGACAGCTGCGACGCCGCGACCAGTCGCGAATGCAGGTACTCGCCGTACACCAGACGCGGCAGGAATGTGGTGCGCGCGCGTTCGGTGAGGTTGAGCCAGTCGGCGAACTCGCCGGGATGGTCCGAGGTCGCGCCGAGATCGCGCGCACGCACGTTCAGCAGGTGCTCCGGTCGCGCCTCGCCATAGGCAACGCCGCGACCGTAGGTGTCGGACACGCCGACCAGCTGGATGTCCACGCCCTCCGGCGCCGCGCGCGCCAGTTCCGTGGCCAGGGCACAACCGCTGAAACCGGCGCCGATGATGCTGATCCGCATGTCGTCCACTCCCGCGTCGTCGTGCGCCTATTCGTAGGCGATGACGCGAGCGCGGAAGTAAACGGCCGGTTACGCGGCGGCGTTTTCCACGCAACGGATCGTCAGTGCGACATAACCGATCGGCATGTGGTTCACGCCACGCGCGCACGGGCGGGCGAGGGCACGCTCGGGGCCGACGGCGTCTTCGGCTTCCAGCGCCGGTCGAGCAGCACCTTGGCGACCACCGCCGCGCCGAGCGGTCCGAACCACGCCAGGTAATGCAGCACCGATCCGTCCACGCCCGGCAGCAGGCGCGGCAGACCGATACCGAGGAAGGCGATGTGCGTGGCGATGCCATTGCCGATCATCGCGGTGTAGTGCTCGACCATCCACCAGCGCGGCGGCGCCTCGTTGCGCACGTAGCGCCGACGACGGCGCAGCATGTCCGCGCCGGTGAGCAGGCCGACCGCCGAGAAGCCCATCAGCAACGGCGCGCCCACGCGCACGCCGAGCGCGAGGACGCCCGCTCCCGCGAGCAGCGACGACACCGCCAGCGCGACATACACCGGCCCCGCGAAGCGCACCGGCGCGGCCTTGTCGCGTACCGCCCGCCATGACGTCCACACGCCGGTGGCGGTGATGACGACGAGGTAGCCGAGGAACGCACCGGTCACCGGATGTCCGTCGACCACGCGCACGATCGCCATCGGCGCGCCCGTGACGACGATGCCTAGCATCGCCAGCAGATAGACCCGCCCGGTGGTGCGGTGCGCGGGCGTGCCCTTGCGCAGCCATGCGGCGGTCCAGAACGTGACCAGCGCGACCGCTCCGACCAGCACGTGGACGACAACCAGCAGCTTGTAGGCACTCATGGCACGGCTCCTGAGGACGTGCTGCCAGACTGCGTCGCGCGCCCGGCGGCTCGCAGTGCCCGCGGTCATCGCCGCGACCTGCCGGAAGTCACTTTCTGCGTCCGCGCCATTGCGGCGCCGCGCCCATCGCCGCAGCATGGCTGCATGCACGAACGTGTCCGCCAGGCGCTCCAGCCCCTCAACCTTGCGGCAGCCTTCACGCTGGCTGCGATCGGCTTCGGCCTGCGCTACGAAATCCCGGCGCAGCAGCAGCCTCTGGCATGGACGTTGATCGGCACGACCCTGCTGTCGGTCCTTGCACTGGACTGGCTACCGCGGCGGCCAGCGGCACGCGCGGCGCTGTACGCGTTGCAGGCCGTATGCGGCTTCGTGCTGATCTCGATGGCCCCGCGCACCGGCATCGCACCGGTGGTGCTGGTGATCCTCATCGCCGAGCTGGCGATGGAGTACCGTCCGCGCGTGGTGCTCGTGCTGGCGGTAGTACTCAACGCAGTGCTGTACGCATTGCTGGCGCGCGGCGGCCACAGCGCACCGCACGTCCAGATCGCGCTGTACATCGGCTTCCAGGCGTTCGCCGCGCTGACCACGCACTACGCGCGCACCGCGGAGGAAGCACGCGATCGCCTCGCCCGGGTCAATGCCGATCTGCTGGCGACGCGTGCCTTGTTGGCCGACAGCGCGCGCGACAACGAACGCCTGCGCGTGGCGCGCGAGCTGCACGATGTCGCCGGCCACAAGCTCACCGCGATGACGCTGAATCTGCGCGCGCTCGCCGCCGATCCCGCGTTCGCCGGACGGCAGGAGATCGCGCTGGCGCAGCAGCTGTCGAGCGAGCTGCTCACCGACATCCGCGGCATCGTGCAGGCGATGCGCCACGATCGCGGGCTCGACCTCGGTACGGCGCTGCGCGCGCTGGCCGCGCCGATGCCGCGTCCGGCCCTGCAGCTGCACATCGCCGAGTCGGTGCACGTCACCGATCCCGCCGTCGCCGAAGCCGTGTTGCGCCTGGTGCAGGAAGCGCTGACCAACAGCGCGCGCCATGCCGACGCCGACGTCGTACAGGTGTGGCTGGACTGTGCGGACCGGCGTCTGCACATCCGCGTCGAGGACGACGGCCACGTGCGCGGCGCGCTGCGCGAGGGCAACGGCCTGTCGGGCATGCGCGAACGCGTCGCCGGTGCGGGCGGCGAGCTGGCGCTGAGCACGTCCGAGCGCGGCGCCCTGCGCATCGATGCGAGCCTGCCTGCATGAGCGACGCGCCGCTTCGCATCGCACTGGCCGATGACCAGGCCATCGTGCGCGCTGGCCTGCGCGCGCTGCTCGAGCGCCACGGCATCGTCGTCGCGCTGGAGGCCGACGACGGTGCGCAGTTGTTGGAACGCCTCGCGCAGACGCCGGTGGACGTGATCCTGAGCGACATCCGCATGGCCGGCATGGACGGCATCGAGGCGCTGCGCCAGCTGCGCGAACGCGGCGACGCCACACCGGTGCTGCTTCTCACCACCTTCGATGAAAGCGAACTTCTGCTGCGCGCGCGCGAAGCCGGAGCGCAGGGGTTCCTACTCAAGGACGCCGCGCCGGAGGACCTGCGCGATGCCATCGCGCGCGTGGCCGCGGGCGAGACGCTGCTGCAGCCGGTGAGCACCGAACCGGTGCGCGCGCGCTACCAGTACCACGCGCAGGAGGCGCCGCGCGAAACCTTCACCGAGCGCGAGGTCGCGATCCTGCGCCTGCTCGCCGGCGGCTATTCGAACAAGGAGATTGCGCGCGCGATGTTCCTCGCCGAAGGCACGGTGAAGAACTACGTGTCGGTGATCCTGGAGAAGCTCGGCACGCGCGACCGCACGCGTGCGGTGCTGAAGGCCATCACGCTGCGGGTGATCTGATCACGATGCCAGCGCACGCACGGTCATCAGGCCGAGCACGGTCATCGCCAGCGAACCGAGCAGGTGCAGCGCGATGATCGCGAACGCCCAGGCGTAGTCCTGGCGTTGCAGCAGGGCGACCGTTTCCGCCGAGAACGTCGAGAAGGTGGTGAGTCCGCCGAGCAGGCCGGTGATCACGAACAGCCGCCATTCCGGCGCCAGTCCCGACCATTGCCCGAAACCGGCCACGGCCAGTCCAACCAGGTAGCCGCCGACCAGATTGGCCGCGAGCGTACCCATCGGCACCGCGTGATGCACGTGGTTGAGCGCCAGGCTCAAGCCCCAGCGGGCCCAGGCGCCGAGCGTGGCGCCGGCGGCGATGGCCAGCAGCGAATAGAACATGGGATGCCTCCGTCAGCTGCCGTCAGGGTAATCCAGGCGCGCGCGCACGGACCGCCAGCCGGCGCAAAGCAGATTCCGTGGTAGCGAGAATCCCCTTCATCACGTGGAGGACTAGACTGCGGTTCTCCCCCAAGCGTCGCCCCCCGCCATGAGTGACCGTATCCGCCACGCCGGCCTGCGCGAGAAGCGCATGAGCGCCGAGCAGGCCGCTGCCCTGATCCATCCCGGCATGACCGTCGCGATGAGCGGCTTTACCGGCGCCGGCTATCCCAAGGCCGTGCCGCAGGCGCTGGCCGCGCGCATCGACGAAGCCCACGCACGCGGCGAAGCCTTCCGCATCAACGTCATGACCGGCGCCTCCACCGCGCCGGAGCTGGACGGCGCGCTCGCTCGCGCGCACGGCATCGAACTGCGCCTGCCTTACCAGTCCGACCCGAACCTGCGCGAGCGCATCAACGCCGGCGAGCTCAACTACATCGACATGCACCTCAGTCATGTCGCGCAGTACACATGGTTCGGCTATTTCGGCGCGGTCGATGTGGCCGTGGTCGAAGTGACGGCGATCGACGAGGCCGGCCATCTGGTGCCTTCGTCGTCGGTCGGCAACAACAAGACCTGGCTGGAGCAGGCCGACAAGGTGATCCTCGAGGTCAACCACTGGCAGCCGGACGCGCTCGACGGCATGCACGACGTGTACTACGGCACCGCGCTGCCGCCGAACCGCAAACCCATCCCGCTGGTCCATCCGGACGACCGCATCGGCGAGCCTTACCTTCGCTGCGATCCCGACAAGGTGATCGCGGTGGTCGAGACCAGCGCGCCGGACCGCAATTCGCCGTTCACGCCGCCCGACGCGGCGTCGAAGCAGATCGCCACGCACCTGCTCGACTTCCTCGCCCACGAAGTCCGACGCGGCCGACTCACGCCGCAGCTGCTGCCGTTGCAGTCGGGCGTGGGCAACATCACCAACGCCGTGCTCGCCGGTCTGGGCGAAGCCGGCTACCGCGACCTCACCGCGTTCACCGAGGTCATCCAGGACGGCATGCTCGACCTGCTCAAGCGCGGCGTGCTGCGCATGGCGTCGGCGACGTCGTTCTCGCTCAGCCCCGAGGGGATCGACGAGTTCCTGGCAAACGTCGATTTCTACCGCGACCGCATCGTCCTGCGCACGCAGGAGATGTCGAACCATCCGGAGCTGGTGCGCCGACTGGGCTGCATCGCGATGAACGGGATGATCGAGGTCGACCTCTACGGCAACGTCAACTCGACCCACGTCGCCGGCACGAAGATCATGAACGGCATCGGCGGCAGCGGCGATTTCGCACGCAATGCGTACCTGTCGGTGTTCATGTCGCCGAGCACGGCGAAGAACGGCGCGATCTCGTCGATCGTGCCGATGGCCAGCCACGTCGACCACACCGAACACGACGTGATGGTGATCGTCACCGAACAGGGTCTCGCCGACCTGCGCGGCCTGGCCCCGCGCCAGCGTGCGCAGCGGATCATCGACCAGTGCGCGCATCCGGATTTCCGCCCGATGCTGCAGGACTACTTCGATCGCGCCTGCCGCGAGAGTTTCGGCAAGCACACGCCGCACCTGCTCGGCGAGGCGCTGTCGTGGCACCAGAGGTTCGTGGAGACCGGCTCGATGCGGATGTGAGTTGGCTGCGGCATCAGCCCCTCACCTGTCGTTCTGCTTTTTTGCCTTTCCTTCTCCCCTTGCGGCGACCGGAGGGAGTGCAGAGCTGAGAAGGTGCCCGAAGGACGGAAGAGGGGTCGCGCGTAGCGCGCTCAGGCACGAGCAGGCGCCACACCCCTCTCCCTGGCGCTTCGCGCCTGTCCCTCTCAGCTCTGCACTCCCTGCGGTCGCCGCAAGGGGAGAGGGGCCGAACGCTACGAGCCACTCACCGCTTTCATGTAGGCCTCGAGACCACGTTCGCGCGTTTCGATGAACGTCTCGCCGGTCGGCGCGTAGTCGACGATCCGGTCCGGGCGGAAGTTGCGGAAGTCCTTGCGCAACCGGCACCACGCGCCGAGCGTCCAACTGCCGCCCCAGAACGCCAGGCACAGCGGTTCGATCTCGCGCTCGGTCGGACGCGCGTCGTTGTCGCGATAGCTCATCCGCAGCACCTGCGCCGTGGTCACCGCCGCGTGCAGGTCATCGATCAGCCCGCTGTTCTCCAGCCGGTCGACCTCGGGCGCGAAGATGCGTGTGCGCGAGCTGCGTTCGCGCAGTTCCTGCGGCAGCACCGCTTCGATCTTGAGCAGCGCCGCCGCCGCTTCGCGTCCCAGCCGCTTGCCGCCGAAGGCGCGCACGAACCGCGTGCCGACGACCAGGGCTTCGAGCTCGTCGGGCGTGAACATCAGCGGCGGGATGTCCGATCCCTTGCGCAGCAGATAGCCGACGCCGGCTTCGCCCTCGATCGGAACGCCCGAGCGTTGCAGGTCGGAGACGTCGCGATACACGGTGCGCAACGACACGCCGAGCGTATCGGCGAGGCTTTGCGCGGTGAGGGCGGAACGGCGTCCACGCAGGGCATGGATCAGGAGGAAGAGGCGGTCGGCGCGGCGCATGCGACATGATCGCGCGGCGCGGCGGCGCGCTCAATCCGCACGCCGACGAACGGAGCGGTCATGCGCGCAGCTCCGAACGTGCCGTCGGCGACAGGCGCATGCGCTGCGGCGGTTGCTTCAATCCATGCAGCAGCGCCTGCGCGACCGCGGTACGCCATGCGCCGTCGCCGAGCAGCGCGACTTCATAGCGGTGATGCGCATCGGTATCGTCGAAACGCGCGAACCACACCAGCATCGGCTCGCCCTCGCGCACTGGAAGGCGCGGGAACGTGTTCTCGCTGGGATCGGTGATGTACACGCCGATCAGCTCGGCGCCGGCGGCGCGCAGGCGCGGCGCGAGCTGCGCTTCGAAGCGTTCGATGAAGCCGTCTTCAGCGGGCGCATCGAGCGCGCACAGACCGGCTTCGATCAGGCCGCCCTCCGGCGGCACAACGCCGACGGCCGCGCGCGTTCGCGACGCGGCAGGGAAACCGGTGTCGTCGCGCGCGGGGCGCAACAGCAGCACGTTGTCGCTGTCGATCATCGTCGCGTTGGCGGCGTTGCGATGCTCTTGCCAGGTCGGTCCGGTGTAGAAGCCCGCCAGCGATTCGGCGCGCGCGGCCATGTTCGGGAATCCACGCATCCACACGAAGCGATCGGGTGCGTCGAGATCGCGGAACTGGCCGATCACGTGCATGCCGACGGATTCCTGCGGTTCGACGAACTCGCGATCGAACAGCTCGATCAGCTCGTCGCGACGACCGGGCTGCATCGCGTACTGGCGCAGTTCGATCACGCCGTCGTCGTGCAGCAGCGTGCCGTCCTCGCCGGTGCGGCGGAACCACATGTGCCAGTTGGTTTCCCAGCTCTCCCCGCCGTCGATGGAGAATGCCTGTTGCCAATGTGCGGTGTTAGCGCTCGCGTGCGTCCACTGGAAGCGTACCTGCACCGGGCGGCCGTCGTGTTCGAGCGTCCCGAGGAATGTGCCGATGCCGTCCGCGAACGCGCCGGTCATCGGCGCTTCGAGCACGCCGTCGTGGTTGCCGGCCCAGTAGATGTTCCACTGCCGCGACTCGGTCTGGAACAGGCGCAGCGTCATGCCGATGAAGCGCTCGCTCGCGCCCGGACGCGTCCACTCGCTGATGAACTCGTCGATGTTGCCCATCCCGCCGAGCAACGGCTGGCAGAACTGGGTCGCGCCGAAGACCTCCCAGTCGGTTGCGCCGACGAGACGCTGCTTGAGCCGCTCGCTGCGGATGCGCCAGTGGCCGTGCAGGAAATCGAAATCGTGTCGGCCGTCGTGGCCGGTCGCTGCGTTCATCGCGGTCGTTCCTTCGTGGGGGCGGGCGCGCGCGTTCGCGCGCCACGGCAGCAGCCAGGCGGTCTGCGCGACGCCGGCCCATTGCAGGAGCAATCGGCGCTGGCGCTGCCAGGCGGGTTTCAGGACGGTATCGAGCGGTGTGCCCATGACAGGGGTCTGCGAACGTGCCGATCGCACGCTCGCAGGATGCGCACCCGCTCCTGACAGGGTCCTGTCAGCAGCCCGCGTCAGGCGGCGGGGAAGAACACCGTCACCGCCAGCCCGCGGCCGTCGAGGCCGTCGGAAACGTCGATCCGCGCGTGGTGCGTGCGGGCGATCCGCGCCACGAGCGACAGCCCGATGCCGCTGCCACGCTCGGCACCACCGTTGGCGCGATAGAAGCGGTGGAAGATGCGTTCGCGGTCTTCGTGCGGCACGCCCGGGCCATCGTCGGCGACGCACAGCGCCATTCCCGCCAGGCCATCACGCAGCTCGGGCTTGCACGTCACGGCGATGCGTCCGCCTTCGCCGGCGTAGCGCACCGCGTTGTCGAGCAGGTTGCGGATCAGGATGCCGAGCTGGTCCACGTCGCCGAGGATGCGTCCGTCTTCCGTGCACAGACTGATGCGCTGGCCGCGCTCGCGCGCGAGCGTCTCGAAGTCGCGCACCACGATCACCAGTAGCGGCGCCGGCTCCACGGGCACCAGTGCGGGCGAGGTCGCGTCGGCATCGAGGCGGGCGAGGTCGAGCAACTGTTCCGACAATCGCGCGGCGCGTTGCACGCCGGCGCTCAGGCGGCGCAGCGCGGCGTCGCGTTCCTCGCCGGTTGCCGCACGACGGGCGAGGTCGGCGTGCGCGCTCAGCACCGCAAGCGGCGTGCGCAGTTCGTGCGCCGCGTCCGCGATGAAGCGGCGTTCGTTCTGCAACGCCTGATCGACGCGGTCGAGCTGGTCGTTGAACGCGCCGACCAGCGGCGTGAACTCGCTCGGCAGGCGCGGCGCGTGCAGCGGCGTGAGATCCAGCGGCGGCCGCGCCTGCAGCGTCTGGCGCAGCGCGGTGAGCGGACGCAGAGAACGTCCGATCACCACCCACACGGTGAGCATGAACAGGCCCAGGATCAGCCCCGCCGCGAGCAGGCTCATGCCGATCCAGGTGCGCAGTTCGTTGGCGATCATCTGCTTGGATCGACCGACCTGCACCACCAGGTTCCGGCGTGGATCGGACAGGCTGTAGACGTGCCACGCCTCGCTGCCGATCTCGCGTCGCGCGAAGCCGTCCTGGAAATCCGGCTTGAGCGGTACGTCGGGCGCGGCTGCCGAATACACCACGTTGCGTCCGTTGGCCCAGACCTGCCAGCTCATCTTGTGGTCGCGCAGGTGTTCGGTGCCCGGCGCGCGCGGGCGCGACGGCAGCCGGTCGAGGCCGTCGGGCATCGAGGCGAGGATCTGCGCGGCGATCTCGCGCTGCGACTCGTCCCAGAAACCGTAATGCGAGCGCGACAGTTGCCAGATCTGGCAGCCCAGCCACACCAGCCACGCGACCAGCACGCATTTCACCGACGTCCAGGTCAGGCGCCAGCGCATCGAGCGTGTCCTCACGGCGACGCTCCGTTGATGCGATAGCCCTGCCCGTGCACGGTGACGATCAGTTGTTCGCCGAGCTTGCGCCGCAGTTGGTGCACGTACACGGCGATGGTGTTGCTCTCGATCGTGCCGGAGCTTCCGTACACCGCTTCTTCCAGCTGTTCGCGCGTGACCACGCGACCCTGGCGTTCCATCAGCATCAGCAGCGTGCGGAACTCGTGCGCGCTCAGCGCGACCGCGGTGCCGTCGCGCGTGACTTCGCGCCGCGCGGGATCGAGCACCACACCGTGATGGCTCAGCACCGGCGAAACGCGGCCCTGGCTGCGCCGCATTACCGCGCGCAGGCGCGCGTAGAGCTCGTCGGGCTGGAACGGTTTGACGATGTAGTCGTCGGCGCCCGCGTCGAGTCCGGCGATGCGATCGCTGAGTTTGTCGCGCGCGGTGATGATCAGCACCGGCGTGGCGTCGTAGCGACCGCGCACGAACGACAGCACGCTCAGGCCGGAACTGCCCGGCAGGCCGAGGTCGAGCAGCACCGCGTCGAAGTCGTGGTCCACGAGCGCGGTACGGGCCCGCGCCGCATCGCCCGCGGTGTCGACTTCGAAGCCATGTTGGCGCATGCCCGCGCACAGGGCTTCGGCCAGCATCGTGTCGTCTTCCACCAGCAGCAGCTTCATCGCCGGGTCCGTTGCATTTTCGTCATGTGGCCAGTGTCGCCCGCCACGTTTAAAAACTTCTTAAAGACGGGCGCTCAGCCTGTGTCCACGGTGGCGTGTCCTCGTCGACGCCATCGTACCGGCGACTCCCCCACGGCGCCGGCCCGCTGCGGCGGTCCGGCGCTTCCTTCGTCCCGCGGTGAATCCATGAACGCCAACCCGCTCGCCCTGCGCATCTCGCCGGTCGCCCCGTTCCCGACGGTGGCCGCGGTGACCCGCGCCGATGCCGACCTGCTGCTGCAGTTGTGCCGAGAACAGGCCGCACTCGACGGCCGCGGCACGCCGTCGCGGAGCCTGCTCGAGTTCCACGAAGCCCTGTTCGAGCCGCCGCTGCGCGCGTGGGCATGGCTCGGCCATATCGACGGCGAACTGGCCGGCTATGCGGCCGCGACGGTGGGCTTTTCGTGGCCCGACCAGGGTTACCGCTTCCAGCTCGATGCGCTGTACGTGCGTGCGCCGTGGCGCGAATGCGGCGTCGAACGGGCGCTGTTCGGCGAAGTCCGCGCGATGGCGCAGCGACTGGGCTGCGTCCAGCTGCAATGGAACGCGGGTGCCCTGGACGCAGCGGCCCATCGCTTCGATCGCGACGCGCACGCGACCGACTGCGTCCGCTACACGCTCCCGCTGCCGGCGAAGGCCGGCTGAATCCATGTCGCGCCGCCTCCTGGTTCCCACCCTGATGACTACCGGTTTGCTCGCTGCCTGCAGCACGTCGCCCTACGAACAGTCGCCGCAGTTCCGCGACGGCGGTTTCCGCAACGCGGTCGCGCCCAAGCAGGCGGGCTGGAAGGAATTGCCGCGCATGCTGTGGCGGTTCGCCTTCGACAAACCCGACGACGCTTCGCCGGATGCCGCCGTGCCCGTGCAGTCGCTCACGCGCGCGCAACTGCTCGCCGCGCCGGATGGAACGCTGTTCCGGCTCGGTCATTCGACCGTGCTGTTCAAGCTCGCGGGCGGCTTCTGGCTGACCGACCCGGTGTTCTCCGAACGCGCTTCGCCGGTGCAATGGGCGGGGCCGCGGCGTTTCCATGCACCACCGATCTCGCTGGACGCGCTCCCGCCGATCGAAGGCGTGATCCTCTCGCACGATCACTACGACCATCTCGACCGCGCGGCGGTACTCGCGCTCGCACGGAAGACGCGTTACTTCGTCGCACCGCTGGGCGTGGGCGACCTGCTCATCGAGTGGGGCGTGGATCCGGTGAAGGTGCACCAGTTCGACTGGTGGCAGGAAGCGCAGCTCGGCGGCCTGCGTCTGGTCGCGACGCCGGCGCAGCATTTCTCCGGACGCGCGCCGTTCGCCGACAACCCGACGCTGTGGGCGTCGTGGGTGATCGAGGCCGACGGCCTGCGCGTGTTCTTCAGCGGTGACAGCGGTTACTTCGACGGCTTCAAGGCGATCGGCGACCGCTACGGGCCGTTCGACCTGACCCTGGTGGAATGCGGCGCCTACAACGAGATGTGGAGCGGCGTGCACATGCTGCCGGAGCAGACCGTGCAGGCGCACCTGGACCTGCGTGGCCGCTGGCTTCTGCCGGTCCACAACGGGACGTTCGACCTGGCGCTGCACGGTTGGCAGGAACCGTTTACACGGGTCGGTCGCGCGGCCGAAGCGCAGGGTGTGCAGCTCACCACGCCCGGCTTCGGTGAACCGGTGGCCATCGCGAACCCGCCGTTTTCGCAGTCGTGGTGGCTGCCGAAGCCGTAGCCATCGGCGACAATGGCGGCCCCGTTCCACAGCGCGGCGCCGCCCATGACGAATACATCGCAGTCGATCTCCCTCACCCGTTACCTGATCGAGGAGCAGCGCGAAGGCCGCATCAACGCCGACCTGCGCCTGCTGATCGAGGTGGTCGCGCGCGCGTGCAAGACCATCTCCATCGCGGTCGGCAAGGGCGCGCTCGGCGGCGTGCTGGGCGATGCCGGCACCGGCAACATCCAGGGCGAGGCACAGAAGAAGCTCGACGTGCTCAGCAACGAGATCCTGCTCGAAGCCAACGCCTGGGGCGGTCATCTCGCCGGCCTGGCATCGGAGGAAATGGACACCTCGCAGCCGATCCCCGACGTCTATCCGCGCGGCAACTACCTGCTGCTGTTCGATCCCCTCGACGGTTCGTCGAACATCGACGTCAACATTTCCGTCGGCACCATCTTCTCCGTGCTGCACGCGCCCGACGGCGTGGTCCAGGCCAAGGACGAGGATTTCCTGCAGCCGGGCACGGCGCAGGTTGCGGCCGGTTACTGCACCTACGGGCCGAGCACGATGCTCGTGCTCACCGTCGGCAACGGCACCCACGCGTTCACGCTCGACCGCGAGATCGGCAGCTTCGTGCTCACCACACGCGGCATGCGCATTCCCGAGGAAACGAAGGAGTTCGCGGTCAACATGTCGAACCAGCGTTTCTGGGAGGCGCCGATGCAGCGCTACGTCGGCGACCTCCTCGCCGGCAAGGAAGGTCCGCGCGGCAAGGACTTCAACATGCGCTGGGTCGCATCGATGGTCGCCGACGTGCACCGCATCCTCACCCGCGGCGGCATCTTCAGCTATCCGCTCGACAGCAAGTGCGTCGCGAAGGGCGGCAAGCTGCGCCTGATGTACGAAGCCAATCCGATGAGCCTGCTGGTCGAACAGGCCGGTGGCGCGGCGAGCACCGGTCGGCAGCGCATGCTCGAAGTGCAGCCCGATGGCCTGCACATGCGCGTTCCGGTGTTCATGGGCTCCAAGAGCGAAGTCGAGGCCGCGGTGCGTTACCACCAGGAGCACGATCGTTTGGAGCGCGACTCGGCCGCGTGATGCCATCGCTCGCGTTTTCATGATTGAGGCGCGAGCGAACCTCCATCACGAAGGTGAATCGCGTTGGCGCGTTTCATGTACCGTGCCGCGCGCAGCCCTCCCACGTACTTCGTTCGTTTTTGACCGCTCATCGTCGGACGGCCCGTTGAATACACTGCGTAACTCCTCGCAGTGGCAGCATCGGCTGCCTCGGACACGTCGGGGTCGAAGATGCCGATCGATGGAACGCAGGAAGCGGACGTCGCGAACGTCGACGCCCGTGAGCTGATCTACGTGACCCGAGGCGGCGCCGGCCGGGTGCTGGCGCTGGGCGGTCTGCAGCAGCTCGGCTGGAACCTGCGCCGCGCACCCGACGCACGCAGCGTGCTGCGCATCCTGCAGCGCGAACCGCGTCGTCCGCACGCGGCGCTGCTCGATCTGCGCGAAGGATTCACCCAGCAGGACCTGGCCGAGTTCGGCAGCGCGCTGTCGGCCGGCAACGTGGGCTGGGTCGCGGGCATCGATGCACGCCAGCTCGACGACGCGCCGGTGCGCGACCTCATCCGCGACTACTGCTACGACTACCTCACCCTGCCGTGCCCGGAGGCCGTGTTGAACACGGTGATCGGCCACGCGCACGGCATGGCGGGTCTGGCCTGCGAACGCGGCGACGCGACCAGCGAGGCCGGTTTCGACGGAATGATCGGTGAGAGCCCGTCGATGCGCACGTTGTGCCGCACGCTGCGCAAGGCCGCGCTGACTGAAGCGCCGGTGTTCATCGCCGGCGAAACGGGCACGGGCAAGGAGCTCGCGGCGATGGCCGTGCATCGCCATTCGCGCCGACACGCGCATCCGTTCGTGGCGATCAACTGCGGCGCGATCCCGCACAGCCTGATCCAGTCGGAACTGTTCGGTTACGAGCGTGGTGCGTTCACCGGTGCGCAGCAGCGCAAGCTCGGCCGCATCGAGATGGCCAACAGCGGCACGCTGTTCCTCGACGAGATCGGCGATCTTCCGCTGGAGAGCCAGGCCTCGCTGCTGCGCTTCCTGCAGCAGGGCAGCATCGAACGCCTCGGTGGACACGAGCAGATCCCCGTCGACGTGCGCATCATCTCGGCCACACACCACGATCTCGATGTCGCCGTCGCCGAAGGACGCTTCCGCGCGGATCTCTACCATCGCCTGTGCGTTCTGCGACTTCAGCAGCCGCCGCTGCGCGAACGCGGCAGCGACATCGACCGCATCGCCGAGTACGCGCTGCAGCGCTACTCGCAGGAAGGCCACCGCACGCTCAAGGGCTTCGCACCGTGCGCGAGGCAGGCGCTGCACAGCCACACGTGGCCGGGCAATGTGCGCGAACTGATCAACCGTGTGCGCCAAGCGGTCGTGATGGCGGAGGGGCGTTTGATCACCGCCGCCGACCTGCACATCGAAAGCGCGCTCACCACGCCACCGCCGACGCTGGACGAAGTGCGCGATGCCGCCACGCGCGCGGCGATCGAACGCTCGCTGCACCGCAATCGGGGTCGGCTCGTCGATGTAGCCCGCGAGCTGGGCGTCTCTCGCGTCACGCTGTACCGGCTGATGCTGCGCCACGGCTTGCGCGCCCACGATCCGGAATCGCCGAACACCATCCACGTGGCGTGATCCGCGTCCGCTTGCATCGCGCCCCCGTCGTGCGAGGATGGGCGTCCGCCGGCCTTCCCCTTTGCGCATGAACGCAGACGCCGCCCACGGTCCCGCCGTCGTCCACGACTTCATCGAGGTCTTTCCCGACGCGCTCGATCGCGCGCAGTGCGATGCCCTCGTCGCGCGCTTCGCGGCCAGTCGCGAAGCCGTTCCGGGTCGCATCGGCGGCGGCGTGATGCCCGAGCTCAAGGACAGCCGCGATCTCACCATCACCGCCCGCGACGAATGGCGCGATGCGGATGCGATGCTCAACCAGGCGGTGTTCCGCGGGCTCATGGCGTACCTGCGCCGCTACCCGCACACGCTGATCGCACCGCTGATGCTGGAAGTTCCCGGCGCAGACGGGGCACGCCATCGACTCACGCCCGAACGCATGGCGGCGATGGACGACGCAGAACTCGCGCCGGTCGTGCAGACAGTGCTACGCCCCGGTGCGATCAACCTGCAACGCTACACCGCCGATCGCGGCGGCTATCCGTACTGGCACTGCGAGCTGTATCCGCGCGATGCGCATGCGGAAACGCTGCATCGCCATCTGCTGTGGACGATGTACCTCAACGACGGATTCGAGGAAGGCGAGACGGAATTCCTCTACCAGCAGCGCCGGATCGCACCGCGCGCGGGCAGCCTGTTGATCGCGCCGGCGGCGTTCACGCACACGCACCGCGGCAATCGTCCGAAAGGCGGGGACAAGGTGATCGCGACCAGCTGGATCCTGTTCCAGCGTGCGGAACGTCTGTTCGCGACGGAGTGAGCGCGCGTGGTCAGACGTGGCGCGGGTGGTTGAGCACCAGCCAGTACAGACCGACCTGCTTCACCGCCCACACGAACTGCTCGAAATCCACTGGTTTCTGGATGTAGCTGTTGACGCCAAGCGCATAGCTGGCCTCGACATCGAACGGTTCGGCGCTGGTGGTCAGCACCACGACCGGCAGCGTGCGCGTGGCTTCGTTGGCGCGTACCGCCTGCAGCACTTCGCGTCCGTCGACCTTGGGCAGGTTGAGGTCGAGCAGCATGATCGAAGGCAAGTCGTCGGGGTCGCGATCGCTGTGCTTGCCGCGTGCGAACAGGTAGTCCAGCGCTTCGGCACCGTCGCTTACCACCACGAGGCGATTGGCGATCTTCGCTTCGTCGAAGGCGATCCGCGTCAGCTCGACGTCGTCGGGATTGTCCTCGACCAGCAGGATTTCCTTGTGCATCAGGCGCGTTCCTCCGCCACGGCCGGTGCGGCCGGCAACTCGAGGGTGAAGGTGGAGCCGGCCTCGGGACGCGCCTGGGCGCGTACGCTGCCGCGATGGCGTTCGGCGATGCGCCGGACCATCGCCAGGCCCAGACCGTGACCTCCCCCTTGATCCGGTCCGTGCAGCCTCTGGAAAGGCTCGAACAGCTTGTGAGCATAGCGCATGTCGAAACCGATGCCCTGATCACGGATTTCGACGCGCAGCAGAGCGCCATCGCGGTGGCCGCTGACGTCGATGCGGATCGGTTCGCGCTGGCGGGAGAACTTCCATGCGTTGCCCAGCAAGTGGCTCAGCATCAGCTTGAGCAGGCGTTCGTCGCCGACCACGCGCAGGCCTGGCTGCACGCGAATCTCGGCCCGGCATTGCGGCTCGGCGTCCTGCAGTTCGGCGCCGACCCAGTCGGCCAGCAGGCTCAGGTCGACGTCGCCCGGCTTCAGTTCGGTGCGGGTGACGTAGGACAGGTCATTCAGCGCGCTCAGCAGGCTGCTCATGCGCGCGGCGGCCGAACGGATGCGCGTGAGGTAGTCGTGGTCGGTTTCGTCGAGGCGATCGCTCGCGCGATCGGCGAGCAGCGCAGAGAAGCTTTCGATCGAGCGCAACGGTGCGCGCAGGTCGTGTGCCACCGCATCGGCGAACAGCTGCAGTTGTCGATCGGAAAGATCGCGCGCGGCGTGCTCGGCGTCGGCGCGCGATTGCAGCGCGATTTCGGCGGCGTGCTGCGCGCTCACGTCGCGCAGTTGTGCGAGCAGGTACAGCGGCTCGCCCTGGTCGTCGCGCATCACCGAAACGTTGACGTTCACCCACACGGTTTCGCCGCTGCGATGCAGGTAGCGCTTCTGCGCGTCGAGCAGCGGGATCGAACCGTCGAGCAGGCCGCGCAGGTAGTTGCGGCTCAGCGTGATGTCGTCGGGATGGGTGAATGCCAGCGCCGGCAGGCCGATCACCTCGGCGGCGCTGTAGCCGAACATGCGTTCGAAGGCCGGGTTGACTTCGACCCAGCGGCCTTGCAGGTCGACGATAGCCATGCCGATGCCCGACGCATCCATCGCAAGACGGAAGCGGTCGACGCCGGTCTCCAGGCTTACGGTGTCGCTCATCGAAGACGTGACTCTTGCTCCTTTCGCTGGCGAAATTGTAGCCAAGCACGTCGTGACGGTGTGGTGCAGGGTCGGCCGCGCGGTGCCGTCCGAGCGGTACAGGAGCTTAACTGTGCGCCGCGTCGCGGTGCTGATGTTGGCCTTTGGCGGCGATCAGAACAACTCACCCTGCGGCGACGGCTTGCGCGGCGCGACGAACTGGCTGGTGTCGAGCGCCGGCGCACGACCGAAGCCAAGCCGGCGATGGGCTTTGGCGAAGCGTTGTGCGATCAGCTGCGCGAACGGCCCTTCGCCGTGCATGCGAGTGCCGAATGCACTGTCGTAGTCCTTGCCGCCGCGCATCTGCTGGATGAGGCTCATCACGTGCGCGGCGCGGTCGGGGTAATGCAGCTGCAGCCACTCGCGCCAGACCTGCTTGAGTTCGTGCGGCAGGCGCAGCAGCACATGGCCGGCCCACGTGGCGCCGTTCTCGCGTGCGGCTTCTAGGATGTGTTCGATTTCCGGGTCGTTAATCATCGGGATCACCGGCGCGACCATCACGCCCACCGGCACCCCCGCATCGGCGAGCGTGCGCATCGCCTTCAGGCGTGCGTGCGGCGCGGCGGCGCGCGGTTCCATGCGCGCGGACAGGCGGTTGTCGAGCGTGGTCACGGAGAACGCAACGCTGGCCAGGCCACGGCGCGCCATCGGCGCGATCAGGTCGATGTCGCGCAGCACGGCGGCGTTCTTGGTGAGGATGGTGAACGGATGCGAGGTGACGTCGAGCACCTCGATCACCGAGCGGGTGACGCGATAGCGGCGTTCGATGGGCTGGTAGGAATCAGTGTTGATCCCCAACGCGAACGGAATGCAGCGATAGCCCGGACGCGCGAGCTCCGCCTGCAGGCGCTCGGCGGCGTTGGTTTTGGCGAACAGGCGCGTTTCGAAGTCCAGGCCAGGCGAGAGGTCCAGGTACGCGTGCGAAGGCCGCGCGAAGCAGTACACGCAACCGTGTTCGCAACCGCGATAGGGGTTGATCGACTGGCTGTGCGAGATGTCGGGAGATTCGTTGCGGCTGATGATGCTGCGCGCGCGTTCCTCGGTGACGCGGGTCTGCGGACCGGGTGCCTCGGAGAGGTCTTCGTACACCGAACCCCAGCCGTCGTCCTCGCCGCGCGCGATCGTGACCGCATAGCGCCCGTCCACCTGCGAGGCGGCACCGCGACCTTTGATCGGAGCCTGGGCTTTGCGGGCGTCGTCCATCGGCTTTAGCCTACGCCCGGTTCGTCGCAGTCCCTGAGACGACCCGCTGAACGGACGAGGGAGTGGCGCCCGGCATGCTCGAAATCCTCAACGAGGCGTGGACCGGCCTGTTGGCCATCCCGAATCTCGCGCTGTACCTGACGCTGGGCTGGCTCGGTTACCTGGTGTGGCTGGGCCTGTGGATCGTGCTGCAGAAGCGCGAACCGGTGGCGACGCTGAGCTGGCTGATCAGCCTGGCCGCGCTGCCCTACATCGGCTTCGTGATCTACTTCTTCTTCGGGCCGCAGCGCATCAAGCGCCAGCGGCTTCGACGGGTGCGCGCGCGCGCCTCGCTGCCGCCGCCGCCGGAAGGGCTGCATCCCACACCGGAGGCGATCGAGCTGGCCCGCCTGGCGCAGGCGACAACCGGCCTGCCGCCGATCACTGCCACGCGCGCGGACCTGCTGGTCGATGGCGCGGCCAAGTACGCCGCGCTGCTGGAGGCGATCGCGAGCGCGCGCGAACACATCCATCTGGAGTACTACATCTACCTGCCCGACCGCACCGGCACCGCGCTGCGCGACGCGTTGATCGAGCGCGCGCGGGCCGGTGTGCAGGTGCGGCTGCTGCTGGACGCGGTGGGCTCCGGCAAGACCAAGCGGCGCTTCCTGCAACCACTGGTCGATGCGGGTGCGGAGGTGGCGTGGTTCCATCCGATGAAGCTGCAATGGTTCTGGAAGCGTCCGTGGCTGAACCTGCGCACGCATCGCAAGATCGTGGTGATCGACGGGCAGGTCGGCTTCACCGGCGGCATCAACATCACCGATGAGGAAGACGAACGGCTGCGCAACGACGCTTACCGCGACCTGCATCTGCGCCTGGAAGGCGACGTGGTGCGCGAGCTGCAACTGGTGTTCATCGAGGACTGGGCATACGCGACCGGACAGCCGCCGCTGAAACTGCACAATCCGGCACCGGTGCGCGGCTCGATCGCCGCACAGGTGCTGGTCTCGGGTCCGGATTCGACCTGGGAAGCGATCCATCGGCTGCACGTCGCCGCGATCCATTCCGCGCAGCGACGCGTGTGGCTGGCGACGCCGTATTTCGTGCCCGGCGAGGCGGCGCGCATGGCGCTGACCTCCGCCGCGCTTGGCGGCCTCGACGTGCGCCTGCTGGTGCCGAAGGTGTGCGACAGCCGCCTGGTGACGCTAGCGGCGCGTTCGTACTTCGATGAACTGGTCGAGGCGGGGGTGAAGATCCACGAGTACGGTCCGCGCATGCTGCACAGCAAGGCCCTGCTGTGCGACGACGAGCTGGCGATCATCGGCAGCGCGAACTTCGATCACCGCAGCTTCCGTCTGAATTTCGAGGTGTCGGTGATGTTCCGCGACAAGACGCTTGCGGCCGAGCTGGCGCAGCTGATCCAGGGCGAGTGCAGCCAGGCGCCGCGTGTCCGCCCCGACCGCGCCCAGCCGTTATGGGGAACACGTGTTCCAGAAGCGCTGGCGCGGCTGGTTTCGCCCTTGCTGTAACGTGAAAACGTGTTGTGCGTCCCGCCTGACCGGCGGTCGCTGGCAGTGGGCAATCGGCCAGTGACCGCGCGGACCCCGCGCTAAACTGCCGCCGCTTTGGCAATCATCCGAGGGTGTTCCCATGCAATGGCTCTTCCTGCTGGTGGCAATCGCTGCGCTTGCAGTGGCGTTCAAGACGACGTCCGTGCTGGTACTGGTGCTGAGCCTGCTCGTGTCCCTGGGGCTGTTCCTGGCCTGGATCATGAAGCTGCTCGCCTCGCGCGTGGACAGCCAGAGCCGCGATACCTCGATGATGCTCGACCCCGCCGAGCTGCGCCGCCTGCGCGAGCAGGCCGAGGCGCGTCGTGCCGCCACCGGCAATCCGCCGGGTCCCGCGGGCACCTGAGATCTCGCCGGGCACTGACGCGCGCCGCGCTAGTATCGGCGCGCCGGTGTCCCCACCCGGGACCTAGCGTTTCCTGATCCGCACCCGCGCCCACCGGCGACGCGGGCGTGCAGGAGATCGCCATGAAAGCTCTTGCTCTTCCGCTCGCGTCGCTGTCGCTGGTGGCGCTGGGCGTGTGTGCGCAGCCAGCCAATCCACCCGCCGCGACGCAATCCGAGCCATCGACGGGTTGCGGACGGGTCAGCGTGTTCGATGTCGCGCCGCGCACGCGCGATATGTTCCGCGCACGGCTGATAAGCATCGATGGGCAACTGCCCGGTCCTGCCGGTTCGCGCAGCTTCCGCCTGGACGCCGGATCGCACGAGCTCGAAGTGGCCGAGCTGATCGACACCAACCAGTTCGACGACGTCCAGTTGCGCCAGCGCGACCAGAAGTCCGGTGCGTACAAGAAGCTGCGACTGGACGTGGCGGCGGACACGACCTACCTTCTTGGCGCGCATCTGATCGATGCCCACCGGAACGAGATCCTCAGTGGTGCGTACTGGGAGCCGGTGATCTACAGCCAGAACAGCGAGCCGTGCCGATGATCCAGCACCGTGCCGCGACGCCGCGCAAGGGCGCCGCGTCGTGACCGTCCTCAGCGTCAACGTCAACAAGATCGCGGTCCTGCGCAATTCGCGCGGCGGCGGCGAACCCGACGTGGTGCGTGCCGCCCACGCGTGCCTGGATGCCGGCGCGCACGGCATCACGGTGCATCCGCGTCCCGATGCGCGCCACATCCGCGCCGACGACGTGCTCGCGCTTGCGGAGCTCACCCGCGCGCGTGGCGTCGAGTTCAACCTCGAAGGCAATCCGTTCGCGCCGCCGCGCCCGGGCTACCCGGGTTTCCTTGCGCTGTGCGAGCAGGCGCGACCGGCGCAGGCGACGCTCGTGCCGGACGGCGACGCGCAGCTCACCTCCGATCACGGCTTCGAGTTCGTGCGCGATGCGGCGACATTGCGGCCGCATGTCGATGCGTTGAAAGCGTTGGGTTGTCGCGTCAGCCTGTTCGCCGATGCGCACACCGAAGCCGGCCGCATGGGCATAACGCATGCGGCCGATGTCGGCGCGGATCGCGTCGAGTTGTACACGGGGCCGTACGCGGAAGGTTTCGCCAGCGGCAGCGGTACGGCGATCGCGGCGCAGTTCGCCGAAGCGGCGCGACGTGCGCGCGATGTGGGGCTCGGGGTCAATGCCGGCCACGACCTCAGCCAGGAGAACCTCGGCTTCTTCCTGCAGCACGTGCCGGGCGTACTCGAGGTGTCGATCGGACACGCGCTGATCGGCGAGGCCCTGTATCAGGGCCTCGCCACGACGGTGCGTTCGTATCTGGAAATCCTGAGCGGGCGGCGTTAAACGACCGCCAAGGCGGCTACTTCCACGCAATCTCACGCACGCCGCTGCGCTGCGCTTCGGCCAGCATCCATGCGAAGTGTTGGTAGTCGGCGTCGGCGTTGGCCGCGATCTCGACGATCGTGCGCGGATCCTTGCGGGCCAGGTCTTCCAGAGCGGAGGGCAGGTCGGTGCGCCCCATCGACACGCCATCGAGCTGGAACTGACCGGAGGCGTCGACGCTCAGCTGCACGCGCGGCGGCGGCTCGAGCGGTCGGGCTTGATCCGTCGACTGCGGGATGCGCATATCGATCTGCCCGCTCAGCACGGGCGTGGCGACCATGAAGATGATCAGCAGGACCAGCATCACGTCGACCAGCGGCGTGATGTTCATCTGCGCCATTTCGGCGTGGTGGGAACGGTGGGAGTCGTGGAACGCGGAGACGGCCATGCGCAACCTCCTTGGGGCCCCATGCCCGACTCCACGCTACGCCGGCTCCTCGCCCCGATGCAACCGGCCAAAAAAAAACGCCGCCCGGAGGCGGCGTTTTTCTCGACGGTAAGTGTCACTACATCAATCGTTCTGGACGAAACCAATCTTTTCCATATTGGCGTTCTTCGCATGCGCCAGCACCTTGGCCAGGATGCCGTAATCGGCGTCCGGGCTGGTGTCGATCTCGACCATGGGCTGGTTGGTCGGGTCACGCTGGACCTCGACTTCCATCATGTTCTGGATCGCGGTGATGGGCTGCGGAGCGTCGTTCCAGTACACCTGGCCGGAGGCGTCGATGCGCAGCCGGATCGGCGGCGGCGGTGTCTTCGTCTGCGGAGGCGGGTTAAGCGACTTCTGGGGCAGGTTGACGTCGATCGGGTACGTCAGAGGAGGCGCCGTCACCATGAAGATGATCAGCAAGACCAGCATCACGTCCACAAGGGGCGTGACGTTCATGTCCGCCATCGGACCGCCGCCGGAATTCGATGCAAATGCCATATCTGGATCTCCGGATCAGCGAGGTTCTTTGAGCGCCATGAAACCGACCTTGCGCATGCCCTGGGCCTGCGCAATCTGCACCACTTCAGACACGATGCGGTACTTGGTCGTCTTATCGCCGCGGACATTGATCGTCGGCTGCGGCACCTTCTGCGCTTCGATCGACAGACGGCTCTCGAGCAGATCCCTGGTGACCGGCTCATCGTTCCAATAGAGGTTGCCGTTGTCTTCCACCGCGATGTTGATCGGCGGAACCGGCGGAGCCGTATTGTCACGCTGGTCCAGATTGGCCTCTGGAAGATCGATCTTGACCTTATGCGACATCAAGGGCGCGGTGATCATGAAGATGATGAGCAGCACCAGCATCACGTCCACGAGGGGCGTGACGTTGATCTCGGCCATCGGGCCGCCGCTATCGCCAGTACTGAAGGCCATTACGAGACTCCAACCTACTGCAAGAGGATGTCGTTAGAACGTTCTTAGCGCTTTGCAGCCACTTCGCCGACGCGCGAGCCGGTGGCGAAGAAGTCATGCAGGTCGTGCGCGAAGGTGTCGAACTTGTTGTTCGTCACGCGGTTCAGGCGGGTGAAGAAGTTGTACGCCAGCACCGCCGGGATCGCGACGA
Organism: Lysobacter panacisoli; assembly: GCF_009765165.1. Lineage (NCBI taxonomy): Bacteria > Pseudomonadati > Pseudomonadota > Gammaproteobacteria > Lysobacterales > Lysobacteraceae > Lysobacter > Lysobacter panacisoli. Next base: position 1,463,191 of record NZ_VLNU01000001.1, read on the forward strand.
ACAGACCGATGGCGGTCATGATCAGCGCTTCACCCACCGGACCGGCAACGGCGTCGATCGAGGCCTGGCCGGTTGCGCTGATGCGGATCAGGGCGTGGTAGATGCCCCACACGGTGCCGAGCAGACCGACGAACGGAGCGGTCGAACCGACGGTGGCGAGCACGGTCAGGCCGGCTTCCAGCTTCGAGCTCTCGCGGGTCACACCCTGACGCAGGGCGCGATCGACGAACTCGGAACGGTTCAGCGACTCGACCAGGCGCGAACCTTCATGGCGCTGGTGGTGGGCAGCCGCCTGGGCGGCGTCGAGGGCGATCTTCGAGAACGGCTCGTAGCGGCCCTGCTCTTCCATGAAGCGAATCGCGTCCTGCGCGTTCGGGGTTTCCCAGAAGGTGCTGACGACGCGGTCCGAACTGGCGCGCAGGCGCAGGTTCTTCACGAAGTTCACCACGATCCAGTAGATCGACAGCACCGACATGATGGCCAGGGTAATGAAGACAACCCAGCCTACGAAGTCGAAGTTCTGCAACAGATGCGCAAAGCTCATCTGCTGAAGTGCCTGGGCGTTGGAGCCTCCAGCAGTCGCAGCGGTGGTGGTTTCCTGCAGCATGACGCTTACCTTTGAAATGTCGTGGAAAAGGGTGGGGTTACGGATTGCTTGCTACTGATCCCGTGACCCCGATCAGGTCGGCGGGACGAAATCGACCGGGACGCGGACGCGGCTGGTCACACCAACGCCGTTCTGCATTTCCGGGTTGAACTTCCACTTCCGGGCGGCATCCATTGCGGCGCGGTCGAGGTTGCGGTTACGGCTCGACTTCTCGACCGAGACGTCCAACACGTTGCCCGAGCCGTCGATGGTAATGATCAGCACGACCGTACCACCAACGCCCTGGCGGGCTTCGGTCGGCGGGTACTTCGGCGGATTCAGGCGCTTCGACGAGGGGTCGACGCTCGAACCGATCGTCGTCGCCGGGGCAGGCGGAGACGGCGGGCTCGGCGGCGGCGCGGCCACGTCGACCGGGCTCGGGTCGTCGACCAGCACCGGCGGCTCATCCGGCGGCGGCGGCAACGGCGTCGGCTGCGGCGGAGTCAGCTTCGGCGGCGGCTTCAGCTCCTTCGGCGGTTCCGGCGGCGGCGGCGGCGGCGGCGGGGGCGGCGGCGGCGGCTTGATGAGGTTCACGAACGTGACTTCTTCTTCCTGCTGCTGCTGGGCCGGAGGGGCCATAGGAGCGAGAAGGAGGAGCAGAGCCGCGACATGGAAGGCGATCGCGATCGTGATACCGGCGATACGCGCCCAGTTCAGACCATCGCGGTCGTCGTCATTTCTTGCGTGGATTTCGAGGTCTTGCGTCATGCGCCGTAGCTCGGGAAGTAATTCCGGACGCCAGGGCGCCTCGGGCCGTCAGATACGATTCCCGCAGCTCGTTCGAGTCGCGGGAACCTCCTAGCATATACCAAATTACCCACTTGAGACCAAGTGAGATTGGTCTGATTCGCTTGCCTTTTTTACTTCGCCGGCAGAGCGATGATCTTCTTGGCGTCGTCGGGCTTCTTCACGCCCTTCGCGATCGCCTGCTTGGCGGCTTCCTTGGCCTCGGGGATGCGGTCTTCCTGCCACAGAACACGAGCGAGGTTCAGGTACGCCTCGCCATCGGGAGCCAGCGGTGCGGCCTTCTTGTACGCGTCGATGGCCGGAGCGGCCTGGTCCGAGAAGTAATACGCCTGGGCCAGGGCCAGATAGGTCTGGTAGTCGGGCTTCACGATGCCCTTCTGCAGGCCGTCGTTGATGACACCGATGGCCTCCTTCTCCTTGCCGTCCATGTTCAGGTAGGTGGCGTAGAGCTGGCGGTATTCCTTCTCGTCGGTCAGCTGGCCGCTGGCGCGGAGCTTCTCGAGGACGGCGGCAGACTTGTCCAGCATGTCGCTCTGCTGGTAGACGGCGGCCAGGTTCATCTGGGCGCGCTTGTCGCTCGGGCTCTTGGCCGCGACGGCTTCGGCGAGCTTGGCGGCCTCGGCGGCGTTGCCGGACTCGGCGTAGGTGGCCATCAGCAGCTGCTGCCACTCGGGCTTCGGGTTCGGCGAGGCATCGATGGCCTGCTTCAGCACGGTCGCCGCTTCCGGGAAGCGCTCCAGGCGGTACAGCGCGTTGCCCTTGACGACCAGCTGCTCGGGCTTGGTGCTCTTGGTCTCGGCGAAGAAGCGGTCGAGCGTCTTCAGCGATTCGTTGTACTGCTCGTCCTGCAGCTGCAGCTGGGCGAGCGTGTACATCGCGGTGTAGTGGCCGTTGTTGTCCAGCGCGTCGAGATCGACCGCCTGCTGCAGGTACTTCTTGGCGGCCGCGCTGTCGTCCGCGTCGTACGCGATCTGTGCGGCCATCTGCGCAGCGAACGCGCGGTCGTAAGCGTTGAACGCCGTGTTGGCGACGATCTGGTCGGCGGCGGCGCGCGCCTCCGGAGCCTTCTCGTCGTCGTACAGCTTCATCATCTTCTGCAGCGCCGCGCCGCCCTTGGAGGACGCCTTCGCTTCCGGCGACGTGCGGGTGGCCTGCGGATACTGGTCCTCGACCTTGGCGGCACCGCCCCGTCCTTCGCTCTGGCGCGAAGCACGGCGCTCCTCGGCGCGCTGGTGGGCGTTCTGCGCGCTCACCTGGCTGACCGCGCCGAACACCAGGACGGCGCCGACGGCGGCGGCCAGGATGCTGCGCTTGCGGAGGGGGGAGTTGTTCATCAAGCACCTCAAATCTGCGGCCGCGCCGGAGCGGGGCGGAACGATGGCACGGGCCAAGGGGGCGTCACGCTATCAGAAACGCACCGGCCAGTGATACGGGGTTCTGTGTCGGTATTCCGGGTTCTTCAACCGCACTTGGGCGTATGGCCGCTGGCACGAGCCTGCTCGTAGGTCGGCATCAAGCTATCGGCACGCGCACCCAGTTCCTTGATACGTGACTGGGGATCCGGGTGGGTCGAGAGCCACTGCGGTGGCCGGCTGCCGCCGGCGCCGATCATGTTCTGCCACAGGTTCACGGCCTGGCGCGGGTCGAAACCGGCCTTGGCGGCGAGCTGCTGGCCGACCACATCGGCCTCGGTTTCCTGCGTGCGCGAGTTGGGCAGCAGGTAGAAGGTCTGCGCGGCGGCACCGCCGAGCTGGCCCGCGGCGTTGCCGACGTTCGAGCCATAGGCGCCGCCGAGGATGGCACTGCCGATGCCCAGAAGCGTCGAGGTGCCCTGCTGCTTGGTGATGCGCTCGTCGTGGTGCCGCGAAACGACGTGGCCGATCTCGTGGCCGATGACGGCGGCGAGCTGGTCCTGGTTCTTGGCGACGGTGAAGATGCCGGTGTTCACGCCGACCTTGCCGCCAGGCAGTGCAAAGGCGTTGGGCGAATCGTCGACGAACAGCGCGACGTCCCACTGCGTCTGCCAGCCGGCGGGAAGCTCGCGGGTGATGTCGTCGACCACGCAGCGCACGTAGGCGTTCTGGCGGGCGTCGGTGCTGACCTTCTGCTTGGCCTTGGCGTCAGCGAAGGCCTGTGCGCCGAGCTGGTCGAGCTGTGCCTGCGACACGGCGCCGACGTACTGCGTCCGGCCAGTGGGCGATTGGGTGGTGGCGCAGGCGGTCACCAGGCAAGCGGTGACGGCCGCAACAAGCAATGCACGCTTCATCGTCGAAAACCCCCGGGACAGGTGGCTGACTGCGTTGTAGCCTTCGTCGGATTAACACATCGTCAATGGCGGCCCCGGCGCCGCGAGGCCGCCTGGGGCGGCCCGCGGTGCAGGTGCGGCGCGACGATCACACGTCGAGGTTGGCGACCTTGAGCGCGTTGTCCTCGATGAACACCCGGCGCGGTTCGACCACGTCGCCCATCAGGGTGCTGAAGATCTGGTCGGCGGCGACCGCGTCCTCGATACGCACCTGCAGCAGGCGGCGGGTTTCCGGGTTGACGGTGGTTTCCCACAGCTGCTCGGGGTTCATTTCGCCCAGGCCCTTGAAGCGCTGGATCTGGCGGCCCTTCTTGGCCTCATCGAGCAGCCAGGCCTGCGCCTGGGCGAAGCTCGCGATCGCCTGCGCGCGATTGCCGCGCACGATCTGCGCGCCTTCGCGCACCAGACCGTGCAGCTGCGAAGCCGCTTCGCGCACCGAGCGCAACTCGCCGCCTTCGAACACGGTCAGCGGCAGCACCTGGGTGAGTTCCTCGCCCATGTGCAGGCGCTTGACCAGCAACGCCGGCTGGCGCGATTCGCCGCCTTCGTGCAGTTCGAGCTTGTAGCGGGGCTTGCCGAGGCCGCCACGGTTGAGGCGCGCTTCGAGCGCATCGAACTCGCGACGCAGTGCGGCGTGATCGGCGAGCGCGGCGGCATCGAGCGGGATCGAATCGATCAGCGCTTCGATCACGTTCGGATCGTAGCGGTGCGCGTTGCGCTGGATCGCTTCGCGCGCGCCGGCATAGGCCAGCAGCAGCTTTTCGAGCGAGGCGCCTTCGATCGCCGGTTCGTTCGCGGCCGGCACCAGCGATGCGCCTTCCACGGCGTTGCTCGCCAGGTAGGCGTCGAGCGCCGCATCGTCCTTGAGGTAGAGCTCGTTCTTGCCCTGCTTGATCTTGTACAGCGGCGGCAGGCCGATGTAGACGTGGCCGCGCTCGATCAACTCCGGCATCTGCCGATAGAAGAACGTCAGCAGCAGCGTGCGGATATGGCTGCCGTCCACGTCCGCGTCGGTCATCAGGATGATGCGGTGGTAGCGCAGCTTGTCCGGGTTGTACTCGTCCTTGCCGATGCCGGTGCCGAGCGCGGTGATCAGCGTGCCGACTTCGGCGCTGCCGAGCATGCGGTCGAAACGCGCGCGCTCGACGTTGAGGATCTTGCCCTTGAGCGGAAGGATCGCCTGCGTCTTGCGGTTGCGGCCCTGCTTGGCCGAGCCGCCTGCGGAGTCACCCTCGACGATGAACAGTTCCGACAGCGCCGGATCCTTCTCCTGGCAGTCGGCCAGCTTGCCGGGCAGGCCGGCGATGTCGAGCGCACCCTTGCGGCGGGTCAGGTCGCGCGCCTTGCGCGCGGCTTCGCGGGCGCGGGCGGCGTCGACGATCTTGCCGGCGATGGCACGGGCCTCGTTGGGGTGTTCCTGCAGGAACTCCTCCAAACGTGCGCCGAACGTGCTCTCAACGACCGGGCGAACCTCGGAACTGACCAGCTTCTCCTTGGTCTGCGACGAGAAGCTGGGGTCGGGCACCTTCACCGACAGCACCGCGATCATGCCTTCGCGCATGTCGTCGCCAGACAGCGTGATCTTGGCCTGCTTGGCGATGCCGTTCTGTTCGATGTAGTTCGACAGCGTGCGCGTGAGCGCGGCACGGAAGCCGATGAGGTGCGTGCCGCCGTCCTTCTGCGGGATGTTGTTGGTGAAGCAGAACATCGTTTCCTGGTAGGCGTCGGTCCACTGCAGGGCGACGTCCACCGTGATGCCGTTCATTTCGCCCGACACCGAGATCACGTTCGGGTGCAGCGGGTTCTTGAGCTGCGCCAGGTGCTCGACGAACGAGGCGATGCCGCCCGCGTACTGGAAGACATCGCGCTTGCCTTCGCCGCGCTCGTCGATCAGCGTGATCTTGACGCCGGAATTCAGGAACGACAGTTCGCGCAGGCGGCGCGCCAGGATGTCGTAGTGGAATTCGATGTCGGTGAAGATCTCGCGCGCCGGCAGGAAGCGCAGCGTGGTGCCGCGACGCGTGGAGGCTTCGAGCTGCTTGAGCGGATAGACCGGCTCGCCTAGCGCGTATTCCTGCTGGTGGTGGTGGCCATCGCGCCAGATATCCAGCCACAGCTTCTCGGACAGCGCGTTGACCACGGACACGCCCACGCCGTGCAGGCCGCCGGAAACCTTGTAGCTGTTGTCGTCGAACTTACCGCCGGCGTGCAGCACGGTGAGGATCACCTCGGCCGCGGAAACGCCTTCTTCCTTGTGGATGTCGACCGGGATGCCGCGGCCGTTGTCCGACACCGAGCAGGAACCATCGACGTGCAGGGTGACGGTGACTTCGTCCGCATGACCGGCGAGGGCTTCGTCGATCGAGTTGTCGACGACCTCGAACACCATGTGGTGCAGGCCGGTACCGTCGTGCACGTCGCCGATGTACATACCCGGTCGCTTGCGCACGGCTTCCAGACCACGCAGCACCGTGATCTTGCTGGAGTCGTAGGTCTGGGAGACAGGGGGCGTGGCGATCGGGTCTTGCGGGGTTTCGTGCTCGGTATGGGTCATGCGGCAACAGGCTCCGTCGACACGGATCGCGGCGGGGCCGGGCGCGTCGAGACACATTAGCTATATGGATTGGGAGTATAGCAGCCGTACCCCAAAGGCTGGTTGACTCGCCGTTTCGGGCGGGCTAAGGGACCGGTGCTCCGTGCGAGCGCGAGATCGCGCCATGTTCCACGTGGAACCACTCGAAAGGCATCATTGAGGGCATGCCGGGAGGAACGTCTGTGCCGGTCACGAACACCTGTGCCCGGCTGGCCTGCAAACGGCCCAGTACGCGCGCCTGGTGTTGCCGGTCGAGTTCCGAAGCCAGATCGTCGAGCGCCACGACTGGCCATTCGCCGTGGACCGCGTCGTGGTGCTCCGCCTGCGCCAACAACGTGGAAAGGGCTGTCAGCTTGGCCTGCCCACGCGACAGGGCCTCACGGCCGGGAAGATTGCCGTAGGCGATGCGCCAGTCGGCCCTGTGCGGACCGACCGTGGTGTAGCCGGCGGAGAGGTCGCGTTCGCGGGCGACAAGGAGCGCGTCGGCCAACGGCATGTCCTCGCGACGCCAGCCGGGCTGGTATTCCATGCGGCTGGCACCGAGCGCGGGCGCCAGCTCCGCCAGCAAGGCCGAGAATCGTGGCTGCAGGTCTTCCAGATAACGTTCACGGAATCGATCCAGGGGCTCACCAGCGTCCGCCAGCTCCCGATCCCATGAATCCAGCTGTGTATCGCGAGCGCGGGCCTTCAGGAGTGCATTGCGTTGCTTGAGTGCCCTCGCATAGCGCCGCCAGACCGGGAGGAAGCCCTGTTCCACGTGGAACAACCCCCAATCGAGGTACCGTCGCCGTGATTCACCGCCTCCCGTGATAAGGGCATGGCTTCCGGGCTCGAACGTCACCACCGCCAGGGCCGCGCAGAGGTCGCCGAGCTGGGCGACGTTCGCGCCATCGAGCCGTCCCGTCCAATCCTGCCCGGAATGCCGAAGTCCGGCCTTTCGGGCGCGGCCGGCAGTTTCCGCCGAAGAGTTCCCGTCGCCCAAGCCGACGTCTCGCGTCCCTAAGTCACGCTCGCGCCACTCAACGAACACTTCCAGCGCCGGATCACCGGCGCGGATCAGCCCATCCCGCACACGACCACGAAAGCTGCGGCCATAGGCCATCAGATGCAGGGCTTCGAGCACGGACGTCTTGCCGGCGCCGTTGTCGCCGGTGATGAGGTTAAGACCCGGGGTCGGATCCAAACGGAGTTCTTCGAACCGGCGCAGGTGGCGCAGCTCAAGACGGGTGACGTGCATTGTTCTCAGTGTACCGGGAGCCCAAAACGAAACGCCCGGCCAGAGCCGGGCGTTTGATGTTCCACGTGAAACCTGCCGGTCAGAGACGCAGCGGCATCACGACGTGGCGGCAACGGTCGTTCGCGGCCTCGCGCACCAGCGCCGAGGAGTTGGCGTCGCGCAGCGCGATCACCACGTGCTCGTCGCGCAGGGCGGTGAGGGCGTCCAGCAGGTAGTTGACGTTGAAACCCACCGCCAGATCGTCGACGCGGGTCTCGGCCTCGACTTCTTCCTGCGCTTCTTCCTGTTCCGGGTTGTGCGCGCTGATCTTCAGCTGGCCCGGCGAGACTTCCAGGCGAACGCCACGGTACTTCTCGTTCGACAGGATCGCGGCGCGCTGCAGCGAGGCGCGCAGCACTTCGCGGTCGATCCGCACTTCGCGGTCCGCGCCGATCGGGATCACTGCTTCGTAGTCCGGAAAGCGCCCGTCGATCAGCTTGCTGGTGAAGGTGACATCGTCGCGCTTCACGCGCAGGTGGCCACGACCCATCTCCAGCTCCAGCTCACGCTCGCCGCCTTCCAGCAGGCGCTGCAGTTCCTGCACGCCCTTGCGCGGCACGATGATCTGGCGCTTGGTCTGGGCACCGTTCTCCAGCGGCGATTCGCACAGCGCCAGGCGGTGGCCGTCGGTGGCCACGCAACGCAGGCTGGCCTCGCGCAGGTCGAACAGCAGTCCGTTGAGGTAGTAGCGAACGTCCTGCTGCGCCATCGCGAACGCCGTGCGCTCGATCAGTTCCTTCAGCGCAGCTTCGCCAACGCGTACGCGCTCGGTCGCTTCGACTTCGTCGATCGAGGGGAAGTCGTTGGCCGGCAGGCTCGCAAGGGTGAAGCGCGAACGTCCCGCCTGCACCGTGATCTTCTCCGCCGACTGCGACACCGTCACCTTGCTGCCGTCGGGCAGGGCGCGAACGATCTCGAACAGCTTGCGTGCCGGGATCGTGGTTTCGCCATCCTGCGCGTCATCGACGAGCACGCGCGAGACCATCTCCACTTCCAGATCGGTACCGGTCAGCGAGAGCTGCCCGTCCTGCACCTGGACCAGCAGGTTGGCCAGGACCGGCAAGGTCTGGCGGCGCTCGACGACGTTGACGACCTGGGCGAGCGGCTTGAGAAAGACTTCGCGTTGAAGGCTGAAACGCATGCGGACCCCGTCCCCTTGCCATTACTAAGATGTGGAATAAATCAAAAGCATGGTGGTGATGGTGTCGCCGAAAATCCGGGAAAACCATCTCAAGCTTTTGATTCTGAAGATTTTTATTACTGGTGAAACTTCGGTAGAACCGACCGGGCAACCAGCGGACAAACTGTGGACAACTTTACCTCACCGCGCGGGCGGCAAAAGTGTCCACAACTTGTGCCCGCACGATACACGGGTTGCCCGATCTTCCTGAGGATAAGTATGTCGCGGCCCGCGCGATTGCGCTGCGACCCGCGCATCGGCCTTACTCGCTGAGCTTGCGGATCAGCTTGTCCCAGTCCTCGCGCAGCTTGCCGTCGGTTTCCATCAGCGTGCGGATCTGCCGGCAGGCGTGCAGCACGGTCGTGTGGTCGCGGCCGGCGAACGCGTCGCCGATCTCCGGCAGGCTGTGTTCGGTCAGTTCCTTGGCCAGCGCCATCGCCATCTGGCGCGGACGCGCCAGCGAGCGCGTGCGGCGCTTGGACAGCAGGTCCTTGATCTGCAGGCCGTAGTAGTCGCCCACGACCTTCTGGATGTTCGGGATGCCGATCGCCTGCTGCTGCGCGCGCAGCAGGTCGCGCAGGGTTTCCTGGGCGAACTCGACCGTGATCGCGCGGCCGGTGAAGTTGGCGCGAGCGGCGAGCGTGTTGAGCGCGCCTTCCAGGTCGCGCACGTTGCTGCGCATCTTCTTGGCAAGCAGGAACGCGACTTCCTCGGGGATGTTCGCGCCGCGCTCGCGCGCCTTGGACAGCACGATCTGCGCGCGCGTCTCGAAGTCCGGTGGCTCGATCGCCACGCTCAGGCCCCAGGCCAGGCGCGACTTCAGGCGCGGTTCCAGGCCTTCGACTTCGCGCGGGTAGCGGTCGCAGGTCAGGATGATCTGCTGCCTGCCGTCGAACAGCGCGTTGAAGGTGTGGAAGAACTCCTCCTGCGTGCGGTCCTTGCCGGCGAAGAACTGGATGTCGTCGATCAGCAGCGCGTCGACCTGCTGGAACTGACGCTTGAACGCGTCCATCGTCTTGTCCTGCAGCGCCTTCATCATGGCGCTGAAGAACTGCTCGCTGCGCAGGTACAGCACGCGCATGTTCGGATTGGCATCGCGCATGGCGTTGCCGGCGGCGAACATCAGGTGGGTCTTGCCCAGGCCGGTGCCGCCGTACAGCAGCAGCGGGTTGTGCGCACGGTCTCCGGGCTTCTGCGCGGCCTGCCAAGCGGCGGCGCGACCGAGCTGGTTGCTGCGGCCTTCGACGAAGTTCTCGAAGTTGTAGTGGTTGTCGAGGTGGCCGTTGAACGGCTCGGTCGGCACGGAGGTGCGCGCGACGACGGGCACGAACTCCGGCTCGCGCGCCGGCATGGCGCGCGGCAGCGAACCGATCTCCAGGCTCACCTCGCCGGTGCCGGCGAAGTGCGCCAGCAGCTCGCGGATGCGGGCCAGGTAACGCTCGCGCACGTGCTCGACCACGAAGGCGTTGGGCGCGTACAGGACGGTCACGTCGTTGCGTTGCGTCGCCTGCAGGGGCTTGAGCCAGGTATGGACATCCTCGGCCGGCAGTTCGGCTTCAAGGCGTTCGAGGCAGCGGGGCCAGGCATCCATCTGTCGGGGATCTTCTTCTCTGAGCAGCCGTCGCGTGGGCGCGCCGGCAAAAACCTTGGCGAAAAGCGTCCCGCCGCGCGATGCGGCCATCGCGGCGAACGGTTCGGGGGGTGGCGGCCAGACTATCACCGCGGCCGGGCTCGGAACAGGACTTGTCCACAGGGCGGTGAACAAGGTAGTCCACAGGCAAGGCCGGCCTCGCCGGCCTTGCCCCCAAAGTTCGCACGCGAACTTTGGGCCCCGTGTTCGTGCCTGCCAAACCCCATTCGCGCTGCGCGCGAATCGCCCCCTGACTCAGGGGGCTAGTTGGCCGCGACTGACGCGTGCGTCGCTTGATGCGGGGGTTCGCGGCGACCATGATGGCGGTCATCAGGCGAGGCGTTCAGTGCCCGCAACTTCCGCGCGCTGATTCCAGTTGACCTGCCCGGCAAAGTCCCGCTAGAATCCGCGGTCTTTTCCGCCGTTTACGCAGAGCCGGACCATGGCCACCAAGCGCACCTACCAGCCCAGTAACCTCAAGCGCAAGCGCGACCACGGCTTCCGTGCCCGCATGGCGACCGCCGATGGCCGCAAGATCCTTGCCCGTCGTCGCGCCAAGGGCCGCAAGCGTCTCTGCGCCTGAGCCCCGCTGCCGCTTCGCGCGGCAGCCGACCGGCCTTAGCCGGTAGCTCGTCATGACATCGGCCCGCTTCCCGCGCAGCGCGCGGGTTCGCGCGAAGCCCGATTTCGACCGAATCTTCCAGCACGGGCGGCGCGTCGCGCTGCCCGTGCTGGCGTTGCATTGGCAATCCAGTCAGGACGCTCCGCGTCTGGGCTTGGCCGTGTCACGCAAGGTCGATCCGCACGCCGTCGGTCGCAACCGCATCAAGCGCGTCCTCCGCGACACCTTCCGCCACCTGCGCGCTGAGCTCGCCGCGGGTGACTACGTCGTGGTCGCGCGTTCCCCGGCCGCGCGCGCCGACAGCGCGGAACTCGCCGCCGCCCTGCGCGGTCTGTTGCAGCGCTGCGGCGCCCTGGCGCCGGCCGCGTTGCCCCTGTCTCCCGCGACCGGCACAATGCCGGCCGCTTCCCCTTCCGTCCCCACGCCCGACTCCGGTCGCGGCTGAGCTGCCTGTCGCCCATGAACCAGACCCGTGTCTTCCTGATCTTCGCCTGGCTGATGGTGGCGACCCTGTTGTGGATGGAGTGGGGCAAGGAGAAGGCCACGCCGGCTCCTGCGCCCGAGCAGACCTCGTCGGTCGCATCCAGCAACCCGGCCGTGCCGAGTGCGTCCGGCACCAGCGTGCCGAGCGCACCGGGCATGGCCGCCGCGCCGCAGGGTGCCGCGCCCAACGCCGCCTCGCCGACCGTCACCGTCACCACCGACGTGCTGAAGGTCGTGCTCGACGGCGGTGAGCTGCGCGAAGCCGACCTGCTCAAGTACCCGACCACCGCCGACAACAGCAGCGCGCCGGTGCGCCTGTTCGCGCAGGACGGTGCCAACTACTTCGTCGCGCAGAGCGGCTGGGTCAGCGAGAAGGGTTCGCCGGCGCCGGATCGCTACGGCTTCCAGCCCGAAGGTGGCAAGAAGGACTTCGTCCTCGCCGACGGCGCGCGTTCGATCGACGTGCCGTTCGTGTGGACCGGCGCGGACGGCGTGACCATTCGCCGCACCTATACCTTCAGCCGCAGCGACTACGTGGTGAAGGTCCGCGACGAGGTGATCAACGCCGGCACGCAGCCGTGGCAGGGCTACATCTACCGCCAGCTCAGCCGCGTGCCGCGCGCGCTGGTGAAGAAGGGCCCGATGAATGCCGAGCAGTACAGCTTCCAGGGTGCTGCGTGGTACTCCAGTGTCGACAAGTACGAGCGTCGTCCGTACGACGACTTCGTCGACGGCCCGCTCGACAAGCAGGTGACCGGTGGCTGGATCGGCATGCTGCAGCACCACTTCTTCGCCAGCTGGATCCCGCAGGCCGACCAGGCCGCGCTGTTCCGCCTCGACCAGAGCAACGGTCGCTACACCATCGAGTCGCGTGGCCCAGCGTTCGACGTGCCGGCCGGCGGCAAGGCCGAGACGGCCGCGCGCCTGTGGGTCGGCCCGAAGCTGGTCAAGGCGATCGAAGCGCAGAACGTCGCGGGCCTGGACCGCGCGATCGACTTCAGCCGCTTCAGCGTGATGGCCGCCATCGCCGGCTGGCTGTTCTGGGTGCTGGAGAAGATCTACGGCCTCGTCCACAACTGGGGCTGGTCGATCGTCGGCCTGGTGCTGCTGATCAAGCTCGCGATGTATCCGCTGTCGGCCGCGCAGTACAAGTCGATGGCGAAGATGCGCAAGTTCCAGCCGCGCATCGCCCAGCTCAAGGAACGCTACGGGGACGACAAGCAGAAGTTCCAGATGGCGATGATGGAGCTGTACAAGAAGGAGAAGATCAACCCGGTCGGCGGCTGTCTGCCGATCCTGCTGCAGATGCCGGTGTTCCTGGCGCTGTACTGGATGCTCTCCGAGTCGGTCGAGCTGCGCCACGCACCGTGGATCGGCTGGATCCACGACCTGACCTCGCGCGATCCGTACTTCGTGCTGCCGATCATCAACGTCGCGGTGATGTGGTTCACCCAGAAGTTGAACCCGACCACCGGCATGGATCCCATGCAGGCCAAGATGATGCAGTTCATGCCGCTGGTGTTCGGCGTGATGTTCGCCTTCTTCCCGGCCGGCCTGGTGCTGTACTGGGTCACCAACGGTGCGCTCGGCCTGCTGCAGCAGTGGTGGATGATCAAGAAGTACAGCGAGGCTCCGGCCAAGGCGACCTGATCGCCTCCGCCGGCAGTTTCCGAAGCCCGCCGCAAGGCGGGCTTCGCGTTTGCGCAATGCGATTCTGCGACCATGACGCCATGAGCGATCCCGACCGCGACACCATCGCCGCCATCGCGACCGCGCCCGGTGCGGGCGGCGTCGGCATCGTGCGCCTGTCGGGCCCGCGCGCCCGCGCGATCGGCGAAACGCTGGGCGGTCGCACGCTGTCGCCGAGGCAGGCGCATTACCTGCGCTTCACCGATGCGGCGGGCGAAACCATCGACGACGGCATCGCGCTGTTCTTCGCCGCGCCGGCCAGCTACACCGGCGAGGACGTAGTCGAACTGCAGGCGCACGGCAGTCCGGCCGTGTTGCACGAACTGGTCGCGCGTTGCGTCGCGCTCGGTGCGCGTCGCGCGCGGCCGGGCGAGTTCAGCGAACGCGCTTTCCTCGAAGGCCGCCTCGACCTCGCCCAGGCCGAAGCCGTCGCCGACCTCATCGCCGCCGCCGACGTGCGCGCCGCGCGCGCGGCACGACGCGCGCTCGACGGCGAATTCTCACGCCGCGTCGATGCGCTCGGCGACGAGTTGCTCGCGATCCGCGTGCACGTGGAAGCGGCGATCGATTTCGCCGATGAGCCGATCGACACGCTCGGCGGCGCGCAGTTGCGCGCGCGGCTGGGCGCCGCCGTGCAGGCGCTCGATGAACTGCTGCGTGCGGCCGAACGCGGCCGCCGCCTGCGCGATGGCCTGCATGCGGTGATCGTCGGCCCGCCCAACGCCGGCAAGAGCTCGCTGCTCAACGTGCTCGCCGGCAGCGACCGCGCCATCGTCACCGACATCGCCGGCACCACGCGCGACCTGCTGCACGAGACCATCCGCATCGATGGCGTCGAACTGACCCTCGTCGACACCGCCGGCCTGCGTGAGGGCGGCGATGCGATCGAACGCGAAGGCATGCGTCGCGCGCGCGGCGAACTCGGTCGCGCCGACCTCGCCATCGTCGTGCTCGACGCGCGCGATCCCGCAGGGGGGCGCGTCGCCGTCGCGGACGCCATCGCCGAGGTGCCGACGCGGCTGTGGCTGCACAACAAGTCGGACCTGCTCGACAAGGCGTCGCCACTCGGCGACGACGCGCTGCGGGTTTCCGCGCGCACGGGCGAGGGCATCGACGCCCTGCACGCCCGCCTGCGCGGCCTCGCGCAGGGCAATGCCGATGCGGCAGGCGAGGGCGCGTTCACCGCGCGAGCACGCCACGTCGATGCCCTGGTCGAGGCCAGCGAACACCTTGCCCTCGCCCGGCAGGAACTCGACCGCGAATCGCTCGACCTCGCCGCCGAATCCCTGCGCCTGGCCCATGACGCGCTCGGCGAAATCACCGGGCGCATCCACGCCGACGACCTGCTCGGCCACATCTTCTCGAGCTTCTGCATCGGCAAGTAGCCGGTCCTACACGCCCGGCGCGTGCTTGATCCGGATCAAGGCCCGACCCGTGGCCGCGGGGGCACAGTGACGTCCCGCACCGCGCAGGAACGCAGCATGGATCCGATCCACTCCGACGTGACCATCATCGGCGCCGGCCCCGCGGGCCTGTGCCTGGCCCGGGCGCTGTCCGGCGCAGGCCTGCGCATCGTGCTGGTGGAACGCCTGCCGGAAGACGCGCTGCGCGCGCCTGCCTTCGACGGCCGCGAGATCGCCCTGACGCATCGTTCGCGCACGCTGATGCAGCGCCTCGACCTGTGGCGGCGCCTGCCGGTGGACGAGATCCATCCGCTGCGACATGCCCACGTCTTCAATGGCGATTCTCCGCACGCGATGCGCATCGCCGCCGACAGCACTGGCCGGGATTCGCTGGGCTTCCTGGTCCCCAACCATGAAATCCGCCGCGTCGCCTTCGAGGCGGCGCTGGACTCCAACGACGTCACCCTGCTCGCGTCCGCCAAGGTCGTCCGGATCGAGCGCCACGCGGACCGCGCCGAAGTCCACCTCGACGACGGCCGCCGCATCGTGTCGCGCCTGCTGGTCGCGGCCGACAGCCGCTTCTCCGAAACGCGCCGCGCGGCCGGCATCTCCACGCGCATGTTCGACTTCGGCCGTTCCATGCTGGTGTGCCGCGTGACCCAGCAGGAACCGCACCACGACACCGCGTGGGAATGGTTCGACCACGCGCAGACGCTCGCGCTCCTCCCGCTCGGACGCGCGACCCCGCACGGCCATCGCGCCTCCGTCGTGCTGACCCTGCCCGCGCCGCGGATGCGCGAGGTGCAGGCGCTCGACGACGAAGGCTTCGCGCGCGACATCGCACAGCGCTTCCACGGACGCCTGGGACGCATCGAGAGTGTCGGCGAGCGCCACGTCTATCCGCTGGTCGGGACCTACGCCGACCGTTTCGTCGCCGAACGCCTGGCCCTGATCGGCGACGCCGCGGTCGGCATGCATCCGGTGACGGCACACGGCTTCAACCTCGGCCTGCTCGGCGTGGAACGCCTCGCCGATGAAGTCCTGGCGGCGGCCGCCAGCGGTGCCGACATCGGCGCCGGCGCACTGCTGGCCCGCTTCGATCGCGGCCACCGTCGCGCGACGCTCCCGCTCTACCTAGCCACGCGCGGCATCGTTGGCTTGTTCACCGACGACCGCTGGCCGGCGCGGCGTCTGCGCGCGGGATTGCTGCGGGCCAGCGAGGCCCTGACGCCGTTCAAGCGCCTGTTGGCGGCGACCCTGGCCGACGAAGGACGCCCCGGTCGGAGGCGCGGTCGGGTTGCGCAGGCGGGCGACTGAACAGGGCACGGACCGACCGGAACCCGGTCGATGTTACGCTGCGACCGTCGTTCGCTTGACAAACACAGGCCGGTCACGCGATTTAAGTGCCTGTGTGCTCGTGACGGCGCACTTCAGGGGAGCTTTGCCAATGACCGTCGTAAATCCACAAGCCCGGCGCTCGCGTCGGCTTTCTGTCGTATCGCAGTTGACCATCGCGCTCGCCATCGGCGTCGTGCTGGCCGCTTGCCAGAAAGACCAGCCCGCGCAGGACAGCGCGGCTGCCCCGGCCGCGACTGCGGCCGCTCCCGCGGTGACGGCGGAAACCGCCGTATCGGCCAAGGTGTCGGCCCTGACCGCGGACCAGCTGCGTGAGGCCGCCCGCAAGGCCTACGCGGAGAACCGCCTGTACGCACCGGCCGAAGACAACGCGGTCGAGTACTACCTCGCACTGCGCGACAAGGCGCCGGGCGATGCGGCGGTGTCCAGCGCGCTGACCGACCTGCTGCCGATGACGGTGATCGCCACCGAGCAGAGCGTGAACCGCGAGGACTTCACCGAAGCGCAGCGACTGGCCGCGTTGCTGGAGAAGGCCGATGCGCAGCATCCGGCGCTCGCGCGCCTGAAGGCGAGCATCGCCCAGGCCCAGGACTCCGCCGGCAAGCGCGCGGCGCAGCAGCAGCTGACCGCCGAGGAAGAGGCCAAGAAGAAGGTCGACCTCGAGAAGAAGCGCCTGGAAGACCAGAAGAAGCAGCAGGAAGACGCCGCACGGCAGCTCGCCGCGCAGCAGAGCCGCCAGGCCGAGGACAAGGCTGCCGCCGACAAGGCCGCCGCCGACCGCGCCGCCGCGGAACAGCGCGCTGCCGACCAGCGTGCGGCCGAGGCCCGTGCCGCTGCCGCCCGCCAGGCGGCCGCGACGCCGGCCACCGCCGACGCCAGCGACCTGCGTCCGCTCTCGATGCCGCCGCCGCGCTATCCACCGGAAGCGCTGCGTGCCGGTACCTCGGGCGAAGTGCAGGTCGAGTTCACCGTCGGCACCGACGGTTCGGTGACCGCGGCCCGCGTGGTGCGCTCCAACCCGGCGCGCATCTTCGACCGCGAAGCGGTGAACGCCGTGCGCAAGTGGCGCTTCCAGCCGGTGGATTCACCGGTGACGACGCGCCGCACGATCGGCTTCAACCCGCAGAGCTGACGCAACACGCGCGGCGACGCAGGTTGGGGAACCGGCGTCGCCGTGTCGGCGACAGAACGAAGAAAGCCCGGCTTTGGCCGGGCTTTTTTTTGGGTTCCTGAGCCCCTCTCCCCGTTCGAGAGGGGTTGGGGTGAGGGCACGGGACGTGCGATGCGTTGGCGATCGCGGTGTGGACTCGCTTTGAAGCTGGAAAGTCCCGGGGCCCGGTCCTCGGGGACGACAAACTAAAGTCCAACGGTTCTTTAGGACGCAGCTCGGATGACGTGGTCGCTGCCGTCCGTGGCGGTGCGCGACCGGCTTCGGGTCGCCCGGCCCGGCCATCCTTGGCCGGGCGTTCGCATGGCCACGCGGCATGCCGCGTAAGCGGCCATGCTCACCCCGAAATCGCCAGTCGTTCCTGGTGGTAGCGGCGCACCGCGGCGAACCACAGCAAGGCGACGAGGCCGAAGCCGGCGCCGAGGTAGATGCCCCACACCTGCATCGTGATCGCCTCGCCGCGGATCACCTTCAGCAGCATCTGGTTCTGCGCGAGGAACGGCACCATGAACTGCCACGACTGCGTCTTGATCGGGTTCACCATCAGCGCGATGGTCGGGATCATCGGCAGCAGCATCAGCCAGGTCATGTGGCTCTGCGCTTCCTTCATGCTCTTGGCCGCCGCCGACAGGTAGGTCAGCAGCGTGGTGCCGATGAACAGCATCGGCAACAGGATCAGCAGCATCCGGCCCATCGCGACGAAACGCACGTCCAGCATCTTCGCCGTGCCGCTGCTGAACTGCGCGCTGATCTTGAACGCCATCAGCGTCAACAGCAGCGACAGCAGGCCGAGCGCGCACGCAGCGGCGATCTTGCCGCTGACGATCGCGCCGCGTCGCGCCGGCGTTGCGAGCAGCGGTTCCAGCGACTGGCGTTCGCGCTCGCCTGCGGTCGCGTCCATGATCAGGTACGCGCCACCGAGGAACGACATCAGGATCAGCAGGTACGGCATGATCGCCGACAGCACCAGGCCGCGCTTGGCGTCCTCGGTGGCGAGGTCGCGACTGCCGACGTTGATCGCGCGCGTCACCGACGGTGCGATGCCTCGCGCAAGCAGGCGCAGCGCGCTGACCTGGTCGCCGTAACCGGCGAGCGCCGCACGCACGCGTGCCGCGGGGATCTCGCTGTCGCGTCGCGTCGTGTCCTGCACGACTTCCACCAGCGCCGGACGACCCGCGCGCCAGTCGCGCGCGAACGACTCGTCGATGCGCAGTGCGACGTCGACGTCCTGGTTGCGGATCGCCGCATCCAGATCCTTCGGCGCCGCGACCGCGCGAATGCCCTGCGTGCCGAGGAATGCCACCAGATTCGGCGCGCGTTCCATGCCCACCGTCGGCACGTCCAACACCTTGTCCAGCTGCGTGCGTGCGCGGTTCTCCGCGAGCGAACCGATGCCGATCATCAACACCGGATACAGCAGCGGCCCCAGCAGCAACGCCAGCGCAAGCGTGCGTCGATCGCGCGAGATGTCGCGCAGCTCCTTGCGCATCACCGCCCACACGGTCGCGAGCACGCCGAGTCCCGAATTCGATGCGCTCATGTGTGCAGGCCCTCCTCGGAGCCGATCGCCTTGACGAAGGCGTCTTCCAGGTTGGCTTCACCGGTCTGCGCGCGCAGTTCGTCGGCGGTGCCGGACGCGACCACGCGACCGTGCGCGATGATCACGATGCGATCGCACAGCGCGGCGACCTCCTGCATGATGTGGCTGGAGAAGATCACGCAGCGCCCTTCCGCGCGCAGCTGCTGCAGGAAGCCACGCATCGCGCGCGTGGTCATGACGTCGAGCCCGTTGGTCGGCTCGTCGAGGATCACGTTCTTCGGATCGTGGACCAGCGCCCGCGCGATGGCGGTCTTGGTGCGCTGGCCCTGCGAGAAGCCTTCGGTCTGGCGGTCGAGGATGTCGTGCATCTGCAGCGCATCGGCGAGCACCTGCGTGCGCTGCGCAATCTGCTGCGGCGTCATGCCGTGCAGCTCGCCGAAATAGGCGATGTTCTCGCGCGCGGTCAGGCGCTTGTACACGCCGCGCGCGTCGGGCAGAACGCCCAGTGCGCGACGCACCGAGGCCGGATCACGCGCCGCGTCGATGCCGTCCACTTCGATCCGGCCCGCGTCGGGCTTCATCAGCGTGTACAGCATGCGCAGCGTGGTGGTCTTGCCCGCGCCGTTGGGGCCGAGCAGGCCGGTGATCTGGTCGTCGTCGGCGCGAAATTCCACGCCGTCGACTGCGCGCACCACGCCGGTCTTGGTCTTGAAGCTCTTGTGCAGATCGTTCGCGATGATCATCGGTTCGATTCCTGGCGGAGCGCGCGGCTCACGGTTCCCATCCGTTGAAGCCGGTGAACGGCGGCACGTAGCCGATCGCGTCCAGGCACGTGGCATCGAGCTGCTTGGCATCGCGCGACTCGATGAACTGTCCGACCAGCTTGGGCAGGCAGCCCACGCCGCCGACGTTGTGGCCCTGTCCGCGCAGCACCAGGTGGCGGCCGTTGGGCAGGCCCTTGAGCACGCGTTCGGCGTACTCCGGCGGCGTCACCGGATCGATCTCGCCCGACAACAGCAGCGCCGGCACGTTCGAGCGCAGCGGCTGCGTGAAATCCGCCGGACGCTCGCCTTTCGGCCACGCCTGGCATGCGGCGAAGAACGCCTTGGCCATCTCCGGCCCGAGCACGGTGTTGGCGTCGGACGCTTCCGGGCGATAGCGGTCCGCGTCCTCGGCGCAGATGACCGACCACTGCATGCCGCGCGACATCTGGTCACCGACCGAACGCGTCATCAGGTCGGCCAGCGCCATCAGCGGTTCGTAGTGGCCGCGATCGGCCTCGTCGATCACCACCGGCAGCAGCGACGCCATCTGCGGCATGTACGAGAACAAGTGCGTGAGCCCGACCACCGTGTCGGCGGTGAGCGTGTCGCGCTTGCGCTGCGCGGTGGACGGATCGCGGTACTCGACCTCGACCGGCGCCGTTTCCAGTCGCGTTTTCAGCTCGATCAGCTGGGTGCGCAGGTCCTTGGCGAAACGTTCGCGGCAGCTCGGATGGCTGCTGCACTGCGCGACCTGCAAGCCAAGCGCGCGCTCGAAGGTACGCGCGAACTCGCCGCCGACGACAAGATCGTCCGGCGCTACGCCATCGAGCACGATCGAACGCGTATGTTGCGGATACCGCCGCGCGTACTGCTGCGCGACGCGCGTGCCGTACGACACGCCGACGAGGTTGATCTGCGACACGCCCAGCGCCTTGCGCACGGTATCGAGGTCGGCGATCGTGCGCGTAGTCGTGTACTGGCGTGGATCGGCCTTGCCTTCCAGCGCCTGCGCACACTTCGTCGCGTAACCGACGATCGCGTTGGCGTCGGCCTCGTCGTCGGTCGGCAGCTCCAGCGGACGGCCGTTCGCGTCGCGACATGCAAGCGGACTGAGCTTGCCGGTGCCACGCTGGTCGATCAGCACGATGTCGCGCTGCTTGCGCACATCGCGCAGCGCCATGTCGATCTGAGCCGCGTACTCCGTGGCCGCCTGGCCCGGGCCGCCGGCGAGGAAGAACACCGGATCCGGCGTGCCGCCGGCCTGGTCCTTCGCGGGCAGCCACGCGATGTTCAGCGCGACCTGCCGGCCCTTCGGCTGCGCGGGATCCTCTGGCACTTCGAACCGCGCGCATTGCGCGTCGGTGCTGGCCTGCGCCATGTCGCTCGACAGCGTGCACGGCTCGAATGCGATCGAACCGAATTTCCTCTGCGCGGCATCGCCGTCCGCGCCTGCATCGTCCAGTCCCGGCCCACTGCAGCCGGCCAACCACCAGACCGCCGCCAGTGCGACGATCCATCCTTGGGTGTTGCGCATGATCCCCTCAGCTCCGAAGGCACATCGCCTTCAGCATGACACAGACACCGCTGCGCGAAGCGTGCGGGTCGGCAGGGGAACGCGGGGGACTTACTTGCTGCTGACGTACTTCTCGCGACGGATCTGCGGCACCGGCAGGCCGTACGCCTTGAGCGCGTCGAAGCACGCATCGACCATGTTCGGATTGCCGCACAGGTAGGCGATGTCGCCGTCGGCGCTGGGGCCGAACTCGTCGAGGAACTGCTGCACGTAACCGTGGCGCACATCGGCATGCGCCTGCGCGGAACCCGGTGCGGGCAGTTCGCGCGAGAAGCACGGGACGAAGCGGAAATGCTCCGGATGCTTGGCGGCGAAAGCGCGGAACTCATCGCCGTAGAGCAGCTCCTCCGGCGTGCGAGCGCCGAACAGCAGCACGGCGCGGATACCGCGTTCGCGGATCAGTGCGTCGAGTTGCGGCAGCATTGCGCGGTACGGCGTGACGCCGGTGCCGGTGCCGATCAACAGGTAACGCGCGTTGGCATCGCCCGGCATCAGGCAGAAGCGGCCGAACGGGCCACTCGCATCGACCTGCCCGCCTGCATCCAGACCTTCGAACAGCGCCGTCGCCGCGCCGCCCTTCACGTAACTCACCGCGATCTCCACCGCCTCGCCCGGACCCAGCGCGTGGTCGTGGATCGTCGCCAGCGAATAGCTGCGCTTGGTGGCGGTGCCGTCGGCGTACTGGAAATGCACCTGGATGAACTGTCCCGGGATGAAATCCAGCGGCTGGCCATCGTCGCGCACGAAGGTGTAATGGCCCACGGTCGGGGCCAGCATGCGGCGGGAGACGAGCTTCAGAGGGAAATGCTGGATGGCCACGAGACACCGACGGTGATGCAACAGACTGTGGCCGGGGTGCCGCCACGGGGCCGCCTATACTACCGTCTATCGCCGCGCGGCTCGCGGCGCAGGCCTTGACGATGACCCCGGATTCACGCTCTTCCCCCGCGGCTGCGGCCGTTCCCGCCCTTTCCGTGCGCGACCTGCGCAAGACCTACGAGGGCGGCTCCGGCAAGGCGGGGGTGCAGGCGCTCAAGGGCGTTTCGCTCGACGTGGCGCCCGGCGATTTCTTCGCGCTGCTCGGCCCCAACGGCGCCGGAAAGAGCACGCTGATCGGCATCGCCAGCTCGCTGGTGAACCTGAGCGCAGGATCGGTGTCGATCTTCGGCGTGGACATCACGCGCGACCGCAGCGCCGCAATGCGCCTGATGGGCCTGGTGCCGCAGGAACTGAACTTCAACATGTTCGAGAAGCCGCTCGACATCCTGGTGAACTACGCCGGTTTCTACGGCGTGCCGCGCGAGGAGGCGATGCGCCGCGCCGAGGTCGAACTCAAGCGCGCGCATCTGTGGGAAAAGGCCACGATGATGAGCCGCACGCTCTCCGGCGGCATGAAGCGCCGCCTGATGATCGCGCGAGCGATGATGACGCAGCCCAAGCTGCTGATCCTCGACGAGCCCACCGCGGGCGTGGACATCGAGATCCGCCGCGGCATGTGGAAGACGCTGAAGGAGATCAACGCCGCCGGCACCACGATCATCCTCACCACGCATTACCTGGAGGAAGCGGAGAGCCTGTGCCGCAACCTCGCCATCATCGACCGCGGCCGCATCGTCGAGCAGGGCCCGATGAAGGCACTGCTGGCCAAGCTCGACGTCGAAGGCTTCCTGCTCGACATCGACGGCAGCCTGCCGGACACGCTGCCGCTGATCGAAGGCACCACGCTGGTGGCGACCGACGACCACACGCTCGACATCGAGATGCCGCGCGCGATGGACCTCAACCGCGTGTTCGCCGCGCTCGGCGACGCGGGCATCCGCGTGCGCTCGATGCGTACCAAGTCCAACCGCCTCGAAGAACTGTTCGTGCGCCTGACCGGCGAGAACGCGCAGGACAGCACCGCCCAGACGCCGCCGGAGCAGGTGGCGTGAGTACCGGAATGAACACCACGATCGCGACCACCGAACCCACCACGATGCAGCGCAACCTCGTCGCGCTGGGCACCATCGTCCGCCGCGAAGTCACGCGCATCCTGCGCATCTGGGGCCAGACGCTGGTGCCACCGGCGATCACGATGACCCTGTACTTCCTGATCTTCGGCGGCCTGATCGGCTCGCGCGTGGGCTCGATGGACGGGATCAAGTACATGGACTTCATCGTCCCCGGCCTGGTGATGATGAGCGTGATCCAGAACAGCTACGGCAACATCTCCTCGTCGTTCTTCGGCGCGAAGTTCGGCCGCCACGTCGAAGAACTGCTGGTCAGCCCGATGCCGCACTGGGTGATCCTCACCGGTTACGTCGCCGGCGCGGTCCTGCGCGGACTGATGGTCGGCGCGATCGTGCTGGTCATCGCGATGTTCTTCACCAAGGTGCGCATCCCGCATCCGCTGGTCACGCTGACCACGGTGCTGCTCGGCGCGACGATCTTCTCGCTGGCCGGCTTCGTCAACGCGGTGTACGCGCGCAAGTTCGACGACATCGCCATCGTGCCGACCTTCATCCTCACTCCGCTGACCTACCTCGGCGGCGTGTTCTATTCGGTGAAGCTGCTGCCGCCGTGGGCCGAGGCGATGACCCACGCGAACCCGATCTTCTACATGGTCAACGCGTTCCGCTACGGCCTGCTCGGCGTGTCCGACGTGCCGGTGTGGGTGGCATATGCACTGATGCTGGCCTTCGTCGCCGCACTCGCCACGCTCGGCCTGTGGCTGCTCAAGCGCGGCGTGGGCCTGCGCAGCTGATGCGCATCCTCGTGCTCGGCGCCGGCGGCACCGGCGGTTACTTCGGTGGCCGGCTGGCGCAAGCGGGCGTCGACGTCACCTTCCTCGTGCGTCCCGCGCGCGCGGCGCAACTGGACGAACACGGCCTGGCGATCCGCAGTCCGCTCGGCGATGCAGACGTGCGCGTGGCCCACGTCACGGCCGATGCGTTACCGGAGCTCGTCGCGCAGCGTCCGTTCGACATGGTGCTGCTGAGCTGCAAGGCCTACGACCTCGACAGTGCGATGGACGCGATCGCGCCCGCGATGGGCGAGGGCACGTGGCTGCTGCCGATCCTCAACGGCCTGCGCCATTACGCGCCGCTGGACGAGCGCTTCGGCGCGGACGCGGTGGTCGCCGGGTTGTGCTTCATCAGCGCGATGAAAGGTCCGGGTGGCGAGATCCTGCACCTGGGCAAGCCCGCTTCGATCACGTTCGGTGAAAGACGCGGAGATGGCGACGGCACGCGCACCGAAGCCTTCGCGCAGGCATGCGCGAAGGCCGGGATCGACCATGTGCGGTCGCCGCGCATCGCGCAGGAACAGTGGGCGAAGTTCACCTTTCTCGCCACGCTCGCCGCGGGCACCTGCCTGATGCGCACCAGCGTGGGCGGCATCGTCGCCACCGAAGGCGGCGAGGCGTTCATGCAGTCGCTGTATCGCGAGTGCCTCTCCGTCGCCGAAGCCGAAGGCCAGCCCGTCGCCGACACGGCACGGCAGGCCGCGCTGACCACGCTCACCCAGTCGGGTTCGGCGCTGAAGGCCTCGATGCTGCGCGACCTCGAAGCCGGACAGGCGGTGGAGGCGATGCAGATCGTCGGCGACATGCTGCATCGCGCGCACGCCGCCGGACAGCACGCGCCGCTGCTCGCGGCGGCATGGTGCCATCTGCAGGCCTACGAAGACGCGCGCTGAGCCAAGTCGCCAGTAACCGCCACTGCGCTCAGTGGCTGAAATCGCGAGCCATCAGCACGACCCGCGGGGTCCACGGCCGGGACGACGAGACATCGCCGCGATCGCCGGTCCGCTGCAGTGGGCGATCCGGTCCGGTCTCGTCATCCCTGGGCGAGTCGGCCGACGCGGGCGTGTCCGTCGCGAGCGGCGGGCGATCGAAGCGGTAGCCGTAGCCGTGCACCGTGTGCAGGTAGCGCGGATGTTCCGCGTCGTCGCCGAGCGCGTGACGGAGCAGGGCGATGGTCCGGATCAGCGCACCCGCCGGGACCAGTCGTTGACCCCAGGCCTCCTCGGCGATCTCGTCGGGCGAGAACACCTGGCCCGGTGAGCGCGCCAGCAGGCACAGCACGGCGAAGGCGGCGGGATCGAGCCGTTGCAGGATTCCGCCGCGCAGCAGGCGTCGGCCGGCGAGGTCGAGCCGGATGTCGTCGAATTCGAGGACGGGCGGGTCGGGTCGGTTCATGCGGAAGGTCGGGATCACCCATCCAGGAATACGCGGACCGCGTCGTGGCGCGGCCCCTGTTTTCCCAATCCCGGGATGAACGCGGCGTCATGGCCGCGGACCCACCCCTCCGGTCAGCGCGGCGGCAGGCGGAAGAATGCGCGCGCGGTGTCCGTGGTCCGCTGGGCCGTGGTCGCGACGTCCTCGCCGCGGTCGCGGGCCAGTTCCTCGACGATGTGCGCCAGGAACATCGGCTCGTTGCGCCGGTGCGGCGGCGCCGGCTTGATCGTGCGCGGCAGCAGGTAGGGCGCGTCGGTCTCGATCATCAGCCGGTCGGCCGGGATGTGCCGGACCAGCTCGCGCAGGTGCTGGCCGCGGCGCTCGTCGCACAGCCAGCCGGTGATGCCGATGTGCCAGTCGCGGTCGAGGTAGTCGAACATCTCCTCGCGCGTGCCGGTGAAGCAGTGCACCACCGCCGGGCCGAGACGGCCGTCGAAGTTGTGCATCATCGCCATGAAATCCGCATGCGCATCGCGCTGATGCAGGAACAACGGCTTCTTCGTATCCACCGCGATCTGCAGCTGCAGTTCGAACGCGCGCCGCTGCGCCGGCCGCGGCGAGAAGTCGCGGAAGTAGTCCAGCCCGCATTCGCCGACCGCGACGACTTCGGAATGCGCGTGCAGCTCGCGTATTTCCGCGTCGCATTCGGCCGTGTACTCGGTGGCGTGGTGCGGATGCACGCCGGCGGTCGCGAACAGCTCGCCCGGATGTCGCCTGGCCAGCTTCAGCGCCAGCGGCGAATGCTCGCGGCTGGCCCCGGTGATCACCATCTGCGCGACACCGGCCTCGCGCGCGCGCGCCAGCACCGCGTCGCGGTCGTGGTCGAAGGAGTCGTGGGTGAGGTTGGCGCCGATGTCGATCAATTCCATGTGCGAAGTCTAGCCGAGCGCAGCCAGTAGACTGTCGCGCGTGAATCGCCCCGCCTTCCCCATCGACGAGCTGCTCCCGCGCATCCGCGAGAGCCTGGCCGCCCATCCGCGCCTGGTGCTGGAAGCGCCGCCCGGCGCCGGCAAGACCACGCAGGTGCCGCCGGCGCTGCTCGACGAGCCGTGGCTGCAGGGGCGCAGGATCGTCATGCTCGAACCGCGCCGCGTCGCCGCGCGCGCCGCCGCGAACTTCATGGCACGCCAGCGCGGCGAGGACGTGGGCGAGACCGTCGGCTACCGGATCCGCTTCGAGAACCGCGTCTCGGCGCGCACCCGGATCGAAGTCGTCACCGAGGGCATCCTCACCCGCATGCTGCAGGACGATCCGATGCTGGAAGGCGTCGGCGCGCTGCTGTTCGACGAATTCCACGAGCGCCATCTCGCCGCCGACCTCGGACTTGCGCTCGCGCTCGACGTGCAGTCCGGGCTGCGCGAAGACCTGCGCATCGTGGTGATGTCGGCCACGCTCGACGGCGAACGGCTGGCGACGTTCCTCGACGCGCCGCGCCTGAGCAGCGCAGGACGCAGCTTTCCGGTCTCGATCGCGCATTTCCCGGCGCGTCGCGAAGAAGCGCTCGAACACCAGACGCGTCGCGCGGTCGAACATGCGCTGACGCACCATCCGGGCGACGTGCTGGTGTTCCTGCCCGGCCAGCGCGAGATCGCACGCACGCACTCGGTACTGGAAAACAGCGACGCGACGCGTGGCATCGACGTGCTGGCGCTGCACGGCGAACTGCCGGTGGAACAGCAGTCGCGCGTGCTGCAACCCGATCCCGACGGCCGTCGCCGCGTGGTGCTGGCGACCAACGTCGCCGAATCCAGCGTGACGCTGCCCGGCGTGCGCGTGGTGGTCGATTCCGGCCTCGCACGCGAACCGCGCTACGACCCCAACAGCGGCTTCGCGCGGCTGGACGTGGCCAACATCGCGCAGGCCTCCGCCGACCAGCGCGCCGGCCGTGCCGGCCGCGTCGCCGAGGGCTGGGCGTGTCGGCTGTGGCCGGAATCGCAACGGCTGGAACCGCAGCGCCGTCCCGAGATGGCGCAGGTGGAACTGGCAGGACTCGCGCTCGAACTCGCCGCATGGGGCGACGCCAACCTGCGCTTCGTCGATGCGCCGCCGCCCGGTGCGCTCGCCGCCGCGCGCGAACTGTTGCAACGACTCGGTGCGCTCGACGGTGGCACGATCACACCGCTGGGACGACGAATGCTTGGCCTCGGCACGCATCCGCGTCTGGCTGCGATGCTGCTCGCGCCATCGAATCGCGACGAACAGGCGCTTGCCTGCGACCTCGCTGCGTTGCTCGAAGCGCGCGACCCGCTGCGTTCGCGCAGCGATGCCGTCGCCGAACGCTGGCAGGCGCTGGCGGCGTTCCGCGCGGGACGCGTCGCCGCGGACGCCTCGCGTTCGGCGCTCGCCGCGCTCGACCAGCAGGCACGGCAGTGGCGACGTCGCCTGCGGCTGGAGCATGCGCCGCCTTCGAATGCACCCGCGCACCTGCTCGGCGACGTGTTGCTGCATGCATTCCCGGATCGCATCGCGCGCCAGCATCCGTCCGATCCCTACCGCTACCAGCTCGCCAACGGGCGCAGCGCGAAACTGTTCGACGACAGTGCGCTGTACGGCGAACCGTGGATCGCGATCAGCGAACTGCGCGACGATCCGCGCGATGCGCGCGTGCTGCGCGCCGCGCCACTCGACGAACAACGCCTGCGCGAGGACTTCCAGCGACGTTTCGTCACCGAGGACCGCGTCGTGTGGGACGCGAACGCGCGTGGCATCGCCGCGGTGCGCGAAACGCGTTTCGACCGCATCGTGATCGAGAGCAAGCCGCTGGCGAAGCCGGATCCATCGCGCTATGCCGATGCGCTGGTGGACGCCGTGCGCCAGCTTGGCCTGCGCGCGCTGCCGTGGACGCCATCGCTCGCGCAATGGCGGGCGCGCGTGCGTTGCCTTCGTGCATGGCTGCCCGAACTCGCGCAGGGACCAGCGGCGCTGCCCGACCTGTCCGACGCGGCGTTGCTGGACACGCTCGACGCGTGGCTGAAGCCCGCGCTGACCGGCAAGACGCGACTGGACGCACTTGGCGAGCAGGAACTCGGCGAGGCGCTGCGCTCCACGCTCGAGTGGTCGCAGCGCCAGCGCATCGACGCGCTCGCGCCAGTGCGCATCGCGGTGCCCTCCGGGATGGAACGCGCGATCGAGTACGACTACGACGACGAGACTGACGCGCCTGTTGCGCCCGTGCTCGCCGTGAAGCTGCAGGAACTGTTCGGCCTCGCCGATACGCCGCGCATCGCCGACGGTCGAGTGCCGCTCACGCTGCACCTGCTTTCGCCCGGCGGCAAGCCGCTGCAGATCACCCAGGACCTGCGCGGCTTCTGGGATCGAACGTACCCGGAAGTGAAGAAGGAAATGAAGGGTCGTTACCCCAAGCACCCGTGGCCCGACGATCCGTGGACGGCGGCCGCGACCCACCGCGCCAAGCCGCGCGGAACCTGACCGGCGCAGTCGCTACACTGCGCCCATGCCGCCTCTCGACGCCGAGTACCTGCCCTTCAAGCTGGACCCGATCGCGCGCCGCGTGCTGTGGCTGCGGTTGAATGCGCAGCAGCGTCGCGAGGCCGCGTTCCTCGACGATCGTGCGATCCCGCCGCGCGCCGATGGTGCGTGGCGGCCGCTTGAATCGCTGATCGAACACAACGACGGTGACGACGCGCCGCCCGCGCATGCGATCTTCCACATCGGACATTGCGGCTCGACGCTGCTGAGCCGGTTGCTCGACAGCTGGCCCGACGTGCAAGGCCTGCGCGAGCCGCTGCCGCTGCGCACCCTGGCCGAGGCATGGCCGCTGCTCGACTCGCCGCAGTCGCGACTGTCGCCACGACAGGCCGACGACCTTCTGCGCGCGCTGTGGCGAACGTGGTCGCGCGCGCTGTCGCCACAGCGACGCAGCATCGTCAAGGCCACCAGCGGTTGCAACGGACTGGTCGCCGCTTTACTCGCACAACAGCCGGCGATGCGCGTGGTCCTGCTCGACATGCCGCTACGCCCGTACCTGGCGACGCTGCTGAAGGCGCCGGCCTCGATGCATGACGCCGCCGCTGCCGCCGGCGAACGCCTGCGCGACCTGCACGCGCGCGGCATCGCGCGCGACGTCGCGCTGCATGCACTGTCGCTGCCGCAGCAGTGCGCGATGGGATGGCTGGCCGAGCGCCTGCGCTTCTGTGCACTCGCGCAGGGCGAACATGCCGGACGTGTGCTGCGCGTCGATTTCGAGACGCTGCTCGCGCAGCCGGAGCGGGAACTCCGTCGTGTCGCCGCGCACTTCGACCTCGATGTCGCGCGTGTGGAAGACGCGCTCGCGTCGGACGAATGGAATCGCTATTCCAAGGCGACCGCACACGGCTACGGCCGCGACGATCGCGCGCACGACCTCGCATTGTCGATGCAGCAGAATGCCGCTGCGATTGCCGATGGTGAGGACTGGGTCGCGCGCTGGTCGCCGACTCCACATCGCGCGACCGTCTGATCGAACGGCCGCGCGTACGTATTGAGTCAGTGCTTGCGCATCCGGTCGCGCGACTGCTCCGCACGTGCCGCACCGATCGCGGTCTCGACCTGCTTGACCTCTTCCGGTGGCGGCAGCACCGCGGGGATGCCCAGCGACTGCAGCCACAGTTCGCGACTCCAGCCGCGCGTATGGTAGAGGTGGTGGTCCTCGTCCTTCTCGACCGCTTCGTGCGCCTGCTTGAGCACGCGCGACACATCACCGGTGGTGTTCTCGGCGACCTTCCCGATCAGCTCCCAGTTCGCATGGTCCTTGGTCTCGGCCAGGACCACGCACTCGGTCGCGACGAGTTCTGCTGCGATAGCGTCGCCGCTGGCCTTGGCGATCTCCATCGCCTTCACCAGCGACTTGCCGATGTGTCCGACGACCTCGCGGCCGGGCGTCTTCTGCTCCGGGTCCAGTCCCAGGGACTGGAACACGTTGAGCAGCACCTTGCGGTGAGTGCGCGTCTCCTCCAGGTATTCGCCCCATTCCTTGCGCAGGTCGTCGTTGACCGCGCAGCTCACCGCCGTTTCGTACACCTGGATGCCACCGAGTTCGGTTTCCAGGGCCTGGTAGAGCAGCTCGTGGACCTGCTCCTGTTCGATGGAAGCCTTCTTCGCCATCGTCCGTCTCCGTCGCTTTGCTTGGGCGCACACGATTACCGGCACGACGTTAACCGTCTGTCACGCGATCCTTGAATGCGCGTGACGAGCGTCGCGCGGGCGTCACATGAACGCGCTGGTCACACCGAATCGAAGCTCGGCCTGTCGTGAGCCCTATGTGTCGGCCCACATCCGGAAAAGGTTGGTGCGCAGCGATTCGAGCAACACCTGCAGGCGTTGCCGATCGCCACCGCTCGCGGCGAGTGCGCGCGCTTCTTCCAGCTGTATCAGCAGTTCGCGGCGGTTGCTGTCGGCCACCCAGCTCTGCAGCCAGGTGATCGCCGCGATGCGCACGCCGCGCGTCACCGGCGTGACGCGATGGATCGTGGTGGAGGGATACAGGATCGCGCTGCCGGGTTCGAGCTTGTACGACAGCTCCTGCGCGCCGAGCTGGATGGTGAGTTCGCCGCCGTCGTAGTCGGCGGGATCGTTGAGGAACACCGTGCACGACAGATCGCTGCGGATCGGCGGCTGCGACGGGAACAGCGCCTCGTCGACGTGCCAGCCGTAGTTCATCCCGGGCTCGTAGCGCACGACGGTGGTGCGCGCCATCGTGCGCGGATGCGCGAACACGCGCAGGTCCGGATAGCGCATCAGCGCGTCGCGCGCGATCAGCGCGATGCGCTGGTTGGCCGGGTCGTCCTGTGGCGCTTGCAGGTTCTGCTTGATCGTCGATTCGGGATTGGTGATGCGCCCGTCGGCGAAGCGCACCTGCGGAAGCAGCTCGCGCACGGCGTTGAGCTCGGCGGCGGAGAGCACATTGGGCAGGACTCGGATCATGTCGGCTCGCGCGAGGCTCGGCTGGCGCCATCATCGGCATTCAGTTACGGGCCGGCAACCGCGCCCTCCGCTCACGCCGCTTCAACGATGCGCCGGGGACACTGGATGCCCTCCGCAGCCGCCGGAACGCCATGATGACCAAGCTGACTTCGCTCCCCGAACGCGCCCTGGAACTGGCTTCCGCGGTCGGCGACAACCTGCGACACGCCGTGCCCGCGGTGAGCCAGCACGCCGGCAAGTGGCTGGAGACCGGAGCCAAGCTCGGCGCGCTCAAGGGCGGCGCTCGCATCGCGGGCGGTTTCGTGCGCCGGAATCCGGTGTTGATCGCGGCGGCGGTCGCCGGTGCGGGCCTGCTCTGGTACGCGGCCAAGCGTCGTGCGCGCCAGGCCGAGAACGGTGAAGGCGAGGCGATCGAAGGTCAGTCGCGCCGGATCGAAGCCCGCCGCGCCGCGCGCGCATCGACCCCGCGCCGGACGACCCGGCACACCCCGCCGTCGTAACTCAGGCGAACGCGGGCGACGGCGCTTCGGGCAGTTCGATGATGAACCGGGCGCCGCCACGGCGTCGCGGTTCGTACCACAGCTGCCCACCCGCGCCGGCAATGATGCGCTTGGCCAGCGACAGGCCCAGTCCGCTCGACAGGCCGTTGTCCTCGGCGTCGTCGTGCAGGCGCACGAACGGCTTGAACAGTTCGCGCTGGCGTTCGGGCGGAATGCCCGGCCCACGGTCGGCGACGATCAGCTGCCAGTAGCCCGGTGCGCCGACGCGTGCACTCAGCAGCAGCTCCGTACCCGGCGCGTACTTCATTGCGTTGGTGACGAGGTTCTCGGCGACCTGGCGCAGCACGCGCGGGTGGATGCACACCTGCGCCGGCACCGGCGGCGGATGCAGTTCGACGCGGATGCCGCGCGCTTCCAGCTGCATCTCGTAGCGCTGCAGCAGCCAGTCCAGCGTCTCGCCGAGATCGGCGCGCTCGAGCAGGATGTCTTCCTCGCGCGGCTCGGCCTCGGCCTGACTTTCCAGGTAATGGCGGATGTAACCGAGCGCGTCGTCGGCGCTCTCGTGGATCATCTGAAGGTAGCGCGGGATGCGCTCGGACTTGCACAGCCCGCTGCGCAGCAGTTCGGCGGCGAACACCACGCTGCTGAGCGGATTCTTCAGATCGTGCGCGACCAGGTTGACCAGTTCCTCGCGCTCACGCGCCACGCGTTCGAGTCGGTCGCGCGTGAGCTTGAGGCCGACGTGCGCGTTGACGCGCGCCAGCAGTTCCTCGGGCAGGAAGGGCTTGGTGACGTAATCGACGACGCCGGCGTCGAAGGCGCGCAGCAGCAGGTCGCGGTCGTGCGCGGCGGTGACGAACACCACCGGCACCTGCAGCGGACCCAGTTCATGCAGCGCGGCCAGCACGTCGAAGCCGTCCATGCCGGGCATCATCATGTCCAGCAGGATCAGGTCGGGCGGGGTTTCCACGTAGCGCTGCAGCGCTTCCTCGCCGCTGCCGGCGGAGATCACTTCGTAACCCTGCCGGGCCAGCAGCGTGCCGACGACGCGCAGGTTCACGCTCTGGTCGTCGACGACCAGGATCCGGCCCGAATTGCCTGCGGCTATGGCCATGCGTCCCTGTCCCCGGGGCAGCGTCGACCCCCTTCGCGCCGCGGTTTCATCGTGGCCAAAGTTAGCAGAAAGGAATCGGATTGCGAGCATGGCCCCTCCCTGGATCCCCGATCGGCGCGCTTCCGGTCCGTCATGGACCTCTCCCGCAACACGCTGTCGCGATCGCACGCCTGTGCACCGCCTGTAACGCATCGCATCATGTGTCCCCCTACTCGTCCCGGAGCCGCCGATGCGTCCGACCCTTCGCCCCATCGGTCGATCCGCCCTGCGGGTGGCGCCTTTCGCGTTCGGCGGCAACGTGCTGGGCTGGAGCGTGGATGAGGCGGAGGCCTTCGCCCTGCTCGATGCCTTCGTCGACACCGGTTTCGACCTGGTCGACACCGCCGATTCCTACTCGTACTGGGTGCCCGGCAACGAGGGCGGCGAATCGGAGACGATCCTCGGCCGCTGGTTCCGCCGCAGCGGCAAGCGCGACCGGGTCACGCTTGCGACCAAGGTCGGTAAGTGGGAACGCCACCGCGGCCTCGCCCCGGCCACGGTGCAGGCGGCGGTCGAGGGTTCGCTGCGTCGCCTGCAGACCGACGTCATCGATCTCTATCAGGCCCACCAGGACGATCCCGACACGCCGCTCGCCGACACCCTGGGTGCATTCGCGCGGCTGATCGAACAGGGCAAGGTGCGCGCGATCGGCGCGTCCAACTACGAAGCCGCCCGCCTGGCCGAAGCGCTGGACACCTCCGAACGCCTCGGCCTGCCGCGCTACGAATGCCTGCAACCGCACTACAACCTGTACGACCGCGCCGGCTTCGAGGCGGAGCTGGAACCGCTGGCGCGCGAACGTGGCATCGCGGTGATCCCGTACTACGCTTTGGCCAGCGGTTTCCTCAGCGGCAAGTACCGCAGCGCGGACGACCTGGGCAAGAGCGCCGCGCGCGCCGGCGCCGTGAGTCGCTACCTCGAACCGCGCGGCCTGCGCATTCTGCAGGCGCTGGACGACGTCGCCGCCGATCATCGCGCCACTCCGGCGCAGGTCGCGCTGGCCTGGCTGATGGCGCAGCCGGCCGTCACCGCGCCCATCGCCAGCGCCACCAGCGTCGTGCAGCTGCACGAACTGCTCGCCGCCGCGCGCCTGTCGCTCACGCAGGAGAACCTCGCCCAGCTCGATGGAGCGAGCGCGCCATGACATCGTCCGTACCCGCTACCGATGCGCACGCCGCGAACACGCGTCGCGTCGGCCTCGCGCTCGCCGCAACCGGCGCGGTGCTCTTTTCGGCCAAGGCGATCCTGGCGAAGTTCCAGTACCGCCACGGCATCGATGCACTCGACGTGCTGGCGCTGCGCATGCTGCTGTCGTTGCCGCTGTTCGTCGCGCTCGGCGTGCGCGAATCGCTGCGCCCGGGCCATGCACGCATCACGCGCCGCGACTTCGGCCGGATCCTGGTGCTGGGCGTGCTCGGCTACTACCTCTCCAGCCTGTTCGATTTCTGGGGACTGGAATACGTCCCGGTGTCGCTGGAGCGGCTGATCCTGTTCCTCAATCCGACCTTCGTGCTGCTGATCGGCGTGTTCGCGTTCAAGCGCAAGGTCGCGCGGCGCGAGTGGGTCGCGCTGGCGGTGAGCTACGCAGGCGTGGCCTTCGTGTTCGTCGAAAACCTGCGCGTGCAGGGCGACCATGTGCTGTTCGGCAGCGCGCTGGTGCTGTTGGCGGCGCTGAGCTACGCGCTGTACCTGTCGATGTCGGGACAGCTGATCTCGCGCATCGGATCGCTGCGGCTGGTCGCGCTGGCGATGTGCGTATCCACGGCAGCGACGCTGCTGCATTACGTCATCGCGCGCGATCCGACGCGACTTCTGCACCTCTCGCCGGAGGTGTACGGCCTGGCCGCGATCAACGCGGTGTTCTGCACGTTCCTGCCGGTGACGTTCACGATGGGTGCCGTCGCGCGGCTGGGCGCGGGAACGGCAGCGCAGCTCTCCGTGCTGGGGCCGGTATCGCTGGTGTTTCTCGGCGCATGGCTGCTGGGCGAGGCGATCACGCCGATCCAGCTGATCGGTACGGCCGTGGTGCTCGGCGGCGTTCTCCTGCTGACGCGACCGGGCGCGAACTCGGTGCCGGTGGCGCCGCCGCGCTGATCGTTACAGGCGCTCGGCGGCGGCGCGCTCGCGCACCTGCGCCAGCGTCCAGTCGCGCAGCAGCGTGCCGTTCTCCCACACGGTGACCATCGCGTCTTCGTAACCCGCCGGTGCGTCGGCCACATCGAGGGACACCGCTTCGTCGGCCAGCGGCACGGTGCGGTAATGACCGGTGGCGGCATTGCGCGCCAGCGTCATGCGTCCGCGCTTGCTGGTCTTGCCCTTGTCGGTCACCGGTTCCTTGTAGACGTCGATCCAGCATCCATCGACACGCGCGGCCGAGCACTTCAGCGCGAACTTCTGCGTGTCGCGATCCAGCCGTTGCAACAGCGCGCCGCCCATGCCGAAGGCGAGATTGTCGGTCGCGTAGCCGGCGCTGGTGATGCGTTCGAGGATCGCGCGCAGGCTGGTTGGATCGATACCGTCGCCCTGGATCACGCGCACGTGGTTGAGCACCTTGAAACCCTTGCCGTTGACGACGTGGCCGAAGGCCTCGTCGAGTCGCTGCAAGCATTGATGGACGACGTCGGCCGGATCGCCGGAGTCGGGACGGATCACCACCGTAGCGCCCGACTCGATGACTTCGTCACGCAAGGTCTGGCCCCAGTGCTCCGACACCGCCTTGAAGATGTCGTAGCTGTCCGACACCACCGCGACGATCGAACCCGGGCGCGCGAACTGGCGCAGCATGTTGCGGTACGCATCGACCTCGCGATCGCGGCCCCACGCGGTGATCGTGCTGTGCTCGGCGGCGGGAATCGAGAAGCCCGCCATCGGTTCGTGGTAGTACGCGCGCGCCGCGAGCAGGCCCGCCACCGTGTCGGTACCGAGGAAATTCACCAGGTGCGACAGGCCGCCGATCGCCGCGGATTCCGCGCTGGACACGCCACGCGCGCCGAAGTCGTGCAGCTTGAACGGCAACTGCGCCTCGACGTCGTCGCTGGTGCGTTCCAGGAACTGGCGCAGCGTCTGCCGTGCGTGCCAGCTCACCGTCGCGACCGTCACCGGATACCACAGGCGCAGCAGCAATGTTTCGATGTAGGACGGTACCCAGAACGCGTCCGGATCGGTGGATTCGATGGTCACCAGCGCCTGGTGCGTCGGTACGACGCTGCCTTCCGCGACCGCGCGGATGCGCAGCGGCAGGCGGCCTTCGTGGCGATCGACGACGCGCCGCCAGCCGGCTTCGTTGAACGGCTCGCCGTGGGCGGCGAAGAGATCGCGCGCCTCGTCGACGTGCGCGTGCGTCACCGGTCGGCCGAGGTACTCCTTGAGGATGGTCTGCAGCCCGAAGAAAAGCGTGCGGTCGTACACGCCGCCGCGCGACTCGACGTAGAAGAACGTCGCGTCGGTGCGCGGCGGATACTGCAGCCAGTGGCTCGCCTTGTAGCTGTCGGTGTTGAGCAGCAGGTTGTCGAGGTAATGCATGGCGGCTCCAGCATCGTGCCCCGCGCGCTCAGTCGCAGATGCGCCACTCGCCGGGCATCAAAGTATCCAGCCGATGCGCGCCGATCGCCACGCGCACCAGTCGCAGCGTCGGCAGTCCGACCGCGGCGGTCATGCGCCGTACCTGGCGATTGCGGCCTTCGCTGATGGTCAGTTCGAGCCAGGCATCGGGCACGGTCTTGCGAAAACGCACCGGTGGATCGCGCGGCCACAGGGCCGGATCGTCGATGCGTCGCGCCTTGGCAGGACGGGTCGGTCCGTCGTTGAGTGTCACGCCGCGGCGCAGCGCGTCGATATGGTCATCGTGCGGTTCGCCCTCCACCTGCACGAAGTAGGTCTTGGGCGACTTGTGGCGCGGATCGGTCAAACGGTGCGCGAGCGCACCGTCGTCGGTGAGCAGCAGCAGTCCTTCGCTGTCGTGGTCCAGCCGGCCCGCCGCGTAGACATCGGGCGGCAGGCCGAACTCCGCCAGCGTGCGTCGCGGCGGCGTGCTGCGGTCGGTGA